>JBGVFJ010000022.1:0-24865 GCA_045121005.1 Acutalibacteraceae bacterium
AGCCGCCAAATGCTTCGAAACTGCCGATGCAGTTGAAAACGGCGCTGATGAAATTGATATGGTAATCAATATCGGTTGGCTTAAAGACAAGGAATATGACCTTATTCTTGATGAAATTAACAGGGTTAAATCCGCTTGCAACGGTAAGCTCCTAAAAGTAATTATTGAAACCTGTCTTCTAACTGATGAAGAAAAAATTGAGATGTGCAAAATAGTTTCACAGTCTGACGCCGATTATATTAAAACTTCAACAGGTTTTTCCACCTCGGGTGCAACATTTGAAGACGTTGAGCTTATGGCTGATAACGTTGCTGATGACCTCGAAATCAAAGCCGCCGGCGGGATTTCTTCAATTGAAGATGCCGAAAAATATATTTCTCTTGGCGCATCGCGCCTGGGCACAAGCCGCATAGTAAAAATAGTGAAAGAAAATAACTTATTATAAAGGGTGATTTTATGTCAACTCCTCACAACAGCGCAAATCTGGGCGAAATAGCAAAGGTTGTGCTGATGCCCGGTGACCCTCTCAGGGCAAAATTTATTGCAGAAAATTTTCTTGAAAATGCCGTGCTCGTCAACAATGTCCGCGGAATTCACGGCTACACAGGTGAATATAAAGGCAAAAAAGTGACGATTATGGCAAGCGGAATGGGTATGCCCTCAATCGGTATATATTCCTATGAACTTTATAATTTCTACGGTGTAGAGGCTATTATGCGCATCGGCTCGGCAGGCGGGCTTACTCCCGATGTTAAAATCAGAGATATTATTTTCGGTATGGGAGCCTGCACAGACTCGTCTTTTGCTAACCAATATAATTTGCCCGGAACCTTTGCTCCCATTGCGGATTATGAGCTTTTGAACCTTGCAGTTGAAAACGCTAAAAAGCTTGATGCACATTACCACGTGGGCAATCTGCTTTCCTCCGACACATTTTACTGCGATGATGCATCAGTCAATGAAAGATGGGCAAAAATGGGGGTTCTCGCAGTTGAAATGGAAGCTGCCGCACTTTATATGACCGCCGCAAGGCTTGGCAAAAAGGCGCTCACTTTGTGCACTGTTTCTGACAACCTTGTTACAAAAGAGGAGACTTCCTCAAAAGAGCGTGAAACCTCATTCACCCAGATGATGGAAATCGCCCTTGAAACTGCAATAATGATATAAAGGAGATTACAAATGAAATTTATATCACTTTTAAATGAACTAAAGTCTTCTTTTGGTGAAGATATTTTAATAAGAAAAAACGGTGCTGTTTTGTTGAAGCCGGGGAAAGTTCCTGTCTGTAGACATGAACTTTTTCCACCATTGGAGCAAGAATACATTGATACCTATTTTGTTAATCAGTACTTTAATCCGTTTCCGTCAGAATATGCTGATTTTTTGAGAAATTTTAATGGAGCAAATTTATTCAATATAAAATTTTTGCTCAAACCTGAAGGTTTTGAATTTGGTCAATCAATGCTTACTCTTTTTGGATTGCCACTCTCTCCACCGGATATCAGAGATGTAAACGGAGAAGAACCTTTTGATTTAAGAGTAGAAGATACGGACCGACATAAAAATGTACCTCGTACATGGCTAAAATGCGGTTGCTTTTTGAGCAATAAAGATTATCGGACAATTATGGATATTTTTATTGACACTACAAGTCATAAGGTATTTGTCTGTGAAAAAAGGAAGTCTAAAATTGAATACGAATGGGATAATCTCGATTGTGCACTCTGTGATATTTTTGAAATGTTATTAAATTGCGATGAAGTTGTAATTGTTTGAAAATAGCAATTTATTATTAAATGTCTTATAGGATAAAAAATCCTGCCTCACTTTTGTGAAGCAGAATTTTTATCATTTGTGCTTATATACTCTTACGTAATCTACTATAAACTCTGCGGTGTCGCCGGGTTCCATGCTCATTTTTCCGGTGCCGTGTCTGTCGGCAAAAGCAACGCCGTTTGAGCCTGCGACCTCGCAGGAGAGAAGCATATATTCAGGCACCTGTGAAACTCCGCCTGCGGTCAGGCGACCTGTTTCAACACCGTTTATGTAGAAAATATACTCTTCAGGTGTCCATTCAAGTCCGTAGGTGTTATATTCCTCATAGGGGTTATTAACAAACCATTTGTCAATGCTGGCATTTTTCATGTCCGGGCCGTAACCGTCATAAACAATTCCGCTTATAACACAGTCGCCGGCGCCCCACCATTCGTCCTTGTAAAACATTGATTCAAAAACGTCAACCTCTGTGCCGTCCTTACCCGAATTGTCAACTTTTTCCACGTCATGGCCCATCATCCAGAATGCAGACCACATACCCGTTGATTTGGGAAGAATTGCGCGGCATTCGTAATAACCGTAGAGCAGCTCAACCTTGTTGATGCCTGTGATACAGCCTGAATACCAGCCCTCTTTATAGGGCTTGAAATCATCTCTCTGAGCAAAATAATCTTCGTAATAGTTAGGAAGAGGCTCACTCTGGTAAGCTGTTGTGATAGTCAGATTTCCGTTAGCAACGTTTACCATGTCCTCGTGCCAATATCCGCCTTTACGCTCGGTTTCCCACCAGTTATAGCTCCATTTTGTCTGGTCAAGCTCGTTGCCGTCGAACTCATCGTTCCAAACAAGCTCAAATCTTTCGTCAAGCTTCAGCTCCTGACCGCTCGGAATTGCGGGCAAATCCAACAAATGGGGCAGGGAGGGGGAGATTGCCATTAAAATTGAAACAAATATACTCAATAATCTTGCTGCAAATGACATACAAATCACTCCTTTGTTCGATTATAACAAATAGAATATTATTTTGTCAATAAGGATAAATCCGCCTTGCTTTTGCAAAGCGGATTTTTTCAGCTTGCCTGCTTTCGGGCGAGTGTTTCTTCAAGGGATTGCTGTGTTTCAACCATATTCTGAGCGAAAATCCCGTATCCCTGGGTTGAGTTGTCCACAAATACATGTGTAACTGCGCCAACCAGCTTTCCTTTCTGGATTATGGGGCTTCCGCTCATTCCCTGAACAATTCCTCCGGTCAGTTCAATGAGTGATTTATCCGTGATTTTAATCACCATATTGTGCATATCGGCAGAGTCGGTGTTGATTTTAATAATCTCTGCAGTGTAATACTTCGGTCCGTTTTCGTCAACCGTGCTTATAATCTGCACTGCGCCCGTACTCACTTCTGACGGCAAAGCAACGGGAATCAGCTGCGCATTTCTGTTGTATTCGCTTAAAACGCCATAAATACCGGTGTCACCGTTTATAAACAGTTCTCCCAAACTTTTGCCGCTGAAAATTCCGCACAGTTCACCGGGAGTACCGTTTTTGCCTTTGTAACAGCCTTTGACTGTTGCTTCAACGGCATCTCCGCCCGAAAGAGGCATAATTTCACCTGTATCAACATCACACACGGCATGACCAAGACCTGCAAAAACTCCTGTTTGCCTGTCGAAATAGGTCATTGTACCGATTCCGGCCGTGCTGTCTCTTATCCACAGACCTGCTTTGTACTTTGAGTCGGCAGTGCTTTTAACGGCGTTGAAGCTGATATCGATTTCCTTGCCGTCACGCTCAACCTTTATTTTCAGAGTTTCACCTTCGGAGGATGCAACAAGTGAAGAAAGCATTTTATTGCTTTCAATTTCTTTCGAATTCACTTTCAGGATTATATCTCCGACCTTAAGCCCTGCTTTGTTTCCAGGGGAAACTTCACCCTGAGGTGTGTCCACAGAGTCGATTTTAAAAATCATAAAGCCTTTGGTATAAAGTCGGCTTCCGAAGATTTTGCCGCCCGGAACGACATATTTTCTGTCACTCATATTTACTTTTGCAGATTTAATGGGAAAAATGTTGAACAGTTTAACGGAGGTTTCATATTCATCTGAGCTGTTAATCGTTGCATTAGCCGATATATTGATTGGTTGGCACATATAAGTACCGCCCGCTGTCAGCGTATCGTATTCTTTCATTGAAATTTCATTTGGTATTCTGGAATATCCAACGGAAATAAGCATTAAAACAACACTGCAACAAATAAATGATAACACGCTCAGAGCACGGAATATACTTTTCATTTTCCACCTCCGAGATTAAGTTGTCCTTTTTGAGCCGCAATATTTGTGGAAAAATTTATTTAAAATATAAAACTTGCATTTATTTGATAAATAGTGTATTATGTTATAAATTCGGAGGTGGATTATGGATCCTAAACGCCTTACTAATGAACTGATTGCTGACTCTTTCAAAAGTCTGCTTTCAAAAAAAGATTTCAAAAAAATTACCGTTAAAATGATTGCCGCAGAGTCCGGCTTTATGCGCTCAACGTTTTACAACTATTTTCAGGACAAGTACGAGATTCTTGAATGGATTGTTAAAACTGATATTTATGATAAAATTGAGCCTTATGTAGCTAACGAGGTCTATTACGAAGCCTTTCAGAAGGTTTTTAAGTGCATAGAAGAAGACAAAGACTTTTATAAAAAAGCCTTTCAGATTGACGGACAAAACGGATTTGAGGAGATTCTTGCCAAAGAATTTTCAAAGCTGTTTATCAAAGCTTACAGCTCAGCAGGGTTTGAAAGCGACAATCCTATTGTAACCCTTGAAACGATTTCACAGTATCAGTCACTTGCTCTTATTATGTATATTCGTATGTGGATTTGTGACGGTTGCTACGGCAATGCAAGCTATGAAGAGGTTTGTGAGGCTTATGTTGTTATGCTCTTCCACGGCGGCTCACTTGTTTCAACTTCCAAGCTTATTGAGCTTGCAGCAGGAAAGCTCTGGACTTCACTTCCTTCACCTCTTAAAAAGATAACTGACTTAATCGGCAAAAAAAATAAATAACAAAAGAGAAGGTTCGCTTTGAACCTTCTCTTAATTTTTTATTCTGTTCCTTCTTCAATTCCGAGAAGCTTGTCTGCTTCGTCAGCAGCAGGGGCATCAATTGTTTTGAGCTTTCTTCTGATGATGTCGTTTCTCTTTCTTGCGTCATCAAGAGTTCTGCCTGCTTCTTCAATTTTCTTTCCTGCTTTTTCAAGCACAACGCCGAATTTTTCATACTGCGCCTTTGTTACTGCAAGCAGCTGACGGACTTCATTGGCTTTTTCGTTGATAGCAACTGCCTTGAAGCCCATAGAAAGTGAATTAAGCAAGGCTGTAATGGTGGTGGGGCCTGCAATCATAATGTTATATTCACTTTGAAGCTTTTCGGCAATGCCGTTTCTTGAGGATGCAATTTCTGCATAAAGGCCCTCAGTTGCAAGGTAGAGAATAGCAAAAGGTGTTGTAACAGGTACATTGATGTATTTGGTTATTTCCTTACCCTCGGCAATAACGCGGTCTTCAAGGGCTTTTCTTGCAATTTTAAGAGCATCTGCGTCGGCATTATCGGCTGCGTCGCAAAGTCTGATATAGTCTTCCATAGGAAATTTGGAGTCAATGGGAAGATAAACATCTCTTTCGCTATTGTCACCTGAAGGGATTTTTACGGCAAATTCAACTCTTTTAAGTGAGCCTTCAACTGTGGCAAAATTCTTGACATACATATTGGGAATTGTCTGGTCAAGAATTCCCTCAAGCTGAATTTCTGCCCAGGTGCCTCTTGCTTTAACATTTGTGAGCACACGGTTGAGGGTTGTAACATTGGTTGTGACCCCGTTTGAAAGCTCTTTCATTTCACCAAGTGATTTATAAACATTTTCGAGCTGCTGTGAAACAGTTTTGAAAGAAGAATCGAGCCTTGATGTTAAGGTTTCATTGAGCTTTTCATCAACGGTTGCACGCATCTGGTCAAGCTTCTTTTCGTTGCTTTCCTGCATTTTAGAAATTGATGCCTCAACAAGCTTTGTCTGCTTTTCGTTCTGAGAAAGCATCGATTCTCTTATGCCGTTGAGTGAAGCAGTGATAGAATCGTTTATTTTAATAAGATTTTTATAGTTTGACTCTGTCATTTTACCGAGCGACTCTGTGACAGCCTTTGAATTGTTGCTGATTTCATCACTGACTCTGTTCTGAAAAGCAAGAGATTCACGGCGGTTACGCTCAAATTCAGAGCCGAGGGCCTGAGCAAGAGATTCATTTTGTGATTTTAATTCAATAAGCTTATCGTTGAACTTGTCTGAATCTTTACTCTTTTTACTTTTGACACAAATTGCGATAATTACAATCTGTAAAATTATTATTGCTGCTAAAAAAATATATATTTCCATAGTATAACCTCCCGACTCAACAATTATACCATAAAAAATGAAAATTTAATATAGGTTTAGTTAATTTTTGTATGGATTTTTTGCTGTGAATTTGTTATAATTCAATAAGAAAATTTTGTGAGGTAAAATTATGTTAAAAAGACTTATTTGTGTCATTTTAATATTGTGTATGATTATTTCTCTTTTTAGCGCCTGCGGTGAGGATGATCCTGTTAATGTTATTTATCCTATTACAGCAGACCCGGAGTGTCTTGACCCTCAGATAGCAGAAAATGATTCTGCAAAGCTTATTGCTTACAACTGTATGGAAGGTCTTGTCAGAATTGATGCCGAAGGAAAAATTCAGCCCGGTGTTGCCAAAAGCTGGAGCGTTTCTGCCGACGGTATGACATACACTTTTAATATCAGAGAAGATTCCTGCTGGCAGATGCTCAATGCACACAAGAAGGTTCTTGGCGATGATTATAAAAAGACCTTCAGCACAAGGGTTACCGCGGCTGACTGTGCATTTGGTATTGAACGTGCATTAAGACCCGAAACCAAAGCGGAAAACGCTTATTTGCTCTTTCCGATTAAAAATGCTGTTAAGTTCAATTTAGGTGAAGCAGACAGAAGAAATCTCGGTTTGCAGGTTGTTAACGATTCAACTCTTGTAATTCACCTTGAAAGAGAATATCCCGATTTGCTTCGCGTGCTTGCTGAGCCTATGTGTATGCCCTGTGATGAAGAATTTTTCAATGCAACCGGTGCACGGTACGGTCTTGAACTGAAATTTACTCTTTGTAACGGTCCTTACTATGTCGGCCGCTGGGTTGATGACGGTTCACTCACCCTTTATTCAAACGAAAATTACAAAGGTTATACTTCAGTCGGCACCAATGCAGTTTATCTTTATGTAAATAAGGATGAGGCTCAGTTTATATCCAAATTCAATCAGGGCGACTATAATGCAATGCAGGTTTCTCCTGAAAACAATTCTCTTGTAAATAAAAGCATATCTTCATCTGTTTCAACCGGGAATGAGGTTTATGGCTTTGTTTTCAATTGTGAAGATTCGGTTTTGAGTGAAATAAATATCAGAAAATCTCTTCTTTTTGCCACAGATATTAAAGCTATGTATTCCGATAATTCGTCTTTTTCAAAGGCTACCGGAGTTGTTCCCATGTCTTGTATGTGGGGTGAGCAAAGCTATTCTTCTCTTGTTAAAAATGCACGGCCTTCATATTCACCCGAAACAGCATTAAAATATTTCAGAAACGGTCTTAAAGAGCTTGACGCAAATCATATAAATATTTCAATTATCTGCGAAGAGCAGTTCAGAATTCCTGTAATCCGACTTATCCAGAAGTGGGAAAAAGCTTTTGGTCTTGCTCTTACTGTTAGCGTTGATGCTGTTCCTGCTGAAGAACTCAAAGATTTTGTCGAAAAAGGTGAGTACCAGATTGCTTTTACAAAGCTTTCTGCCAAAGACGGAAATGTACTTGGATTCCTTGATAGCTTTACTTCTGAAAGCAGTATGAACTACGCAAAATACAACAGCGCGACTTATGATAAGCTGATCAGCGGATGCAAAACAATATTCAGCGGCAATGATATTCTCAGCAAATACAATGCCTGTGAGCAGATGCTCATTAATGAAGGCGTATTTTATCCTGTTTATTCTGCTGAGAACTATGCGTTCTTTTCACAGGATGTCAAAGGAGTTTTCGGATTGCCAGGGTTCACCTGCTTCGATTTTGCAGGATGGGGTTATTGATATGAAAATCAAAGGTAATAAAATCGGCTTTGCTTTTTTTACTTTGATGAGTCTTTTTTGCATGGTGCTGATATTTATGTTTTCTTATCAGTCTGCAGAAGTTTCATCAGGAACAAGCCTTTCGCTTTATGATGTTTTTATTGATTTAACGGGCTTCAATTTTATCACTCATAATGCATTTCGCAAGATTGCTCATTTTTGTGAGTTTGCGGTCTTGGGCTTTTCTGTTGACGGATGTGTGTATTTTTATCTCGATAAAATAAATTTTATTATTCCGTTAATTGTTTGTGTTGTTTATGCAATCAGTGATGAGATTCACCAGATTTTTGTTCCCGACAGAGCTTGCAGGATTTTTGATGTCTTTGTTGATTCCTGCGGAAGCATGTTTGGAATTCTTGTTTTTTGTGTTATTGTATTAATTTTTAATAAGTTAAGTAAAGATATTCCGGGAGGAATTGAATAAATGCTCAAAACAATTTTATCTAACGTTAAAGAATTTAAAAAAGATTCGATAATAACTCCGTTGATGATGATTTTTGAAGTTATTCTTGAAACTGTTATCCCGCTGATGATGGCTTCAATAATCGATAACGGTGTAGAAAACGGTGACATAAACCATATTTATAAAATGGGTTTTTATATGGTTATTGCTGCTGCTTTAAGCCTTCTGACCGGTCTTCTTGGCGGCAAGTATGCTGCGAGTGCTTCAACGGGCCTTGCTCGAAACCTCAGAAAGACTATGTTTGAAAAGATTCAGACTTATTCTTTTGCAAACATCGATAAGTTCAGTACGGCAGGTCTTGTCACAAGGCTTACAACTGATGTTACCAATGTTCAGCATGCATATCAGATGATTCTCCGAATGTTTGTACGAGCTCCCGCAACGTTGATTTTTGCAATGTTTATGGCTTTCACAATCAATGCGCAGCTTGCTTGCATTTATCTCGTTGCAGTTACGGTTTTGTCTGTTATTCTTGGTATTGCACTCAAAAAGGTTGCAAAATATTTTGCAGATGTTTTCAAAAAGTATGATGCGCTTAATGCTTCCGTTCAGGAAAATATTTCTGCTGCGAGAGTTGTTAAAGCCTATGTACGTGCAGAATATGAAAATACTAAATTTAAAAAAGCAAGCCACAATGTTTATAAGCTTTTTGTTAAAGCTGATAATATTACGGTTCTCGCTTCTCCGGTTATGCAGATAACCATTTACACCTGCGTTCTTTTAATCAGCTGGCTTGGTGCAAAAATGATTGTACAGGATACAATGACCACGGGTCAGCTTATGAGCTTGCTCACTTATTGTATGAATATTCTTTTCAGCCTTATGATGTTTGCGGTTGTTTTTGTTATGATTTCTATGAGTCACGCCGCTGCCCAACGTATTGCAGAAGTTATAAATGAAACACCGACCATTATTAATCCCGAAAATCCCGCTGAAGTTGTTAAGGATGGAAGCGTTGAATTTAAAAATGTTATGTTCAGATATGACAGCGGTGAAAATGAACCTGTGCTGAGCAATATTAATCTTCGCATCAATTCGGGTGAAACCATCGGTGTCATCGGCGGAACAGGCAGCTCAAAATCCACTCTCATCAGCCTTATAAGCCGTCTTTATGATGCAACCGAGGGTGAGGTTATTGTTGGCGGAAAGAACGTTAAAGAGTATGACCTTGAAGTGTTGAGAGACTTTGTTTCGGTTGTGCTTCAGAAGAATGTTCTTTTCAGCGGAACAATTCTTGAAAACCTTCGCTGGGGCGACGAAAAAGCAACTGAAGAAGAATGCAGGGAGGCTTGTCGTCTTGCCTGTGCGGATGAATTTATTGAAAAGATGCCTGACGGTTACAACACCTTTATCGAACAGGGAGGCACCAATGTTTCGGGCGGTCAGCGCCAGCGACTTTGCATTGCACGCGCTTTGCTCAAAAAACCCGGAATTCTTATTCTTGATGACAGCACAAGCGCTGTTGATACCGCAACTGATGAAAAAATCCGCAGAGCCTTTGCTCATAATATTCCTGATACCACCAAAATTATCATCTCTCAACGCATTTCAAGTGTTCAGGATGCTGACAGAATCATAGTTATGGACAACGGAAAAATTAACGGCTTTGATACTCATGACAATCTCCTTGAGTCCAACGAAATTTACCGTGATGTATATGAAGCACAGACAAGCGGAAGCGGAGATTTTGATGAAAACGGAGGGGATATGTAATGGCACAGAACAAACCTATGCACGGTCCCCGCGGAAGAATGCAAGGACCCAAACCCAAAATTAAAAATCCGGGCAAGCTTTTTAAAAGGCTTCTTTCATATGTTTTTAAAACCTATAAGTTTCATTGCATTGCTGTTTTTGTTTGCATCATTGTCAGTGTGCTTGCCTCAGTTCAGGGCACAATGTTTTTGCAAACCCTGATTGACGATTATATCCGTCCTCTTATCGGTGCACAGTCACCTGATTTTACACCTCTTGCGCAGGCAATCGGAAGGGTTGCGTGCTTCTATCTTGTCGGTGCCGCTGCTGCTTATATTCAGGGCAGATTGATGGTTATCATCACTCAGGGAACACTCAAATCCTTGCGGGATGATATGTTTGTTCATATGCAGAGCCTTCCCATCAAGTATTTTGACACTCATGCTCACGGTGACATAATGTCATCATACACTAATGATATTGATACTCTCCGTCAGCTGATCAGTCAGAGCATTCCTCAGCTTATCAACAGCGTCTTCACCATTGTTATGGTGCTTTATTGTATGATTTCAATCAACATTCCTTTGACAGCTGTTTCTCTTGTTATGGTTGCAATTATGCTCTTCTGCGGCAAAAATTTAGCAGGCAAAAGCGGAAAATATTTTGTTAAACAGCAGCAGAATCTCGGTAAGGTAAACGGCTTTATTGAAGAAATGATGGAGGGGCAGAAGGTTGTAAAGGTTTTCTGCCACGAAGAGAAAAACACTCAACAATTTAATGAGCTTAACGAAGTTCTGTTTGACAGTGCAAACAATGCCAATAAATTTGCAAACATCCTCGGTCCCATCAATGCACAGCTCGGTAATATGAGTTATGTTATTTGTGCCATTGTCGGCGGAATTCTCATTGGCTACACCGGTCTCACAATCGGCGGTCTTGCAAGCTTCCTCACTTTCAATAAAAGCTTCAATATGCCTGTCAACCAGGTCAGCCAGCAGTTCAACTCAATTGTTATGGCCCTTGCAGGTTGTGAACGAGTATTTGCTCTTCTTGATGAAAAGCCCGAAACCGACGAAGGCTATGTTACCCTTGTGAGAGCCCGAAAGGTTGACGGCAAAATTGTTGAAACATCGGAACGTACAGGTATGTGGGCTTGGAAACACGAGCACCAGAACGACGGCATCATTGACTATGTCGAACTCAAAGGCAATGTTGTGTTTGATGATGTTGATTTTGGTTATAATGAAGATAAAATTGTTCTTCACAATGTTGATATGTACGCAGAGCCCGGCCAGAAAATTGCCTTTGTCGGCTCAACAGGTGCAGGTAAAACAACTATCACTAACCTCATAAATCGCTTCTACGACATTCAGGACGGTAAAATACGCTACGACGGTATTAACATCAATAAAATTAAAAAAGCTGATTTACGACGCTCTCTGGGCATTGTTTTGCAGGATACACACCTGTTTACTGCTTCAATTATGGAAAACATCCGTTACGGCAAGCTTGATGCTACCGAAGAAGAGGTTATTGCTGCCGCAAAGCTTGCAAATGCCGACAGCTTTATCAGACATCTTCCCGACGGATACGATACCATTCTTACTGGTGACGGAACAAACCTCAGCCAGGGTCAGCGTCAGCTGCTTGCAATTGCCCGTGCTGCCGTTGCTGATCCGCCCGTGCTCATTCTTGACGAAGCTACAAGCTCAATTGACACAAGACCAGAAAAAATTGTTCAGGACGGTATGGATAATCTTATGAAGGGCAGAACCACATTTGTTATTGCTCACAGACTTTCTACTGTTAAAAACAGCGACTGTATCATGGTTCTTGAACAGGGAAGAATCATTGAACGCGGCACCCATGACCAGCTTATTGAACAGCAGGGCAAATATTATCAGTTATACACAGGAAATTCCATAAAAAAATAAAATAATTTTAAGCTTGATGTTGATTTACATTCTTAAAAGGATTATAATTACATCAAGCTTTATTTATGAAAGTGAGTGTTTATTATGGAAAGAAAAGTAAAAGTCGGAATCATCGGTTGCGGTGGTATCGGCAACAATAAGCATCTTCCCGCTTTGGCAGCAATCGAAAATGTAGAAGTTGTTGCATTTTGCGATATTATCGAAGAGCGAGCAGTCGAATCATGCAAAAAGTTCGGCACAGAAGATGCAAAGGTTTATGTAGATTATAAAGACCTTCTCAAGGACGAAAGCATTGAAATTGTTCATGTCTGCACACCTAACCGTTCCCACAGCTTTATCACTGTTGATGCGTTGCACGCAGGCAAGCACGTTATGTGTGAAAAGCCCATGGCTATCAATTCCAAAGAAGCTCTTGCAATGCTTGAAGCTGCCAAGGAAACAGGCAAAAAGCTTACAATCGGCTATCAGAGCCGTTTCAGAAAGGATTCACAGTATCTTAAAGCCTGTTGTGAAAATGATGAATTAGGCGAGATTTATTACGCTAAAGCTCACGCTCTGAGAAGGCGTGCAGTTCCCACCTGGGGTGTTTTCCTCAATGAATATGAGCAGGGTGGAGGTCCGCTTATTGATATCGGTACCCACGCCCTTGACCTTACTTTGTGGATGATGAATAACTATAAGCCCAAAATGGTTGTTGGCAGTGTTTATAAAAAGCTCGGCAAACAGACACAGACCGCTAACGCCTGGGGTGACTGGGACCCTGAAAAGTTCACAGTTGAAGATTCAGCATTCGGTTACATAGTTATGGAAAACGGCGCCACAATCAACCTTGAGTCAAGCTGGGCACTGAACACCCTTGATACTCTTGAAGCATCAACATCCCTTTGCGGCACAAAAGCCGGTGCGGATATGCGCGACGGCTTGAGAATCAACTATGTTAAAAACAATCTTCAGGTTGTTGAACAGCCCGACCTTGAATCAGGCGGAGTTGCTTTCTTTGAGGGCGATAGTGATGACCCGTCAGAGGTTGAAGCAAGAGTCTGGATTGATGCTGTTATCAAGGATAAAGATGTTGTTACAAAGCCTGAGCAGGCATATGTTGTAACACAGATCCTTGAAGCAATCTACGAATCTGCAAAAACCGGCAAACCTGTTATGTTTGAATAAATATTAAATTAAACCGACAATCTCCAAATAAGATTGTCGGTTTCTGTTTTCGTTTAAGAATAAAAGAAAAGCTCAAATCCCTGAGGATTTGAGCTTTTGGTGCTGGTGACCGGACTTGAACCGGTACGGTGTCGCCACCGAGGGATTTTAAGTCCCTTGCGTCTGCCTATTTCGCCACACCAGCGTGTCAAACGACTTATATATATTATTACATCTGTTTCTAAAAGTCAAGGGGAAAAAACAAAATATACACAAAAAATCGGCAACCGTCAGGCTGCCGATTTATCTTTGATTAAAGACCGAAGATGCCGAGGATTGAAGAGAGGATATCGGAGAAGATATCGCCGATGCTACCGAAAAGGTCGCCTGAGAAGAGAGATGTGAAGAAGTTGATGATTTTATCAAGGAAGCCTTCTTCAGCGGGGGCTTCTTCAGCAGCTTCAGTTGTTGTTTCTTCTTCGGTAACTTCTTCTGCGGGAGCTTCTGCAACCTCAGTGGTTGTTTCTTCAATTTCATATACAACAGACTCTTCTGTTGCTGCTTCGGTGGTAGTTGTTGTGGTTGTGGGAGCCATAGTAACAACCTGCTTAACAGGTCTTGTTGCGGCGTCCTGAGCTGCTACCTTTTCAGCATAGCTCTTATAGAGAGAGGGAATACCGCTGTTGGCAACGATACAAAGTGCAACTACGCAAACCATTGCAGTGATTGACATAAAAATTCTGCTTTTTACTGTTTTACCCATTTGTGAATCCTCCAAAACTTTTATACTGAAAGATTATAACACACTGTTCATAAAAAATCTACACTTTTTATGAATTTTTTTACAATTACTTTCTGCCGTCAACATATTTCTTGATTCCGCCGTTTTTGTCATAAAGTCTTGCTGCTTCACGGCAGATGTCAAGGCTGAGCTCAATGCACTCAGGGCTGATGTTATCCCAAGAGTCTTCGCGGGTGTGATAATAAGTCTGAGGGTCGTGGCTTACACCTGTGAAACCGCAGGCACGGATGCCGTATTTTGTGAATCCGTCAGCGTCAACTGCACCGGGATAAATCTCTGAACGGGGAATATCAACACCGCAGTTCATTCCTGCTTCATGAAGCAAATCGCCAACAGCCTCATCGCTGTGAACTGTGCCTGTGCAACCGATTGTATTGATTCTGAATTCTTTGATTTCTCTCATTGTGTCAAGGGAAATGAAAACAGTTTCAATGTCTAGCATTTCCTGGCGATGCTTTTTAGCAAAAGCTTTTGCGCCCCTGAGACCTGCTTCTTCTGAGCCGGAAAGAAGGCAGCAAACTTCTGTGTTTTCAAATCTGAAATCATTTTCTGCCATTTCTTTCATAACAGCCATTGAAATATAGTTAGCGCTGAGGTTATCGTTTGCGCCGTCAACAATAACTCTCCAGTTTATGAAAAACATAATTGCAATTATGAAAGGAATTGTGCAGATGTTTACAATTCCCAACACTTTCCAGAAACCTTCGATAGCAGACACATCTGTCATAAGTGATTTGATAAAAATTGCAATGTTTGAACCAAAGATAATAAACATGCCAATGATTGAACCGGCAATTACCGCAGCAAGAGCGGGGAGACCGCCGTGAAGAGAAAATGTCCATTCCGGTGAAGCGTCTGTGTGTCCGCCGAAAATAATTCGTCTTTTAACTTCGCCGGAAGGCTTTCTAGTGGCAAAAACATTTCTTGAAACTCTTTTTGGGAAAAGGAAATCAACAAATTCACCGTAAAAAAGAAACTCGAAAAGGAACATGAGAACTGCAAGCAAGGTGAGCACAGTGCCGATAACGGGTAAAATTGAGTTGTAAGTGCTCAGCCAATAGCAGGCAATACCAATAAGAGAAAATATTGCAGAATAGAAAATGAAGCCCATAAAAGCATGGGGATGCATTGTAAAATCTTCGGAATAAACATCATCAGCAAATTCAGCAAGCTCTTTTTTAAAATAGTCCTGAGCGTCTCTTTCTGACTGAGAACCCGGTGAACGTTTTTGATATTTCTGGCAGACATATTTGATGCCGTCAACCATATATTTGAGCATTGCGGGAGATGTTTTTTTCATAAAACAACCTACTTTCAAAGTGACATAGCCCCGTTTAAGGGGCTATGCTTTTATTTAGTCTGAATAATTTCAAATGTGAGAAGACCTGCGTTGATGATTTCGTTAACATCATCAACTGTGATTTCGCCGTCGTGGTTGCAGTCAGCAGCTTCGAAAACTGCCTTTGAAACTGAGTCTTCAGTGAGAATACCATCACAAAGCATCTGAGCAAGAACAACGTCCTGACCGTCTGCTACGCCGTCACCGTCAACATCACCGTAAACAACAAGCGTGTATGTTGCAACAACCTTGTTGTTGGCAGTGTCTTTAACAAACACCTTAGTATCTGTGCCGAAACCGAGACCTGTTTCGTAACTGATATCACCATTTGAACCGATGAGCTCAATATAGTCTGATTCAAACTTGTCAGGTGTAAGCATTTCAGCGATGCCGCAAATCAAATCGTTGATTTCATCTATGATTGTTGTTGATTTGTCGGCGGACTCGATGTAAATGTTCATCATTGTCCAGATAGCAAACATTGTTGTGTTTTCATCTTTAACGGTTGTTTTGGTAACACCTGCTGAAGCGTTTTTGTCTTCAGACCAACCAGAGAAGGAGTATCCTGTTTTTGCAAAAGTATCGTCAGCGGGAAGGTTTACCTCTGTGCCCACAGAGTATTTTTTAGCTTCGGGGGCAGAGCCTGTTGCGCCGTTGATATCGAATGTATAAACGGAATATTCTTTGCTTGTAGTGCCGTAGAAAGTCATTGATTCCGGTCCCATTGTTTCGGGGAATACCGGTGACCAACCGCTGAATTTATAGCCTTCAGCAACTGTGGGAACAGGAGCTGTAATAGCTGTGCCGCATTTTGCAGTGATTGTCCATGCGGTTTTTTCTACGCCGTCAAGTACAAACTTGTAAGTGTAGGTGTTTGCAGTGAAAAGACCGTTAACCTTGACATTTCTCTGCGGCATGGTTGCGGGAATCGATGACCAGCCGGAGAATGTGTAACCCGGTTTTTCGGGGGCAGCAAGGGGAGTGATTTTGTCACCATAGTTATATGTTTCGGATTTATATTCAACACCGTCAACATAGTAGGTGATTATGAAGGGCTTGCCTGTGAATGTACCGTTAATTGTAATGTCTTCAGCCGGCATTGTTGATGGGAATTCACTCCAACCTGAGAAGACGTAACCGTTTTTGCTGGGTGCTGCAATCGGTGTTATTGACTGACCGTATGTTGCAGTCTGAGTTGTGTAAAGATTTCCGTCAACATAGTAGAAAATTGAGTATGTGTTTACATCATAATCGCCGGTGATGGTAATGTTTTCGGCGGGCATTGTTGAGGGAACTTTCTGCCATCCTGAGAATGTATAACCGTCAATCTTAGGAGCAGCTATTGCAGTTATAGACTCACCATAATTATATGTCTGAGTTTCTACTGTTTTGCCGTCAATTACATAAGTAACAGTATATGAGTTAACTGAGAATGAGCCTCTGACTGTAACATTGCCTGCGGGCATTGTTGAGGGAATTTCACTCCAGCCTGAGAATGTGTGGCCGACCTTTCTGGGAGCAGCAATGGGAGTAACTTTTGCTCCGAAATCATAGTTTTCGGTTGAATATATTGCTCCGTCAACATAATAAGTTACTGAATACTTGCCGATTGTCCACTTGGCGTAAAGTGTGTGGTCTTCGGTTGACTCTACAATTGTTGCCTTGTTAACTGCTTTGGTAAGAGCTTCATCAAGGTACCAGCCACCGAACACATAACCTTCGCGGGTGGGGGTGGGGAGTGTGCCGTAAGCAGAGCCATATGAAACGACCTTGCTTTCTGTATCAATGTTACCGCCGTTTGCTTCAAATGTAACATTGAAGTCAACTACAGTCCAGAGAGCTTTGAAGTAAACATTTTCGGGAGCGTCCCAGGTGAATCGTCCGCCGGGAACGTGAATGCCTAAATCCTTACCGCTGACTGATGTTGCCTGCCAGCCTGCAAAAGCGTGACCTCCTTTTGTGGGTGTAACCAAGGGAATGTCAAAGAAGTCATTATATTTGCAGTTGAATGTTGTAAGATTAAAGCCTGTACCGCCGTCGAGGTCAACGTATGCAGTGTATGTGTTAGCCTCAAACTGGGCTGTGAATGAGCCTGCTTCAGTGTAATTCCACTTGATTGTGGCTCCGTTTTTATAAATGCCGCCGTCAAGGTCAAAATACCATCCTGTGAAGGTGTGACCTTCCATTTCAGGCACATTTGAGGGAAGATAAAAGTTATCGTTAAGTGTTGCTGTGTAGCCTGTGCCGCCGATGGGAGAATAGTCATCGTCCCAAGAATTGAAGGTAACGGCGTAAGTATTGGGAATGTAGTAGAAGTTGAAGTTACAGCTTTCAAAAGTGGTCATAATGCTTGCAAAAGTATCCGTACCTGATTTTGCAACCGTTGAGCCTACAACACATTCCCATGATTTGTTGTAGTTATAGCCTTCTATCTCTTCAGCTGTGAATATAATTGTGTCAGTGATTGTAAACTCAGATGTTGTTGTTTCAATAACTTTACCTGATTTTACATCAACATAGTTTACTGTTGCTGAACCTTTTTTGAGTTGAACATTGTCATTTGCATTCTTGATTTTGGTTGTTGCAGATGTAACCTCATTCTGAGTTGCTGCGGGGTTGCCTAGAACAAGTGAAGATGATTTGAGGGTGCTGATAAATGAATCGTAATCAGATTCATTTTCAAACCAGTTTCTCTGATATGCACTGTTAATTGCATTTTCTACCTGCTGACGAAGGGGAGCTTTGTCAACATAAAGAAGATTAAGCGTAACGGTGCCAATGACAGAGTCACTTCGGCTTGATTTATAGCCGTAAACCTGTCCGACAACATTGATTGAAGGAACGGACGAGTCAATAGCAAGGTCGATATCCTTGTCAGGATTTGTGTTATCTGAAACAAACAAGCGCTGACCGCCAAGAGTGTTTGCTGCAACGCCAGAAAGGGTATAAAGACGCTGGCTGCCGAAGTTTACATACTGTATTGTGCTGTCACTGACTGAGTCGCAGGAGTTTGCGCTGTTCATATCAAGACCAACTGACAAACCGGGAATCTGATTGAAGTTTGAGTAACGGCTGATGTCAACAGAAAGTGTTGCTGATGAGCCCTGAGGATAAACTGAAACAGAGCCGCCGCTTGAATCGTCGCTTGAAGTGCTCATACCAACGCCTGTGGTTGTGATATTACCAACACCGGAAGCATTAACCATTGCTTCGCCACCGTAGGGCGCAAATTTATAAGCTGCATTACCGCCTGAAACGGAGTGAACACCTGCAATCCAAACTGTACCGGTAACATCCATTGCTGAATGGAGCCAGCCTGCAGCCTTTTTGGTGTTTGCATAACCGCCTGCTGCGGCAACTGAACCTGCGCCGCGTAAGGGGGCATAAATATATGAATATGCTTTTGATTCAAAATCCTGACCGTTTACTTTATAGCTAGCGGTCCATTCAAGTGTTGCTTTGCCGCCTGATGCAAGTGCAGAGGTAAGAGAACCGCCTGTAATTGTTGCGGCTACTTCTTCCCCTGAAAGCTTATCAACTGTGTAATCAAGATTTTTTAAGCTTGAACCGTCAACAACCTTAAAGCCAATTGAAATATCTTTTGCACCTTCGCGATAGAAGTGAACATTACCTGTCTGCTTTATTGTAGATTCAAGTAATCCGTCACTATTTCTGTCTACATAGTACTGGAAGTTGGTTGAGTCTGTGGGATTAAGATAAATAGTTTCGGGAACGTAGAATGTTGTGAAAACTATGTCGTTATTCTTTTCAAGCTCAACATTGATAACTACTTTTTCTGCATTGTTAATCTGAGCCTGAGTGACTGTGAAGGGAATCGGATCGGTTGTGAGATAACCGGGTCTTGAAGCAACATAGGTGTAGTTGCCTGCGGGAAGAACGTAAACCTCATTGTTTGCAGGTGACATAAGAATGCCGTTTGCATCAAATACGTTTACTTTTGTATCTGTTGAAGGAGTTATAAATTCAACGGTTGAAATTCTGCTTTCTGTTTTTGACAGAAGTATGGGCTGCAGGTATGTGATACCGCCTTTACCTGTAAGATAAATACGAATATAACTGTTGATGTTATCTTCGTATTCGTTAAGGTCAAAAACTACTTCTTCAAACTGTTCGGATTGATTGATGGTAGTGGTGTCGAGAATAACGCCGTCAGCAACAATTCGAATTTTCTGAGCGTTGTTTACACGGAGAGTAACCTGATCAGCTTCATCATTGAAATTAAAATAATTAACTGAAGGATAAGCACCTGAAGCTGTGAATCCGTCACCAAGCTCGTATGAATTCTTTGAGTTTACCGAACTTGCAAAGAACTCACCGTTAGTCATACTTTTGAGAAGGTTACCGGTGTATCCGTACCATGGGTTAACAGCATCGGGATACTCTCTGCCGTAAAATTCTTTATCCTCCTGTGACCAGGCATTACCGTCGTTAACAAGGAAGTACTGAGCGTTTTTATTGATGTCTGATTCCTCATGAGAGTCGTCTTCGCAGAAGCCGTACATATTGATACCCTGTGGTGCAAGCTGTTTAAGGCTGGCATCATAAACATAGAAGCGGTCATTTCTTGTGCGGTTATCGGATGTGTTAACAAGCTCAATGCCGATAACACCCTTTTTAACCTGCTGACCGGTGATGTTTGTATGGTTCCATTTTGAATCAGATTCTGTGTATGTTGTTCTGTTGGGGCAGTATTCTTCAAAAATATCAACAAAGTCATTAACCCAGGATTCATCATAAACTCCGGGGTCGTCGTTGCCGCCTGCCCATTCACCAACGTGGTTAATTCTTGAAAATGCACCAACGTCGTAAGCTTCTCTAACTGTGTCTGCAGGCCAGGAAGCAGTTCTGTTAGCACCGTGGCCGAAAGAAACATTATATGTGTTAACGTGACATTTGTTGGTGGTGATAGCGTTAGCTTCATTACCGAGAGGAATGTTGAACATACCTCTGCCTGCATCAACGAGAGCCTGAGGTCTGTCACCGTAAGTGCCAACCTGCTGGCCGTTGATGATATTGTAGTAATCACCGGTTGAAATCTCGTCAATGTTACCGTGAACAAAAGACTGATAGCCGTAAATTGCACATCTGTCCTGATTGTTTGTCCAACCGCAGTCAGTGCCGTTAGCTCCGGTCATGCCTGTTACAACACCGTTGTGCTTGATTGCATAACCGTTAACTGTACCGTGGTCGGTAAGACACATTGCTTCGTAACCGGACATGTAATGATACCAGATAGTATCATTAAGTTCGATATCAGCGTCACTTCGAACGGTGTGGGCGTGAGTGGATGCCTTGAATGCGTGCAAAGTGCTGCTGTCCCACTCAATGTTTTCATAAGGGTTATCTACAATTGTGAAATCGTAGTCACCGATTATGTTGTTTCCTTCTGCATAAGCAGAGAATGAAACACTGAACATTGATACTGTGAGGATAACAGCTAAAATGCAGGAAATTGTTTTAATCACCTTTTTCATTTTAACACTCCTTCGTTTTTTGTATATTTCAACCTTTACATTATACATCTCTCGACTTAAAATTTCAATTAGTATAAAGGAAAATAACTAAATATGGAACTATTACTAATTTTTATGTTTAATTATTGTATATTTTTTCTTGCAAACCAAGAGCAAATGTTATATAATCGACTAGTAATGTTACGGAGGTATTGGTATGATTGATTCATTTAAAACAATGTATTTTGATTCACTTCCTGATAAGCTTCTTCAGCTTCTTCCGAGCTTTCTCTGGTCCGTTATAATAACTGTTGTCGGTATTTGGCTCGGAAAACTTGTCGGAAAGATAGTGATAAAGATTTTAGTGAAGCGTAACGTAGATAAATCAATACACCACTTTCTTAGTAAGTCCGTTGATTTTTTTATCAGAATAATTTTTGTTGTTATGGCGCTTTCAAATCTCGGGTTTAATATAAGCTCTTTTGTGGCCGCTCTCGGTGCTGCAGGTGTAACTGCAGGTCTCGGTCTTAAGGATTGTATTGCTCAGTTCGCAAGCGGAATACAGATTCTTTTCAACAAGCCATTCAATAGCGGTGATTTTATTGAAATCGACGGTCTTATGGGAACTGTTGAAGATATAAGATTTATGAACACGTCACTTATTACGGTTGATAATAAAAAGATTATTATTCCCAACAATCATATTACCGCAAATGACCTTATCAATTATTCCTCCCAGTCAACAAGACGAATTGACCTTGTGTATTCAGTGAGCTATAAGCAGGACATCAACAAAGCTAAAGATGTGCTTGTTAAGACAGCCTCTGAAAACAAGTTTGTTCTAAAATCTCCTGCACCTTATGTCGGTGTGAAGGAGCACGGCAGCCATAGCATAAACCTTGTGTGTCAGGTGTGGTGCAATGGTAATGACTATTGGAACACATTTTATTCAATGCAGGAATCCGTTAAAAATAATTTTGATGAAAACGGAATAGAAATTCCTTTTGAGCAGTTGGATGTTCACATCAAAGAAAGGTAATTTTATGACGAATTTACTTGTTAAGCTTTTTATAAAAGACTACGAAAACACCAAAAATCCCAAGGTAAGAACCGATTACGGAGTGCTCAGCGGAATTGTAGGTATTGTGGTTAATGTTATTATCTGCTGTGTAAAGTTTGTTATCGGTTATCTTACGGGAAGTATCGCCATAACAGCCGATGCAATTAATAACCTTTCCGATGCGGGCTCCTCAGCGGTTACTTTGTTTGGCTTCAAGATATCAAATAAGCCTGCAGACAAAGAGCATCCCTTTGGTCACGGTAGGGTGGAATACATAACATCTCTGATAGTCTCCTTTATCGTTCTTTTTATGAGCTTTGAGCTTGCTATGTCATCTGTTGAAAAGATAATGAATCCGCAGTCCGTCAGATTTTCAACCGTTTCTGCCGTTATTCTTGGTGTTTCAATTCTCGGAAAGCTGTGGCTCGCACTGTTTAACCTGAAACTTGGAAAAAAGATTGATTCTGCCGCAATGACTGCTGTTGTTAAAGACAGTATAGGTGACATTGCCGCAACCTCGGCGACTCTGATTGCTCTTGTGATTTCAAATTTCACAGATGTTCCTATAGACGGATATCTCGGTGTGTTTGTGTCATTGTTTGTTTTCTGGGCAGGCTTCAGTATTCTTCGCGAAGCAACGGGAACTCTCCTCGGAAAACCGCCGACAAAAGAGTTTGTTGACGAACTTCAGAGCGAGATTCTTGCTTATGATGGAGTTATGGGAATTCACGACCTTATGCTTCATGATTACGGCCCCGGCAGATTCTTCGGCAGCGTACATGTGGAGGTTTCCGGAGATGTTGACATAAACATTTCTCATGACCTGATTGATAACATCGAAAAGGAAATTTATGAAAAGCTAGGAATACTTCTTGTGATACACATGGACCCGCTGGAAGTTAATGTTGAAAAGGTTAACAAGCTTCGCGAAACTGTTTCTTCCATAGTTTCAAAAGTGAACCCGGAATATTCAATTCATGATTTCAGAATGGTTGAAAGTCCGTCGCATACTAACCTGATTTTTGACCTGGTTATTCCTTACGGACACAAACAATCCAGACAGGAAATTGCAGATATTGTGGCAGACGAGGTGAAAAAATACAACCCTGTGTATTGTTGCGTTATCACAGTTGAACACAGCTTTGTGTAAACTGAACAAATTTAACGTAAAATATTCTTCAAATTTTAAACGACAAAAATCGTGTTTTGACTTTTCAAAAAGACTTTTTTATAGTATTATAAAGACATATCATTTATTATAAAATTAAAGGTGGTACAAAAGATGAGTGATAACAAAGTGCTTGAAGAGCAGATGCTCAGCGTTCCTGTGGGTCAGTTAGGTATTATTGCATTGCCCGGCTGTGAAGAAATGGCACAGAGCATCGACAAGTATATCGTAGAATGGCGCAAAGAAAGAGCAATTATGGAAAAGGATCCTCTTGCATTTGCAGGCTATGAAAAAGATTCATACATTATTGACATTTCTTTCCCCAGATTCGGTTCAGGCGAAGGTAAAGCAAGCCTTAACCACACCGTCAGAGGTTATGATATTTTCATTCTCTGCGATTGCTTTAACTACGGTGTAAGATATAAGATGTACGGCATGGAAGTTCCCATGAGCCCCGATGAGCATTTTGCTAACCTCAAGAGAGCTATCAGCGCAATCGAAGGTAAGGCACGCCGCATCACAGTTTTGATGCCTATGCTTTATGAAGGCAGACAGCACAAGCGCTCAAGCCGTGAATCTCTTGACTGCGCTCAGGCACTTCAGGAGCTTTCAAATATGGGCGTTGATAATATTCTTACTTTTGACGCTCATGACCCAAGAGTTCAGAACGCAATTCCTCTCAAGGGCTTTGAATGCATCCAGCCTTCTTATCAGTTGATCAAGGCTATGGTTAAGAATATTCCTGATATCAAAATTGACAAAGACCATCTTATGATTATTTCTCCCGACGAAGGCGGTATGGGCAGATGTATCTACTTCTCAAACATTCTCGGCGTTGAGCTTGGCATGTTCTACAAGAGAAGAGACTTCTCCAGAATCGTTGACGGCAGAAACCCCATCATCGCTCACGAATTCCTCGGTGACAGTGTTGAGGGTATGGATGTTGTTATTGTTGACGACATGATTTCATCAGGTGAATCAATGATTGAAGTTGCAAGCAAATTGAGAGAGCTCGGAGCAAAGAGAATTTTCCTTGTTGCAACCTTCGGTCTTTTCTGCAATGGTCTTGAAGTGTTTGACCAGGCTTATGCAGATGGTATTTTCGATAAGGTATTCACAACAAACCTTATCTACAGAACCAAAGAGCTCAAAGAAAGAGACTGGTACTGTGAGGTTAACACCTACAAATACATTGCTCTTTTCACAGACACTCTCAACCACGATATGTCTGTTTGCAAGCTTCTTGCACCTGCTGACAAAATTCATGCTTTGCTTGATAAATACAACGCAGGTCAGTTCTAATATTTACAGTTGAACTGTTACAGCATTGAGGAGCGCCGTGTGCGTTTCTCAATGCTTAGTGCTTTAATAAAGGAGTTAATAAAATGGCTAAAGATTTAGCAAAAATCTACGACCCTAAAGAGGTTGAAGATAAAACATATGCCTTCTGGCTGAAAAACAAGTATTTTGCAGCCAAGTGCGACAAGGATTTGAAGCCTTACACAATCGTTATGCCGCCACCCAACATTACAGGTCAGCTCCACATGGGTCACGCTCTTGACAACACCTTGCAGGATGCCATCATCCGTTGGCGCAGAATGCAGGGCTATGATGCTTTGTGGCTTCCCGGAACCGACCACGCTTCCATTGCAACAGAAGCCAAGATTGTTGAAGCTATGAAAGCTGAAGGTGTTACCAAAGAGGATTTGGGACGCGACGGTTTCCTTGAAAGAGCCTGGGCTTGGAAGGCTCAGTACGGCGGAAGAATCATTGAACAGCTCAAGAAGCT
>JBGVFJ010000023.1:0-63659 GCA_045121005.1 Acutalibacteraceae bacterium
GCAAGCTGCATCATATCTTCATCGTCACGCACTTTATATGGGTGATCGGGAAAATCATCTATCAACTCTAAGGGAATATCTCGGATTTTGGCGAGCTTTTCATCATCTCTCATTTCCTGAGTCGAGAAAATATCATCGAACTTGGGCAGAGTGAAGTCGCTCTTTCTTCCTGCCATCAGCTAACACCTCCTTTGAAAATTCGGTGTAGGCTTTAGACACCGTGCTATTGGGTTCGTAGGCATAAATGCTTTTGCCTTTGGAACTGACCTCCGCCGCTTTGATTGCGATAGGAATGTGGGTGTTATATATCTTAATATAACTACCGAAGTTCTCACGCAAAGCATCTATGGTGCTTTTGGCAAGGTTTGTCCTGTTGTCTACAAGGGTTAAAAGAATACCGTCAATATTGAGTTTGGGATTGATATGCTTCTTTACCTTTGTAATTGTTCTCATCAACTGTGTCATACACTTCGCCGGAAGGTAATGAGCCTGAACGGGAATGATTACACTATCTGCCGCCGATAAAGCATTGAGAGTCATCATACCAAGAGAAGGTGAGCAGTCGATTATAATATAATCGTAATTGTGCTTTACTTCGTTCAGGTAGTTTCTCAAAATGGCTTCACGGTTCATTGCGGTTACAAGACTGATTTCAAAATCAAAAAGGTCGCTGTTCGAGGGAATAAGGTCAACACCTTCTTTATGATGTAGAATACCTTTCATTGGTTCTTTGCATTTATCCTGCATAACTTCAACCATTTTGTCCGGTAATGCAACGGGGAGATTGTCTGTGTCTTTCCATCCAAGACAAGTTGTGAGGTCGCCCTGTGGATCGGCATCTACAAGGAGTACCTTTTTACCTTGCATTGCCAAGCCTACGCCTAAGTTGACGGTCGTGGTCGTTTTACCAACGCCGCCTTTTTGATTACATATAGCAATCGTATTACAGTTAGGCATTGTCTTTGCTCCTTTCATTTAGATTTAGCATCTTATTATAAGGTGCTATGTAAAGACCGATATAAAATCGGTCTTTATGTTAAAATGCAGTATTTGTCCTCGACACCCCTGCATAGCCAAAAGCTGAACGGGAAACAATCAGGGAACGGTCTGCTAAACCATATCATAGGAATCTCACCTCAGCCGGGTACTCCGCCTGCTCCGTAGAGAAGTATCATTATCATTCTGACTGTCATCGCCATATCAGGGGCAACCTGATATTTATAACGGGGATTCTCGCTCGTCCCTTTCGGAAGTCTTGGCGTACCCGTTAAGGTAGCTAATCATCAGAAATAAAGTCCTGAATGTTTGGATATTTAGTTTTCAAGGAACGTGAAGAAGTGTTCCTAAACGGAGTCAGGAATTAACCCCTTCACTAATTCCCACTGAGAGAGGTCAAATGCACACCCTAATTCTGAAAAAAATTAAAAAAATTTTTGAAAACAAAAAAAGCCGCCTATTCCAAATTAGGAATAAGCGGCTATATGTACCGATTTACTTTATACAATTTTAACCTTAAATAACTTAGTATGTGATTTCATCAACTTGCAAATAACTTCATCAATACCATCTGTGAATTTTCCCTGATGTGTCAGTTTATTCTTCTTAATCAAAAGGGAAGATAGGATTTCACTGCGTTCCTGATCAGTCAAATTGATATAATACTTTTGCTTTTTCAAACTGAACACCTCGCTTTCATTCTTATTATATAATAGGAATGAAAAAGGGACAAAGGTGCAAAATGGGCATAAAAAAAGCAGGCATACTACTTTTTACAGTAATATGCCTGCTAATTGTTTTAGATAAAGACTTCAACAGTTAAATCTTCCCACTGTTTTGCACGAAGATATTGGTCTGTTGATTTTCTGTACGCTTCTGCTTGGTCGAAATTAACCTTAAAACTGAAGTACAGATTAGTCCTCCCCATATTTGATAGCAGCCTGAGCTGCTGCGAGGCGAGCGATCGGAACGCGGAAGGGTGAGCAAGAAACGTAGTTAAGGCCAATCTTGTGGCAGAACTCAACTGATACGGGGTCACCGCCGTGTTCACCGCAGATACCGTAGTGGAGGTCTTTGCCGCTTGCCTTACCCTTAGCTACTGCCATTTCCATAAGAGCGCCTACGCCGTTCTGGTCAAGCTTTGCGAAGGGATCGTTTTCGAAGATCTTGCTGTCATAGTAAGCTGTGAGGAACTTACCAGCGTCGTCACGGCTGAAGCCGTATGTCATCTGAGTAAGGTCGTTAGTACCGAAGCAGAAGAAGTCAGCTTCCTTAGCAACTTCGTCAGCTGTGATACAAGCTCTGGGGATTTCGATCATTGTACCAACTTCGTACTTAAGGTCTGCGCCGGCAGCTGCGATTTCAGCGTCAGCTGTTTCAACAACAACCTTCTTAACGAACTTGAGTTCCTTAACGTCGCCGATAAGGGGAATCATGATTTCGGGAACAACGTTCCAGTCTGCATGAGCCTTCTGAACGTTGATTGCAGCGCGGATAACTGCCTTTGTCTGCATTGCAGCAATTTCAGGATATGTTACTGCAAGACGGCATCCACGATGACCCATCATGGGGTTGAACTCGTGAAGAGATGCGATGATAGCCTTGATGTCTTCAACTGATTTGCCCTGAGCGTCAGCAAGAGTTTTGATGTCTGCTTCTTCTGTGGGAACAAACTCGTGGAGAGGGGGATCAAGGAAACGGATTGTAACGGGGTTGCCTTCAAGAGCTTCGTAAAGAGCTTCGAAGTCGCCCTGCTGATAGGGAAGAATCTTCTCAAGAGCTGCTTCTCTTTCTTCAACTGTGTCAGCGCAGATCATTTCACGGAATGCTGCGATTCTGTCAGCCTCGAAGAACATATGCTCTGTACGGCAAAGGCCGATACCTTCAGCGCCGAGTTCTCTTGCCTTTTTAGCGTCAGCAGGAGTATCAGCATTTGTGCGAACTTTAAGAGTTCTGTACTTGTCAGCCCAAGCCATGATTCTGCCGAATTCGCCTGCGATTTCAGCATCAACTGTGGGAATGATGCCGTCATAGATGTTACCTGTTGAACCGTCGATTGAGATGTAATCGCCTTCAACATAAGTTTTGCCTGCAAGCTCGAACTTCTTGTTTTCTTCGTCCATTTTGATTTCGCCGCAGCCTGATACACAGCAAGTACCCATACCACGAGCAACAACTGCTGCGTGAGATGTCATACCGCCGCGAACTGTGAGGATACCCTGAGAAGCCTTCATACCTGTGATGTCTTCGGGTGATGTTTCAAGACGAACAAGAACAACCTTTTCTCCTCTTGCGTTCCAAGCTTCTGCGTCTTCAGCTGTGAAAACAACCTTACCGCAAGCAGCACCGGGAGATGCACCGAGACCCTTACCTGCGGGAGTTGCAGCCTTAAGAGCTTTAGCATCGAACTGGGGATGAAGAAGTGTATCAAGGTTACGGGGATCGATCATAGCAACTGCTTTCTTTTCATCGATCATACCTTCGTCAACGAGGTCACAAGCGATCTTGAGTGCAGCCTTAGCTGTTCTCTTACCGTTTCTTGTCTGGAGCATATAGAGCTTGCCTGCTTCAACAGTGAACTCCATATCCTGCATATCTCTGTAGTGGTCTTCAAGAATTGCGCAAACTTTTGTGAATTCAGCAAAAGCTTCGGGGAATTTCTCTGCCATTTCTGCGATGGGCATGGGAGTACGAACGCCAGCAACAACGTCTTCACCCTGTGCATTTACAAGGAACTCACCCATAAGGCCTTTTTCGCCTGTTGCGGGGTCACGTGTGAAAGCAACGCCTGTACCGCAATCGTCACCCATGTTACCGAAAGCCATCATCTGAACGTTAACGGCTGTACCCCATGAGTAAGGAATATCGTTGTCACGACGGTAAACGTTTGCACGGGGGTTGTCCCATGAACGGAAAACTGCTTCGATAGCGCCCATAAGCTGCTCTTTGGGGTCTGCAGGGAAATCAGCGCCGATCTTTGCTTTATATTCAGCCTTGAACTGGCCTGCAAGCTCTTTGAGGTCATCAGCAGTAAGCTCAACGTCCTGCTTAACGCCCTTAACTTCCTTCATTTTGTCGATAAGCTCTTCAAAGTACTTCTTACCAACTTCCATAACTACGTCAGAATACATCTGAATGAATCTTCTGTAGCAGTCCCAAGCCCAACGGGGGTTGCCTGACTTAGCAGCGATTGCTTCAACAACGTCTTCATTAAGACCGAGGTTGAGAATTGTGTCCATCATACCGGGCATTGAAGCTCTTGCGCCTGAACGAACTGAAACGAGAAGGGGGTTCTCTTTATCACCGAATTTTTTGCCGGTAATCTCTTCCATCTTAACGATGTATTCCATAATTTCAGCCTGGATCTCATCGTTAATCTTTCTGCCATCTTCATAATACTGTGTGCAGGCCTCTGTTGAGATTGTGAAGCCCTGGGGTACAGGAAGACCGATTTTGGTCATCTCTGCAAGGTTTGCACCTTTACCGCCGAGGATCTCACGCATTGAAGCGTCGCCCTCTTTGAAAAGGTAAACAAATTTCTGTGCCATTGTAATTACCTCCAATATTTTAATATGGATTTAAGGGGCATAATTATCCCCTTAACATTCGTCTAACAGTATAACATATATTTATACATATTGTCTATACTTTTTTGTTAAAATTTGTTTGAGGGTTACAAGAATTTTTTTGTATCAAGTGACGAAACGAAAGAAAAACTCCCACTCACAGTGAGAATTAAACACATTATTGTTGACTAACAGCTTTTATAAACAGTTCTTTGTCGTCGCCAGTTAACCCACTCGGGCATTTAAAAGGAATAGACATATTTTCCATTATGCCATCCTCATGGTTCTCGTAAATCAATTTTCCAATATCAAAATATCTATCAAACTCTTTTTTACTTATCCCTGTCTGTCCAAGTAAAAAATCTTTATAATCTTCTAATGTTTTGTTTATTTCTTCGCAACTACAAGTATAGCACTTATCAAAAAGATACTTACTAAATCTGCAATCCGTAATATTCAAAAAAACATTTTCGCTTTTAAGGTAAATTTCAATCATTCTGTCGGAAAGTGGTTCGGCACTTGAAGTATCTCCGTGATAAACCGGGACAGATGTAATAAAAACATATTCACTAAAACTTTCTGCAATCTCCTTCATTCTTTTAATTTCATTAACTCTATCAATAAACTCTTTATCATCTTTTAGATTTGAAGCTTTAATACTTTGCTTAATTTTATTCCTCTGGATATAAACAATAATCGCAATAATTACCAAAGTTAGGATAATCCAAAACATCTAACTCCCCCTCACATAGTCTTTAAATTTTCAAACATCTTCAAATATTTTTCAAACGCCAAATCATTTCTTTCATGCTCCATATAAACGGCACATTCCGTAACATCTGAGTATATTTTCCCATACAACTCTTCGCAATTATCGGCTTTGTTCAATTTTTCGACAATACCCGGAGCACAAGCATAATACTCATCAATTAGGTCTTTGCGACCAAGAGTTTCGATTATATATTCGTCTCTTAGTTTTCTCATCATAGCCAACTCATAGCAATTATCCGGCTTACTCATATATTCACAACAAGCCGTAGTTAAAAAGCATCCACCACTGTCTCTTTTTGAAAAATGTGAGCAACTATCATCTTCATAATAATACGCCCCGTACCATGAACAAAACCCTTTGCCGCCCCATCTTTCGTTCTCATCATAATGTTTGCAATTTTTACAAGCCATAGTTTTCCCTCTTTTCTTTTTCTTTGCACCTATATAAGTGCAAATTTAGTGTAGCACACGGATAAAATTATGTCAAGGAATTTTTGCACTTATTTTGGTGCAGAGAGAGGTGGCATAATGGACATCAATTTTGAAAAACAGTTTGGCTCAAATCTCAGAAAAATAAGAGAAAACAAGAAAATGACACAGGAAACAGTTGCGGCAAAAATGCAGGTAAACGGCTGCGACCTGACAAGAAGTGCTCTTGCAAAAATCGAGGTTGCTCAAAGGCATATTTATGCAGATGAAATATTGTTGCTCAAAGAAATTTACGGAGTTTCTTTTGACGAGTTATTTTATGGAAAATAACAGAATATCCACATTTCTTACTTGTATTTTATCCTACTTTGTGGCATAATTAAATTGGATGTATGTTATAAATTTTAATATACCCCAACCTACACTGTAAGGAGGATTGTTTATGAACTCCAACTGTGCTGTTATTCTCGCCGCAGGCGAAGGCACCAGAATGAAATCATCAAAGCCCAAAGTTATGGCTGAGGTGCTTTTCAAACCAATGATCAATTGGGTGATTGATGCTGCCAAAAACGGCGGTGTTGACGACATCTGCGTTGTTACGGGCTACCGTGCCGATTTGCTTGAGGCTCACCTTGACGGGAAGTATGACACCGTTCTTCAATCTGAAAGATTGGGTACAGGCCACGCTGTTATGCAGGCAAGAGAATTTTTGCTCAGGCATAAAAACGGCAACGTGCTCATTCTCAACGGTGATGCTCCCCTTATGGACAGCGACACAATCCGCAACGCTCTTGACCACCACATTGAGCTGGGCAACAGCGCAACCGTAATCACGGCCAGCGTTGCCAATCCCTTTGGCTACGGCAGAATTGTGAGAAACGAGAAGCGACTTCTCAAAGCCATTGTGGAAGAAAAGGAAGCCACTGATGAAGAGAAATCAATCACCGAGGTAAACTCGGGTGCATACTGGTTTAAGTGCGAGGATTTGCTGAAGGCTCTTGATAAAATTGTTGAACAGCACGAGGACGGCAAGGAATACTACCTCACCGATGCGATTGAAATTATTATCAATTCCCACAGGCACGCTTCTGCTTTTAAGGCAAAGAGCAGTGATGTTGTGCTTGGCGCAAACGACAGAGCTCAGCTTTATGAGCTGAACGAAATTGCAAGAAAAGCTGTTCTTTATGACAAGATGAGAAGCGGCGTTTCAATCCCCTGCATTGACGGGGTGATTATCTGCCCCGATTCAGAAATCGGCATTGACACGGAAATTCTCCCCGGCACAATTATCAAAAGCGGTTCAAAAATCGGCGAAGGCTGTGTTATCGGCCCCAACAGTATTGTTGAAAATTCAATCATTGAAGACGGCGTTGAGCTCAACAACACTCAGGTCTATTCTTCAACAGTTAAAGCAGGAACTCACATCGGTCCGTTTGTGAGAATCCGCCCTGACTGTGTTGTTGGTGAAAAGGTTAAAATCGGCAACTTTGTTGAGCTTAAAAATGCAAACATCGGTGACGAAACAAGCATCGCTCACCTCACCTACCTTGGTGACGCTGATTTTGGCAAAAATGTTAATGTTGGTTGCGGATGTGCAACAGTTAACTACAACGGCAAAGATAAAAACCGCACCGTCGTCGGTGACCACGCGTTCATCGGCTGCAGCACTTATCTTGTTGCGCCCGTTACTGTTGGCGACAATGCCTACACCGCCGCGGGCTCGGTAATAACCGAAGACGTGCCTGAGGATGCACTTGCACTTGCAAGAAGCCGTCAGGTAATCAAAAAAGACTGGGTTAAAAGCAAAAAGCCATATAAATGGCAGAAATAAGGAGAAACAAAAATGAACAAGAATACTTTAATTAAAATTTTCAGCCTCTTGATGATTATGGCAGTTATCGTTTCAACAGTCGGTTGTTCAATCGGCAATGATGAAACAAAAGACGGTGAAGCCGGCGTTGTTGACGTTGAAAAGCTTGAGCCCGAAAACGGCACAATTATTTATGAAGGCACAAAAGTAAACGAAGAAGGTGAAACCGAAAAGGTTTCACACGTTGTTGATGTTGAACATATTGATGAGCCGTTGGTTGACCCCAACAAGTTTTTCGAAAGCGAAGCTGACAAAGACGAATTTATCAAAGAAGACGGCAAAGAAGATTACGGCATGACTGATGAAGAAATCAAAGACGTTGTTGACAACGCCGAAAACTACAAGTCTTTCTACATCTATAAGCTTGTTGAAAACAAAACCGACAAAACCATGGTTTGCAAAAGCGTTTCTGCCAAAAAAGGTGACGGCATTTTCGTGCGCACAAGACTTGACGCCGAATACGGCATCGGCTCAGGCAACTGCACCAGCATTGCAATTTATGCAACGGCAGATATGAACAAATATGAAACCGATGAAGAGCTTGAAGCAGCATTCAACGAGCTTGACATTAAGATTGAATACGCTCTCACCGATGACCCCTACGGTGAAATTGAAGATTGGGAAAACGTAACAACAAAGGTAATTGAGCTTTAATATGTTTTTTAAAAAGAAAGAATTCAGTTCAGCTTCTGCACCCGAATATCTGATAGTGGGTCTGGGCAACCCCGGTGACAAGTATGAATATACCCGCCATAACGTGGGGTTTCTCACTCTCGACAGGCTCAGCGTGGAAGAAGACTGCAAAATCAATAAAATCAAATATAAATCATTGCTTGGTGAAGTTAACCTTGGGGGACACCGTTGCATTGTAATCAAACCTCAGACGTTTATGAACAACAGCGGTGAAGCTGTGAGAGAGGTTTCGGCTTTTTATAAAATTCCTCCCGAAAAGATTATTGTTGTTTTTGACGACATCTCCCTCCCCTGCGGCAAAATGAGAATCCGCAGAAAAGGAACAGACGGTGGCCACAACGGCATCAAGAGCATTATTTATCATCTGAAGAGCGATGCCTTCCCCAGAATTAAAGTCGGAGTCGGAGCCAAGCCCCACCCTGATTACGATTTGGCAGATTGGGTGCTTTCCAACTTCAAAAAAGATGAAATGGAAGAAATCAAAAAATCAACCGTCAATGCCTGCGAGGCATTGAGACTGATTGTTGACGGCAAAACAGACCTTGCGATGAACAAATTCAATTCATAACCAAAGCCGCCATTTACGGCGGCTTTGCTGTGGCTTTATTTACATTTTAAAGCTACCGATTGTGTCCACAACGTCACTTGCGGTTTTGATGGCTTTGTTTGCCATTTTGCGGTATTTCCGGGTGTTGTTGCCCGACATCATCATACTGCCAAGAGCCATTGTGGCACCGCCGGCGAGCATTCCGACACCTACTTTTTTCATCATTGATGCTGATTTTTTCTGCATATCTATCCCTCCAAATGTTTTATCAATATTATTTTAACCTGAAAGGAGTTCTATATGCCGCAGTTAAATATTGTTCTCGTTGAGCCCGAAATTCCTCAGAACACAGGAAACATTGCACGCACCTGCGCCGCAACAGGCGCAAGACTTCACATAATTGAGCCGATGGGATTTAAAATTGACGACAAGAAATTAAAGCGCGCGGGACTTGATTACTGGCATCTTCTTGACATTACATATTACAAAAATCTTGAGGATTTTTTTGATAAAAATAATGGCAGTTATTTCTATTTTTCAACAAAAGCAAAGCACAGATATTCCGATGTTGAATATCCCGACAACACCTTTTTGTTTTTTGGCAAAGAAACCAAAGGACTGCCGGAGGATTTACTTTATAACAACCCCGAAAGCTGTGTGAGAATCCCGATGATTAACGATTCTGCCGCACGAAGCCTCAACCTTTCAAACTCGGTGGCAATCGCGGCATACGAGGTGCTCCGTCAATGGGACTTCCCCGAGCTTTTGTGTAAAGGTCAGTTAACAAAATATGAGTGGTAAACCTGCCGTTTGGCGGGTTTATTTTTTTGAAAAACCAGCAAAAAATGGACACTACTTTAATAAAGTATATTGATAATAAGAAAAAAAGATGTTAAAATTATATTATCTGTATAATAGGAGGAATATTATATGAGTTTTTTTAGTCCGTTTATCGCAATTATCGTTGCACTTTCAACAATGTTCACGGCTGTTTTCAGCTATGCTAAACCTGTTGATGACAAAGACTACAAGGTTTATGACAATGTTATTCTTATGATTGGTGACGGTATGGGTGAAAATCACCTTGCCGCCGCAAAAGATAAGCTGGACATTGACCTCGCTATGGAAAATGTTCCCGTCAGAGGCCAGTCACAGACAGTTAACTATTGGGGCGCAACAACCGACAGCGCCGCAGGCGGCACAGCTCTTGCATCTGCTATCAGAACCACAAACGGTTATGTTGGCATGAGTGTGTTTGACCCCACAGGCAGCATCATTGAGCCTATGAACCTCAGTGAGCTTGCAATTTCTCTTGGCAAAGCTGCCGGAGTTGTTACAACAGACTCAACATCAGGCGCAACTCCCTCCGACTTTTCTGCTCACGCTATGGACAGAGATATGGCAGAAGACATCAGCGAAGACCAGCTCAATTCTGACCTCACTCTCATCTGGGGCGCAACAGAAAGCTACATCACAAAAGAATCTGCCGCCGCTCACGGCTTTGCCTACCTTGATGATATTTCAGACATCGACGCTCTTGCTGACGGCACACGCTCAATCGGTCAGTTCAATGTGGATAACTTTGCAAACGTTACAAACCCCGATGTTACTCCTACAATTGAAAAAATGACAATGGAAGCTATTGATATTCTTGACAACGACGAAGACGGCTTCTTCCTTATGGTTGAAGGCGCACGCATTGACAAATGTTCACACAACAAGGATATTGACGGTGCAGTTAAACAGCTTGCCGAATTTGACAAAGCTGTTGCTTATGCCCTTGATTATGCAAAGAAGGATGGCAGCACTCTTGTTGTTATCACCGCCGACCACGAAACAGGCTCTGTTGAATATTCAGCAGAAAAAGGCGGTTATTATTGCTCAACAGGAAGCCACTCAAGCAGAAACGTACCCCTTCTTGTTTCTGACGCTGAGGCAGGATTCAACAACGATGAAGTAATCAAAAACAAGAGAATCCCTGCTCAGCTTGCACTCTGCCTCGGAGCAGAAAAAGGTGCTTTCCCCGCTTGCACACCCGTTCTTGGCAAAAAAGACTGATAAATTGATAGGATGAGTTCACAATGAAAAAGCTTTTATCGATTTTGCTTTGTGTTGTAATAGCTTTTGGTTCAACAACCGCAATGGCTGTTACAAAAGAAGAATGCAATGATTATCCCGTTATTATCGTTCCCGGCTATGCCTCAACCACGTTTTATATGCTGAACGAAAACGGTGAAGTATACAATGCTTGGAAGCCCACAGGCGACCAACTACTTGACGCTGTGAAAGAAAACGCTCTTTTATTGGGCAAATCTTTTATAGAATTCACCGCAGGAGATGTTCAGGCTTTTGCCGACGCTGTTGGCGAATCACTGCTGAGTAAGCTTGACACAATTGCCTGCAATGACGACGGCAGCAGCAAGCATCAGCTTTATAAGTATCATTTCAGCGCAGAAGAAACCCAGGATTCTTATCTTAAAGAAAATGACCCTGCAAACAGAATGGAAGCAGAAATCTGCGACTATCTTGCAGAATATATCGGTCACGAAAACATTTTTGCTTTTATGTGCGACTTCAGAATGGGCAGCGTTTACTGCGCAGAAGAGCTTGATACCTACATTCAGGACGTTAAGGAATTCACAGGCAAGGATAAGGTTAATATCTTTGCAGTGAGCCACGGCGGTCAGGTTGCCGGAACATATCTTTCCCTCTACGGCACAAAAGGTGATGTTGAAAACGCTGTGCTCACCATCCCTGCTCTCGGCGGTGCATTACTGGCTTATGACATTATGTCGCAGAACGTTAAGTTTGACGAAGAACTGCTTCTGCGATTTGTTCAGTGCGGTATGATGCTTGAAGAAGATTATGACTGGCTTATGCAGCTGCATATTCTCGACTTTCTCGATGACCTTGTAAACGCACTTATTCCCTACGTTGCAGAAATTGCTTTTAATTGGGGAAGCCTTTGGGACTTTATTCCCACAGAATATTACGAAGAGCTGAAGAGTGAGCTTCTTGATGAAACAGCAAACGCTGAAATCATCAGGAAGAGTGACTATATGCACTACGAAATTATGCCCAATTTCGCCGAAAACTTCAAAAAAGCTCAGGCGGCAGGGGTTAACATTTCGATTATGGCAGGCTACGGCGTGCCGAGTATCACCGGCTCGCAGGAAAATTCCGATGCCATTATTTCAACAAAAGCCTCGACAGGGGCAAAGGTTGCGCCCTTTGGTGAACGTTTTGCCGACGGTTACACTCAGACGGTTGACACCGGGCTTTATCAGGTTTCACCCGGCATGGATATTGACGCTTCCTGCGGATATCTTCCTATGAACACCTGGTATATTGAGGGCTATTTCCACGGAATGACCTTCAAGGACATTTATTCTCAGGAGCTTACTTATGAGCTTCTGCTCACAGATAACATCAAGGATGTTACATCTGACCCTGATTATCCTCAGTTCCACGCAACCACCAACCCCTATGAACCTGCTTTTGCAAGGTTCAACTCAAGCGTTGAGGGCTATGTTTCGGACGAGGACACAAGTCTTATTGTTACCAACAATTCCACAAAAAGCAATATGACAATTCTGGGCATCAACACCAATCTCGGCATTGAGTTTGACAACCTCGCCTTCCCCACCCTTGCCCCTGGCGAAAGCATTGAAATTGAATTTTCGGGCAAGCTTCCCGAGGTTTCGGCTGTTAAAGGAGAAGTTCGTATCAGCTATATGCTCGACAATAATATTACTCCCATTGGCGAGAGAACACTTTCTTTCACTGTTTTGAACGGCAAAAAAGCCGACTATGACAGCGAAAACCCGTACTCACCGTTCAACTCAAAAACAACGTTTGAAAATTTGACAAACGGTGCTTTTGATGATATACTTGACAACCTTGGGATTAAGAAAATTGTATCAATTGTTGTGAACATTTTCACTTCCTGGGTATTAACTGTTTTAAACAAAGCAGGAATTAACTTTTAGAAAGGCGGACATTCATGGGATTTTGGGCATTCACATTGGTAACTGATTTGATAGTTCCCGCTCTTGTGTTGCTTTTCGGTATCCATTACGGCAAAAACGGTGCCCCGAAAAACATCGAGGGTCACAGCGGTTTCCGCTCACGCCGCGCCACCAAAAGCTGGGATGCATGGGTATTCACCCACAAGCTTGCCGCCAAAATCTGGCGTATTGCAGGCATCATTATGCTCCCCGTTACGGTTGTGATGATGATTTTTGCCATCGGCTTTTCAGTTGAAATGCTTGCATTTTACGGCTCTCTTATTTTTGCTTTACAGGGCTTCACCTTCGTGGGCACCATTGTTTATGTTGAAACTCAGATTAAAAAGAACTTCAACGACTACGGTGTAAGAAGCCCCGAGTCAATTGAAAAAGAGCAAAAAGAAGAAGAGAAAAAGGCTGCCAAAGAAGCAAAAAACTCTAAAAAAAAAAGAATAATTAAAACAGCAATAATTGTTCTTGTTTCAATTGGTGTTCTTTCAGGCTCCGTAGCAGGCGTTTATGTTAACAATTTGCTGGATAAGGTTAATTTCGAAGATGAAATCGTGATGTCTGTTGACCCTGATATCGAAGCTGAAGAAGAGCTTGATTTCAGCCTTGACGAAAAAGAAGCAATCACTTCGGATGAACCGGTAACCGCAGCAAAACCGGACGAATTGGAAGCTAACAAACCTGCCGCCAACAAAAAGCCTTCAACCACCAAAAAAACTTCAACAAAGAAGAACAAAACCTCCAACTCACTTGTTTCAATTCAGAAGGTTGAAAACGGAGTTGAAAAAGAATATCAGGTATCAAAAGATCAATTGAAGCAGGAAGCTGCTGTTATTCAGCAGCAGGCAGACAAGGATATTGAACAAAACCTTGAAAAAGACACATCAATCTGGTATTCAAAGGATGTGTATAATCTGCTTATAATCGGCTATGATGCCGGCGAGCAGGAAGCTGTTATGTTTGAGGGAATGCAATATCCCCGTTCTGACAGTATGATTATTGCTTCAATCAACAAAAAGAAGGAAACCATCAAGCTTGTTTCTCTTTCACGAGCAACTTATGTTGCCATTGACGGCTACGGCAACAAGCGCCTCAACACCGCCCACGCTTTTGGCGGCGCGAAGAAGCTGATTGAAACCATTGAAAACAACTACAAGATAAAAATTGACAACTATATGTCAGTTGACTTCAAGGGATTTTCAAAAATAATTGATACCATGGACGGCGTAAGCGTGGATATGTCTGCAATTGAAGCAAACTATGCCTTTAACAGAGAGGACCTGAAAGCAGGCAATTACACTCTCAACGGCAAGCAGGCACTCAAGTTTGTGCGATTAAGACAGACTGACTCCGACAGACAGCGAACCGGCAGACAGAGAAAGGTTCTTAAATCCGTATTTGATAAATTCAAGACTCAGACACTTGCTCAGGAGCTTGAGTTTATGGAAACCGTTCTCCCCTATGTTACAACGGATATGGCAAAGGGCTTGCTTGTGAAAAAGATTACCGAAGCACAGTCATATCTTGATTTTAAGTTGACCGAAGACATTATTCCTCATAACGCTATCAAGCTCACCCTCAAGGAGGGAAAAGAGGTTATAATTCTTGACTGGGACGAAACCACATCTTATATTCACAAAATTCTTTATGACGGCGCCGAAGTAGAAAAAATAGAAAAAGCCTAAGACACAAACAACCCTCGACAGAGATTTCTGTCGAGGGTTATTTTTATTTGTTTATAAATTTGTTTATTGCGGTGTATTCACGAAGATACATTCCTGTGTTGTGGGCTCTTTCTTTAAAAATCGCCTGCGCTTCATCAATAGTTTTCCACTCGGGCGTCATATTGATGTTTATCTCGTGCTGAGTGAGATGACGTTCACCTTGCTCCTTGATTTCACAGACAAAAATATGGCTTTCGTGGATGGTGTCCATATCGTACTCCCACACCTCGATTATCTCTTCGGCAGCTTTTACGATATAGCCTGTTTCCTCAAGAACCTCTCTTTCACAGCATTGAAAGAGGGTTTCTCCGCTTTCAATCCCTCCGCCGGGCAAAACATATACGCCCTGCTTAACTTCGTGAGAAAGAAGAATTTTGTCACCGTCGGTTAAAATTCCGCGGCAGGCAATTCTTCGGCGGGGAGTGTTGCCGGTGTAACAATCGTGATAAATATGAACAACACCGTCAATATTTTCAACCTTCATGAATTAAAGACCGTATTCAGCAGCAATTTCTGCAACCTTAACAGGAGCGCCTGTTACAAGTGACTTTTTGGCTGCAAGGCCGATAAGAACAGGCTGAAGTCCGCAATCAATACCAACATTAACTTCCTTGTCGTTAACTACGCAGTCGATGAACTCAGAAATTTCGGCAACATAAGCCTGCATATATCTCTGAAGGAAGAAGTAAAGAGGCTTTTCAGCGTGAACGCCTGTTGAATCTGAAACAATTGCTGTTGACTCGCTATCGTTGGAAACAGCAACCTGACCCTTGCGGCCGAAAGCTTCAACGCGCTGGTCATAGCCGTAGCTTGCTTCACGGCTGTTGTCAATAACAGCGATTGCGCCGTTTGTGAGCTTCATTGAAATAACAGCTGTATCAATGTCACCTGCTTCACCGATTGCAGGGTCAACTCTTACTGCACCGTAAGCAAACACTTCTTCAACCTCTGCACCAGACATAAAGCGAACCATATCGAAATCGTGAATTGTCATATCAAGGAAGATACCACCTGAAACCTTAACATATTCAACAGGTGGTGCACCGGGGTCTCTTGAGCAGATTTTGAGAATGTCCATGTCGCCAATCTGACCGTCAGCAACAGCCTTGCGGGCAGCAGCAAAGTTGTGGTCAAAGCGACGGTTGAAGCCAACCTGATATTTAACATTGCTGTTTTCAAGAGCCTCTTTAACCTCGAGAATTTTGTTAACATCGTGGTCAATGGGCTTTTCGCAGAAAATGTGCTTGCCTGCCTTGATAGCTTCAAGTGAAATCACAGAATGAGTGTCGGTTGATGAGCAGATGAGAACTGCATCAATTTCGGGGTCATTGAGAATATCGTGATAATCCTTTGAAAACTCGTTGATGCCCAAGCCCTTTGCCCACTCAATTGTTTCATCGTTGAGATAGGGGTCTGCAACTGATTTTACTGTTGCGCTTTTAACATAGTTCATAATTGATTCGCAGTGAACCTTGCCGATTCTGCCTGCGCCGATAATACCAACTTTTAACATAATAATTCTCCTCAGATTCCTGCTTTGTCAGCAATATATTTTCTTGCCATTTTGGCATATTTGAAGGGGTTTGCAATTGCGGGGTCCTGCTCTGCTTCAACAAGCATCCAACCCTCATAGCCTGCGCTTTCAAGCTCGGCAAAAATAGGAGCAAAGTCAATTGCGCCGTCACCGGGAACTGTGAACGCACCAAGGCGTACGCCCTTGAGGAAGCTGAGGTGTTCATCCTTAACCTGCTTCACGATTTCGGGGCGGATATCCTTAAGATGAACATGCTTGATTCTCTTAGCATACTTTTTGAGCACTGCCATATAATCTTCACCGCAATAAGCAAGGTGACCGCTATCGAAAAGGAGGAACACACTGTCGGGGTCGCAAAGGTCCATCATTTTGTCAACCTCGGCGGCAGTCTGAACAACTGTGCCCATATGGTGGTGATATGTAAGAGTGATGCCGTATTCCTTGGCAATTACACCGAGTTTTGAAAGACCGTCGGCAAAGCGTTTCCACTCATCGTCGTTCATAACATATTTCTTTTCAAAAACAGGAGTTTCCATCTGACCCTGAATACTGTAGCTCTGCTCAGAAACACCGATTCTTTTTGAGCCACAGCCCTTGAGGAATTCACACTGCGCTCTGAAATCTTTTTCTACCTCTTCAAAGGGCTTTGTGAGAATAAATGATGAAAACCACTGGTTACAAATCTGCAAGCCGCGGATATCAAGATATTCGTGAATGCCTTCGGGGGTTTTGGGGTATTTGTTGCCTACTTCGCAACCCTCAAAGCCTGCGAGAGCCATTTCGCTTACGCACTGTTCAAAGGTAACTTCGCTGCCAAGGTCGGGCATATCGTCGTTAGTCCAACCGATGGGAGCAATACCGAGTTTTACTTTTGCTGAATCCATATTCATTACTCCTTTTAATATTTTCTTGCGTTTTTAAGGTGTTCGGTTTTTTCGTTATAAGAAGCCTTGCCGACCTCTGTGCGGGGCACATCGGAGCAACCCACATTCCACCAACCGCCGTAGCCGTCGGTCATTGTTTTGGGAAGAACCTTAATATCAATCAAGGTGGGCTTGGTCTGTTTAAGAGAATCTTCAATGGCGGCTCTGAGTTCATCCATTGTTTTTGCGGTGTAGGTCACATAGCCGTAGCCTCTTGCACTCATTGCATAGTCAATGTTCATAAACTCTCCGTCACGGATGGGCTTGTCACCGTCACGGTAGCGTGATTCGGTGCAAAGAGCTGCAATGCCCTGACTCATCTGAAGGTTGTTGATGCAACCGAAGGAGCCGTTATCAAAGAGCATAACATTAATCTTTTTGCCTTCCTGCAAGGCGGTAATCATTTCGGAATGAAGCATATGATAGCTTCCGTCACCAACCATTGCATAAACCTCACAATCGGGCTTTGCAAGCTTTGAGCCGAAGGCACCTGCAATTTCATAACCCATACAGGAATAGCCGTATTCCATATTGTAGGAGTCAATGCTGTCGGTGGTCCACATTCTTTGCATACAGCCGGGAAGCGAGCCTGCAGAAGCAACCACAACTGCATCGTCGGGAATCATTTCACGAATGAGAGCAACAGCAGAAGTCTGGCAGATTTCACCGCCTGTTGCCTTGTTGAAGGCAGACATTGCATCAGGCATATGTGCTTTGATTTCGGGAGCAAAGTCGGCTGAGTTATAGTCATTGGAGGAAAGTCTTTCCATTTCCTTTGCCCATACATCTTTTGCATTTTTGATTTCATCTGTGTAAGCACTTACATAGCCGTCAAGATATTTATCAAGGGCAAGTATACCCTCTTTTACGTCAGCAACCATCTGAATACTGTCCAGCTTGCCTGCGTGGAAAGGACTTGCATTGATTGTGGCAACCTGAGCGCCTGCATAAAGCCACTTGGAGGAAGTTGTGAAGTCTGTGAATCTTGTGCCGAGGCCAAGAACAAAATCGGCACTGTCAGCGATAATGTTGGCACTTGCATTGCCTGTTACGCCAACACCGCCCACATTGAGAGCGTGACTTGATTCGATTGAGCTTTTGCCTGCCTGAGTTTCGGCAAAGGGAATATTGTGCTTTTCGCAAAAAGCCTTAACCTGCTCCCCTGCCTGAGAATATCTTACACCGCCGCCCACAATAACAAGGGGCTTGCGGGCTTTTTTAAGCGCTTCGGCAATGTTTTTAACCTCATAATCATTGGGAATCTGACGAGGAATAAGATGAACTCTTTTTCTGAAAAATTCTTCGGGATAATCGTAGCTTTCACCCTCAACATCCTGACACATCGCAAGGCAGACAGCGCCTGTGTGTGCAGGGTCAACAAGCACTCTCATTGCATTGGTGAGAGCGGTCATAATCATTTCGGGGCGTGTGATTCTGTCAAAATATCTGGTAACAGCCTTGAAAGCATCGTTAGTGGTAACCGTGCCGTCGTTAAGCTGTTCTATCTGCTGAAGAACAGGGTCGGGCTGGCGGGTGGCAAAGGTGTCGCCTGCAATGAGAAGCAAGGGGATATTATTAACAGTTGCCATTGCGGCGGCGGTAACCATATTGGCAGCACCGGGGCCGATGGATGACATACAGGGAATAATCTTCATTCTGTTGTGCATTTTGGCATAAGCAGCAGCGGCCTGAGCCATACCCTGCTCGTTTCTGCCTTGCATAACCTTGATTGAGTGCTCAGCCTGTGAAAGAGCTTCACCAACACCGAGAACACAACCGTGACCGAAAACAGCATAGAAATATTCTACAAACTTGCTTTCAATCATTTTACCGTTTTTTTCGATGGTGACATACTGATTGTCAAGGTATCTGACAACAGCTTCACCTGCCGTCAAACGGATTGTTTTGGGGGCATAAGAATTCAAGAGAAAACCTCCTTTATTTTTGAGGAACAACTGAAACCAGCACAACCTCGGGCGGATTGTAGAGCCTTGGAATGTAATAAGTTTCGGTTGTTACACCACTGCCTACAATGAGGCAGGAATTGTTAAAATTATATTTACCGTGGGTAAACTTAGGGAAGAGTTTGCCTCCTCCGCCTGCGGCACCCACTTTTGTTTTTGGAAGCCGCCACAAACCGCCATGGTTGTGTCCGCTTAAAATCAGGTCTATGTTTTTATCTGTTTCAACCTGCATAGGAATATGGCGCACAAGCACCGAAAACAAGCCGGTTTCAGCTGCTCTTTTAACAAAATTTTCTTTTTGCAAAAGAACCTCTTCCTCACCGAAGCCTGAATAATCAGTTCCGCCAACAAGATATTGCTGACCGTCATCGGTTGAAAAAATATAGCTTTCGTCACCGAGAATATGACAACCGACGGATTTGACTCTTTCTTTGATTTCCTCTGCTCTGCCTGATTCAAACTCGTGATTGCCCGTGACGAAGCAACAGCTTTTGTATTTGAGGGCAAGATTTTTAGTGAGTTCAAAGGCCCGCTCAAAATCCTCTTCCTCTCCCCGCTTGTGAAAAACATCACCGCCGAGAAGAACACAATCTGGTTTTGCTTTGTCGATGGTTTCAAAAAGATTTTTGCCGCCGTCTTTGAACTTCATTGAATGAATATCCGAAAGAAAAACGATATTCACAGGCTTCTGAACCTTGGGAGATGTCAGCGTATAATCAGTCAGCTTCAGCTTGTTATCAAGTCCCATTGCGGCAAATGCAATGCCTGCCACAGCGGTTGAAATTAAAACTTTTTTAATCATTTTATTTCTCTGTCAAATTTCTGCACCTGACCGTCATTGAGCCACATATATCTTTCATCGTCAACTCGGTCAAGCCAGGGATTGTTTGGAAGATGACGAATCATCCACACGGTATACATCGGAAAGCCGGGTGCCGTTACCTGCGGATGGTTGAGTCCGCCCGGGAAATGAGCAACACTGCCGTCCTTTATCATATGAACATCTTCACCGATAAAGCAGGCACCGAAGCCTTCGGGGCGTTCATATTTGTAATAATAAACCTCGGGTTGAAGGTGGCTGTGGGGAATATAGCTGCACCATCTGCCGGGGCGTGTCTGAATTTCACCAAGCACCATATTTGAATAAGGTGCGTTTTTGTAGTCAAAAACAGTAACAACGTCTCTGACCGCTGTGTCTTCCCACTTACCCTGACAGGAGGTAAAGTAGTCACAATCCTCGGGGGCATAATATTTTGCAGGGAAGTCACGGTCATTTTCTGCACTCTGAGTGAGAACCTCACTGTCCGCATTGGCAGTTACTGTTACGCTGACGCCCTTTGAAACGTGAACGGTTGAAGGGCCTTCTGAGAAAAGGCTTCCGCGTGTCGCGTGCTTTTCTTCACCGTTAAATTTAAAAGTAACATCACCGAGAACAAGCATAACTGCAAGCTCATCTTCGGGCAGAGTGAATGTTCTGCTTTCATCTTTTTTCATATTGTAAACGGCAATGTCCATCATCATTTCGGTGTCGCGGGTAGAAAGGACTTTTTTGCCGTCTGCATCAAATCCAGGATAATAAAACATAATTTAACCTCTTGCAACCATTTCACCGTATTTTTCTTTGCAGTCCTTAATATAAGCCTGAATCTGCTCAAGGGTGGGCATAAACAGGGAGCAGCCGTGAGCATTGACAAGAAGTGAAGCTGATGCACTGCCCAATTCAAGGCAATCAATAATATCCCAGCCTTCAAGAAGGCCGAAGATAAAGGATGAACCGTAGCCGTCACCGCCGCCAAAGGATTTGGTTGCATTGATGGGGAAGGGCTTGATGTTGAAATCACCGTCGGCTGTGTGGGCGGTTGAGCCTTTTTTGCCGTGCTTGATGATTACGATTTTGTTACCCTTTTCCATCCAGTAGGATGCGGTTTCTTCATCAGTTCTGCCGGGAGCAATAATTGCTTCGGTAAGGTCATATTCCTCACGTGAGCCCATTACCATATCGCTGTTTTCGGCAACAATTGAATAATAGATTGCAATTTCATCGGCACTCTTCCAGTTGTAGGGGCGATAGTCGATATCAAAAATCACCTTTGTGCCAACCTTTTTGGCAAGGTACATTGCCTTGAGGCATGCCTCTCTTGAGGGGCTTTGGCAAAGAGCAGTTCCGCTGATGAGAATTGCTTTAGCGGATGCGATGTATTCTTCATCAACATCGGCGGGGTCAAGCATAAGGTCTGCTACACCGTCACGATACATCAAAATGCTGCTCTCGCTGGGAGAAAGCATTTCTGTGAAAGTGAGACCAAGCTTTTCACCGTTTTTGGCGCGAGTGATGTGAGATGTGTCGATACCCTCGTCTTCAAAAAATTTGGTAACATAGTCACCGAACTGGTCATCTGAAACCTTTGCGATGAAACCGACCTTTTTGCCAAGGCGGGCAAGACCCACTGCGATGTTGGCAGGTGAGCCGCCGAGATATTTTTTGAAAGTGTCAGCTTCAACCAATGACTGAAAAGGAGGAATAACCGGGTTGAAGTCAATGGCAATTCTGCCCATAGGGATAAGGTCGATAGGTCTTGATGAATCAAACTCTATGTAGTTCATAATATAATCCTCCGTAATTATTCAACAACAATACCTTTTGCTGCTCTCTGTTCGGCAAGCTCGGCTGTGATTTTATCTTTCTTTGCACCAACAAGGTCATAGAAGAAAATGGGAATTGCGCAAAGGAGAAGGCTCACACCGGGAACAATTGTGATGAGGGCAAACATTGCAAATTCCTGTCCGCTTGTGAGGTTGATTGTTGCAGCACCTGATGCATCATACATTGAGTTAACATCGATGCTTACGATCATATACATACCGATAATCATAACGGTTGAAAGCGCATTACCAAGCTTGTTAACAAAGGACTGGCAGGCTGAACCGAGAGCTGTGTTTCTGTGGCCTGTTTCCCATTCCATATAGTCAAGGCTGTCGCAAACCATTGCATAAATAACAACATTGAGAACGCCGAGAGGAATTGAAGAAACAATCATTGTGGGAATGCAAAGGAAAAGGTTCTTTGTTGTCCAGCCGATGAGGCAGGTCAAAAAGCTTGCAACTGCACCGAAAATGCAGGAATAAAGCACAAGCTGCTTATAATTGAACTTTTTGTAAAGGAAGGGAATTGCAATCATTGTGCCGAACATACCGATAGCGGCACAAACCTGGATAACAAGAGCAACGGTTGAAACGTTTTTCTGGAAATCATCGTTGATAACGAAGCCGGCATATCTCGCAACGTGGGGTGCGGCGGCCTGAAGCATATAACGGCCGAATGAAAGTGTACCGGAAAGAACAACAAGCATAAGCGGCTTGCAGTGGAAAATGCGGTAAAGGTTGCCCTTTTCGCCTTTTGCTTTTTTGGTGGCGTTGGGAAGATTGATTCGCTCTTTAACCGAGAAAGAAGACATTGCGAAAAGGAAAATGCCCACAATTGTGCAGGAAATTGCCATAACGGCATATTTCTTTTCGTCAGCTTCGGCATCTGAATAACCCATACCCTTGAGCACGGGACCCATAATCATGGGAAGAACAGTTACAATACCTGTGGAAATACCGCCGAATGTGCGGGCAAGGGAAATAAGCTTACCGCGTTCTTCGGGGTTGGGAGTCATAATATTGGGAAGGCTCCAGAAAGGAACATCACTTGCGGTGTAAATCATACCCCACAAAACATATACAACGCCTGTATAAACCATAAGAGGTGTATCAACAAGACCGGGTTTTGTGAACATCATAATTGTGAGGGCAGCTATGGGAAGAACCGTCCACACTGGGTATGGCTTCATTCTGCCGTGCTTTGTTTTGTGACGGTCAACAATCATACCCATCATCGGGTCATTGATTGCATCCCATACGCGGGCAAAAAGCATAAGGAACAAAACAAACAACGGCGCAAGACGCAGAACATTTACATAATAGTCGGTTACATAGCTTGACATACAGCTGTAAATAAGGTTCTGACCCAATGCGGCGATTGTGAAAATTTTGAATTCCTTTTTGGGGATTACAAATCCCGAGGGGATGGTTTTGGGGCTTTTGGTTTTTGCCATAAAAACACACTCCTGTCTGAATATAACTTGACTTATATATTTTACCATAACAGTTATTTTTGTTCAACAGAAATTTACATTTTTACGCAAAAAAATCGGATGCACCGAAGTGCATCCGAAAGCTTTGATTAGTCTTCCTTTTTCTTGTGGAAAAGGATTTTGTCAACGGGGAAATAGAGGAAGAACTGAAGAGCTGAACAAATCATTGTTGCAACGTTCTTTGATGTTGTTTCAACTTCCCAAGCGAATTTTTCGCAGAATCCAACAAACCAATCAGCATTGATGAAAACTTCTTTAAGAGTGGGGTTAAGCCATGCTGCAAAAGCAATGAGAGCAACTGTGAAAACGATGTAAATGGGAAGGGCAACTGCTACATTTGCGCCTGAGTTGAAGGTCTTTTCTTTGTTAACAAAGAAAGCAACAATCTGAGCGATGATATTAGCTGTGTTTGAAACGATAAAGTAACCCAAACCACCGATTGCAACGGGATAAACAAACACCCACCAGCTGAAATCAACTGCGTAAAGATCTTTGATTGCAGGAATAAGCTGAAGTGTGTTGAGAAGAACAAACTGAACGATCATTGCAAGAAGGCTTACAATGATGAACTTAACAAACTGCCAGATTGTGGTAAGCAACGAACCTTTTTCTTCGGCTGCTTTGTCGATGTCTTTTAAATTTTTTGCCATTTTAAATACCGCCTTTTAATTAAATATTGTTTTTTATGTAATCAACTGCTGTTCCCAAAAGAGCAATAATTTCGGTTGCATAGTCTTTTTCAGCCTCTGCAACAAGAGGATTAAGCTCTTTAAGGGAAGCATCAGCTTCCATAAACTGGGGATAACCGGGGTTTGCGAAAACCGTGGGCTGCGTATCACTTGTTGCAAGCCACGCAACGAAATCAGCATAATCGTTGAACACCCCGTTTTCATCACAGAACACACCAACGTGGGGCTGACCCTTGATGAACCAAGTGGATTCAGGGAAAAGACAGGTTGAAGCGTCGATTTTGTCATCAACCGAAATGTGGTTGTGACCGCAGCTCACTGCCTGAACATAATCGGCACCAAGCACCTCACCTGAAAGAGCTACGGTTGCACCGTTGCTTGTGCAGGGAGTTTCAATAAGGTCATCGCCTTCAACGCTTGCTTTTGCGGTAACAGGAATGCTGCCCTTATCATAGTGAGAGCAAATAGAAATTTTAACGCCGTTTTCTTTTGATTCGGTTAAAATTTCATCGTTCTTTGCACTGACGTTTTTGTTGTAATAGGTTATTTTTTCAATGAGGTCGTCACCTGTGTTTTCATCTGTCATAAATGAAACTGCCTCATCAAAATATTCGGGGCGCACAAATGCCCACATACCGGGAAGACGGCCGAAAATCTCACGAAGAGCAGACCAGAGATTATCATCACTCACCTGCTGAAGGAAGCTGTCAAGCCACTGAAAGGTGGATGAAAGCATAGCTGCCTGACCCAAATCGTCAAAAACAAGGGAAACAAGGTTGTCTGCATTTTCATCGGGAACGGTAATCAGCTTGGATAAAAATGTGAACAAATCCTTCTGATTGAGTGTTACGCCACCAATGAACATCTCACTGACAAAATAAAGACCTCTGTGAGCTGCCGACATAAAGATGATGCTTTCAATATCATCACTGCCGAACTTTTCAAGGTAAGCAATGGTCTGAACGCCGCCCATACTGCAGGGCACAAGCACAACTTTGTCGCTACCTGTTGCAGATTTGACATTTTCAATCATTTTGTCAAGACCGTTCGCGTTGGAGCAAGGGTCAAGTCGCCAGTCGTAGTTATAGAAATAAGTGTTTTCTTCGCCCACTTCACGGCTGACTGCAAATGCAATCTGAATTTCAGAAACATCGTTTGCATAATCAAATTCATAATTATCGATTGACAAGGGATATGTGATTGGGGCAACATTATATTTTGAGTTGCCGTTTTCGTCACATTTGAATTCCTCAAAAATGTCACTTACGATATAAGATGCAGTTTTTGAAAAAATTGACACATCGCCGGTAACAAGAGTCAGGGCAATTCCGAAAACGCCGTGTGCAATAACCGTCGGGAAATCAACCTGGGGCGGATAAACCGTTTTTTCGTTTTCTGTTCCCATATCCATATAAAACGGACGGGCACCAACACCGCTGACGATAATCACGGGAGTAACCTCTGCCTTTGCAAAAGCACCGAGGCTCATACCTGTGATAAGCATCACCAAAGCCATAAGGACTGCCAAGAGTTTTTTCAAGCAAAACCCTCCTTTTATTCATTTAAAGTATTATAACAATAAAACAGCGCGGTTGTCAATATTTAACACCGCGCTTAAAAGAAAGTTTATGCTTTTTGTTTAACAGATGATGAGGTACAAAATAAAACTTCAAGTTTGACACCTCATCCACCGCAAGCGGTCCCCCTTCTCCTCGAGGAGAAGGCTGTTCCAACTCATTTATCAAGATATTCTTTCAAATCAACAATTGCTTTGCGGTAGCCTTCGAAGCCGAGACCGCAGATTGTTTTGACAGCGACCATACTCACGTAAGAAAACTGACGGAATTCCTCACGCTGTGCAATGTCGGAGATATGCACCTCAACGGTGGGAATTGCCACAGCCTTGAGGGCATCAAGAATAGCTACGCTTGTGTGGGTGTATGCCGCAGGGTTGATTACGATGCCGTCAAAAACGCCGTAGGCGGACTGGATTTTATCCACAATGTCGCCCTCGTGGTTTGACTGAAAATGCTCATATTCAACGCCGTTTTCTTGGCAGGCTTCTCCAACAAACTCAAGCAGCTGAGCGTAATTCCGGGCGCCGTAAACACCCGGCTCACGGATGCCCAGCATATTAATATTAGGTCCGTTTATAATAAGGAATTTCATTTTATTTCTCCTTTGAGAGCTTCAAGAATTTTGGCAAGGGTCACCTGCGGGTCATCGTCAACATCAACCTGAACATCGGCAAGAGATGCATAAATCGGAGTTCTGATTTCTTCAATTTTTCTTATGTCGTCAAGGCTTTTGGAAAGTGGTCTGCCATTGGTTGCAAGACGGTTGAAATCTCTTTTGAGCCACACAACAACAGAATTTTGCTTGATAAAATATCGGTTTTCTTCCCTGAGCACCGCTCCCCCGCCCGTGGCAATGATAAGTGAGCTTTGTTTGGTTGCTTCGGCAAGAGCTTTTGTTTCGGCAGACCTGAAATAATCCTCACCGTTTTGAGCAAAAATTTCGGGAATGTGTCTGCCCTCATTTTTTTCTATGAGTGCATCGGTATCAACCACTTGGCGTTCAAGCTCCTTGCCGAGAAGTGCAGAAACAGTTGACTTTCCGCAACCCGGCATACCGATTAAAACAACATTTTTGCGAAGTGAATCAAGTTCAGTGATTACCGCATCAATTTTATCTTGCGGAATTTCCCCGTTTATAAATTTTTCGGCTGACATATGTGCCTGCGCCACAAGCATTGATAGACCGTTGGCATAAGGTACACCGAGATTTTTTGCATCATACAAAAACGGAGTCAACGACGGGTTATAAATTAAATCAAGGCAACCTGAAAGTGACGGAAAGCGTGACAAGTCTATCACTCTTTCACCGTTGTGGGGATACATTCCCACAGGGGTTGTGTTGATGATTACATCGGCATCTTTATAATCATAAACATTTTCATAATTCACTTCACCTGTACGAGAAACGCTGATAATCTCTTTGGCACCCATATCCTTCACCACAGCTTTGACAGTGAGAGATGCACCGCCTGTGCCGAGAACAAGAACGGTTTTATCTTTGAGAGAAATTCCGCTCTGCTCCACCATATAAGAAAAGCCGAAGTAGTCAGAATTGTCACCAAATAATGTGCCGTCAGGTCGAACTGTGATTGTGTTGACACTGCCGATTTTTTTGGCAGTATCGGAAAGCTCAGCACAAAATTTTATTACATCTTTTTTATAGGGGATAGTCACATTCAGGCCGCTGAATTCTCTTTTTTTGAAAAATTCATCGAGCTCATCAGGTTCCCTTTCAAAAAGGACATATTCATAATCGCACAACAAGTTGTGAATTTCGGGAGAAATGCTGTGAGAAAGCTTTCTGCCCAGCAAACCGAAGGGTTTCATTTGCTACACCTCAGATAATTTCTGTGTATGAGCCGAGATAATCGAAGGAATCCAGCTCATTGTCAAGCTCGTTAATCAATTCGAACAATTCGCTGCGGTAGATTGAAGCGTCAAGGTCGATGTAGAACTTGAACTCAAAATCTCTGCCGGGAATGGGTCGGCTTTCAAGCTTGATGAGGTTGATGTCAAGAGCTCTGAATTTTGAAAGAACATCAAACAATGCACCGGGTCTGTGAGGAACCTTGAAAACGATGCTTGTTTTTTGCGCACCGGGATAAATTTCAAGGTCTTTGGAAACACAGATGAAACGGGTATAATTATTGTCGGTGTTCATTATGTCATCACGGATGCTCACAAGGTTGTAAAGGTCGGCGCAGTCGGGTGATCCGATTGCGGCAATGTCATCTCTGCCGGATTTTGAAACATATTCTGCCGCGGCGGCAGTGTTATCAAACACAGTAACTTTAACATTGAGAGATGAAATAAACTTACTGCACTGCTGAAGCGCCTGCTCGTGAGAAACAATTTCTTTTATATCTTCAAGGCGCACACCTCTTCTGACAAGAAGACTGTGATAGATTTTCAGCTTCAGACTTTTTACAATATAAAATTTATATTTACCCACAAGGTCATACACTGCATTAACTGTGCCTGCGGTGCTGTTTTCAAGGGGAACAACACCGTATTTGCATTCGCCTGATTCAACAGATTTGAACACATCTTCCCAGGTTTTGTAGAAGCTTATATCAGGAGAGTCAAAAATTCTGTCACAAGCAGACTGAGCGTAAGCTCCCTCAACACCCTGACAGCCAACCTTGGCATTGCGTGGAAAAAGCTGAGAAGTTTCTTCAACCGCTTTTTTCATTTTATCGGTCACGGGAGACGAGGGAATCAGCTTTTTGAACTGATAAGAACGGCTGACCTGAAAAAGAGTTGAATAGAGAATTTTGGCGTAAGAGCCCAGATCGTCACTGACCTGAGAGCTGATGCGGTTAATGATATCTCTTTCTCTGCGGCGGTCATAAACCGCCATATCATTCTGACGCTTGTATTCCGCAACATCCTTCGCAAGAAGCATGCGCTTTTCAAACAAAGCGGAAATTTCATCGTCAATTGAGTTAATTTCCTGTCGGATTTTATTTAAATCAAGTTCCATTGTTACACCTTATTTCAACAAAAAATCTGCAAGCACCAAAGCAGCCGCAGCCTGAACAACGGGTACTGCACGCTGAACAATGCAAGGGTCGTGCCTGCCGGGGGTGCTGAAGGTTTCTTCTTCACTCGTTGCAAGGTTGAGGGAAGTCTGCGCTTTGGCAATTGATGGGGTGGGCTTGAAGGCAACCCTGAACACAATTGGCATGCCCGAGGTTATTCCGCCGATTACACCGCCGTGGTTGTTGGTCTTTGTTTTAACCGTTTCACCGTCGAGGCAATAGGGGTCATTATGCTCGCTTCCTCGCATCTGAGCGGCTTTGAAGCCTGCGCCGAATTCGATGCCTCTGACGGCGGGGATGCCGAAAATTGCCGATGCAATGCGGTTTTCTATGCCGTCAAAGATGGGATTTCCCACACCTGCAGGCACACCGGTAATTACGCATTCAACCACACCGCCCACGGAATCACCATCCGCCTTGGCAGACAAAATTTCGGCTTTCATCCTCTCCCCTGCCTCGTCATTGACAACAGGGAAAGATTTTGATTCAAGGGCTTTCAGTTTATCCATACAGCCTGACACAAAATCAATATCGTCATCGCAAACGGCTGAAATTGAGCGTATGTGTGCGCCGATTTCAATACCCTTACGCGCTAAAATCTGCATCAAAAGTCCGCCGGCAAAGCACAAGGGTGCCGTCATTCTGCCCGAAAAATTGCCGCCGCCTCTGGGGTCGTTCCTTCCCGCATATCGGATGAGAGCAGGATAATCCGCATGGCTCGGTCGGGGAAGATTTCTGATCTTATCGTAATCCTGAGAGCGGGTGTTGGTGTTTTCAATCACGGCACAAACAGGAGCTCCGCAGGTTGTGTCATTAACAACACCTGACAAAATTCGGGGCAAATCTGCCTCTTTGCGGGGGGTTGAAAATCCATTCTGCCCGGGAGCACGCCTTTTCATAAAAGCACAGAGCTTATCCATATCAATTTTTTCACCTGCGGGAATTCCGTCAATAACACAGCCGATACTTTCGGAATGTGACTGACCGAAAACCGTGTAGCAGATGTTTTTGCCAAAACTACAAGACATTGCATTTACCTCCCAAGGAAACAAAATCTTCAAAAAACGAGGGATATGATTTATTGACCGCCTGAGCGTTGCTGATTGTTATTTCACCGCCCGAGCAAAGAGCTGCAACAGCACAGGACATCACCATTCGATGGTCATTGAAGCTATCAACACAGCCGCTGAGGCATGCATCGGGATCACCGTTTATAACAAGACCGTCAGGAAGCTCGGTAACCTCTGCACCGAGAGCATTGAGTGCCGTTGCAACAGCAGAAAGACGGTCACTTTCTTTTATTCTTAATCTGCCTGCATTGTAAATGCGGGTTTTGCCCTTTGCAAAAGAAGCAACAACCGAAAGAATCGGCACAAGGTCGGGAATCTGCGAAGCATCAATATCCAAACCGTGAAGCTCGGAAGATTTTACGCTGACGCTATCTTCTTCCCATTGAACATCTGCGCCAAAGCGACTGAGGAGATTGACGATTTCTTTGTCACCCTGCAAGGAATTTTTAAAAATTCCGTTGCACTTTACCTCGCCTTTTATTGCGGCGGCAGACAAAAAGAATGCCGCATTTGACCAGTCACCGTCGGCAGAATAAATTTCATTCTGCACGGTGTAGCGTGAAGATGAATCCACACGGTAGCAGGTGCCGTCAACAATCACGTCAACACCGAATTCACTCATAGTGCGAACTGTCATATCAATATATTTTTTTGACTCAACGGGCGGAATAACCTTCACTTCACCGCCGCCAATCAGAGGCAACGCAAACAAAAGCCCCGTTACAAACTGCGAGCTTACATTTCCCTCAATTTCAAAAACTGCGGGCTGAAGCTGTCCTTTTACGCTGAGAGGAAAGCTACCTAGGCCCTCAAAAGAGCAACCATTTCTCGTCATAACCGACACAAGTGGCTCCAGCGGACGCTGTGCAAGCCTGCCTCTGCCTGTAAAAAAGCTGTCGGCACCCAGAGCCGCCGCAACAGGAATCATAAAACGGATGGTTGAGCCGCTTTCTCCGCAGTCGAGGGTGGCATTTTTGTTGAGATTTTTTCCGATTGGTGTAACGGAAGCACCGAGAGAATCAACGCTGATTTTTGCCCCAAGGGAATTGAGGCAGGAAATCGTGGCATTGATATCTTCAGAAGAAGCAGAAAAATTGACTCTGCTTTCTCTGTCGGCAAGGGCAGCACAAATCAACGCTCTGTGAACGTCTGACTTTGAAGGAATTGCCCTCACCTCACCCGATATTCCGTTACCGTTAAGTGTTACTTTCATAATTAAATACCGCTTTTTATAAAGTCATATACCTGCTCAACAGGTACTTTTCTGAGAACGCATTTTCCCAATTTTTCGGGAACAACAAGGCTTATTTCTCCGCCTGTGCGTTTTTTGTCGTTAAGAGTTACGTCATAAAGCTCATCTGCCGAAAATGAAGTTTTCACAGGCAGTGAGTTGTTTACAAGTGCTTCTATAATTTCATCGGTGCAGTTTTCCTCACTCCAGCCAAAAGCATACGAAGCTTTGCAGGCAATTACCATACCGATTGCAACGGCATTGCCGTGAGAAACACCGAAATGACTGCATTTTTCAACAGCGTGACCGATTGTGTGACCGAAGTTCAGAAGCTGTCGCTCGCCCTTGTCGTGTTCATCAGCTTCAACCACATCGCGCTTGAGTTCAACACAGCGGGTGATGATTTCTTCGATATTTGCTTTGACATCACCGTTTTTTACGAGATCGAAAAGCTCCTTATCAAAAATCACACCGTATTTTATAACCTCTGCCATACCCTCGGCAAATGTTTCGGGGGTGAGGGTGTCAAGAGCGTCATAATCGCAAAGCACCAAATCAGGCTGATAAAATGCGCCTGCCAGGTTTTTGCCTGCTTTGAGGTCAACTGCAGTTTTGCCTCCCACGGAGGAATCCACCATTGCGAGAAGTGTGGTGGGAATCTGCACAAAACGGACACCGCGAAGATAAACCGCCGCCGCAAAGCCCGCCATATCACCTGTTACACCGCCGCCGAGGGCAACCACAACATCACTTCTTGTGACACGATTTTCTGCCATAAATTCAAGCAAAGAGGCAAGTGTATCGATATTTTTGGATTGTTCTCCATTTGGGAAGATAAATTCGGTTGTTTCGTACCCTGCCGAATCAAATGAAGCCTTGACTTTTGCAAGATACAGTGGTGCAACCTTGTCATCAGTGACAATTACCACCTTGCAAGCCCCGAAAAGAGCCCTGCAACGCGCCCCTGCCGAAGCCATTATTCCTTTTTCAATAACAACATCGTAGCAACCCGATGCTTTAACTCTTACTGTTGCTGACACGCTTATCAGCCCTTTCTTTTTTCTGTGTGCCGTCTTTAAGAAGCTCAATGAGTGCTTTTTCATCATTTGCTTTTATGGCATCACTGTATTGTTTCAAATTCTCAATGAGAGTATCAATTTCAAAAATTATGTTTTCTCTGTTTTCTAAAAACAGCTCTGTCCACATTGTTTCATTAAGCTTGGCTACTCGTGACAAATCTTTATAGCTTCCTGCCGAAAAACCTCGCTGATCCATTGCATTGGGGCTTTTAACATAGGCATTTGAAATGATATGAGGAAGCTGTGAGGTGTAGCCAATTACTCTGTCATGCTGTTCGGGGGTGGTGAACTGCACCCTGCCGAAGCCAATTGAAAGAAACAAATCTCTTGCCTTTTCTCTGGTGGGAATGTCCGCGCCGCTCTGAGGAGCAAGGAGCATTGTTGCCCCTTTGTAAAGGTTAGCCCTTGAATGGCGGAATCCTGAAAATTGTGTGCCCGCCATAGGGTGACCGCCGACAAACTCAAAACCATGCTCATTTGCAACGGGATAAAGCTCACGACAGACGTTGATTTTTGTTCCGCCGCAATCAACGACTATTGCGCCTTTTTTGAATTTGTCTGCTTTTTCTTTAACGTAATCAACAGTACCCTGCGGATATGCCGAAACAATCACAAATTCGCACTCTCCGATGTTGGTATCATTGAGAGCTTCATCCACACTGCCCACAAGCTCAGCGGCAAGAATTTCACTTTCTTTTATATCAAAGCCTAAAACCGTATGGCTTGTGTTTTCTTTGATAGCTTTTGCCATTGAGCCGCCGATAAGGCCTAAGCCTACAATTCCGATTTTCATAATATTACCCTCAACCCATTGTTTTGCCCACAACATTCAGGATGTTCTGAACGTCGGCAGAAAGCTTTGCAAAGCGTTCCGGGGTCAGAGACTGGGGTCCGTCACACAAAGCGTGCTCGGGGTCATTGTGAACCTCGACCATAATTCCGTCTGCTCCCACTGCCGCAGCAGCAAGAGAAAGAGGGTGCACCATATCGGCAATACCTGCCGCATGGCTGGGGTCAACCACAACCGGAAGGTGTGACATCTTCTTGAGCATAGGAACTGCTGAAATATCAAGGGTGTTTCGGGTGGCGGTTTCAAAGGTGCGAATTCCTCTTTCACAGAGAATAACATTTTCATTTCCGCCTGCCATAATGTATTCTGCGCTCATAAGAAGCTCCTGCAAGGTGTTTGCAAGACCCCGTTTGAGAAGAATGGGTTTGTTTGTTTTACCAAGCTCCTTAAGAAGCTCAAAATTCTGCATATTTCTTGCGCCCACCTGAAAAACATCAACATTTTCAACAAAAAGTTCAATGTGAGCGGCATCCATAATTTCGGTAACAATCGGCATACCTGTTTCTCGTGAAGCAGCTTTCAAAAGGCGGATACCTTCGTCGCGCATACCCTGAAAAGCATATGGTGAGGTTCTGGGCTTGAACGCACCGCCGCGAAGAAGCTTTGCACCCGCTGACTTAACGTCATGGGCAATTGAGCAAATCTGCTCTTCTGACTCAACCGAACAAGGACCCGCAATCATTTGAAAATGACCGCCGCCGATTTTAATTCCGCAAATATCAACAACCGTGTCATCGGGATGGAACTTACGGTTTGCAGACTTGAAGGGTTCGGAAATACGAGTTACATTTTCCACCATATTAAGACCCTGAATCAGGTCAATGTCAAGACGACTGGTATCGCCTACAAGTCCGACGATTGTACTGAATTCACCGTTACTGATGTGAACGTCAAGCCCCTGGCTTTTAAGCCACGCTGTGAGTATTTCAAGTTGTTTTTGGTCTGTTTCTTTTTTTAACGTTAATACCATAAAAAATACCTCCGTAAAAACAAAAAGTTCCGTAGCGTTTCACTACGGAACTAATGCCTTATAAATTGCATTTAGTTTGCTGTTTTGACCGCAGGGAAACAGACCTTATCGTAAAAACGGATAAAGTAAAAGTAAAAATATTCATTGTAAAAACGGTTGAACATTTTTCTGTCTCCTTTTGGTTGATGAAGACATAGTAGCACTTTAAAGCGCTGATGTCAACAGTTTTTTTGAAAATTTATTTTTTATCCGCTTTTTCTTGGGATTTTTTAATTCCGCTGTAAACTGCGCAGGTTGCCACCGCCAGAGCACAAATTACACCTGTTGCGGTGAGCACATTTCTTTTAATTGATGAATTATCAACAGCCTTATTAGTAAGGTTGACTGTTTCGGTAACTGATTCGCTCCGCTCATCTGCCTCGGATGTTTTATCGGTTTCAACCTTCTTAAAGGTAAAATTATCATCCTTGACTGAGGTGGTTTTTGATGCCTTGGTTTTATTTGCCTTTGCCTTTTTTGTTGTTTTCACTTCTTCGTTTTCATTGTTATTCTCAGTAGTGTTTTCATTGATTGTATCTAAATCAAAACTGAAAACATTTGACGGAGCGCCGCTACAATCGCAAAGCTGAACGGAAAGCTGATTTTCAGAAGGAATGCCGAACTTTGCACCGAAAATAATCTCATAAGTGATTGTTTTTGTCAGCTCGTCATAAGTCATTGCATATTCAGCGTTATACAGAACAACATCATAATCCGTGGTTCCGTCACCGTTGAGTCGGATTGCTTCACCACCGTTGAAATAGAGAATAACGCCCGAATTGTTTGCATCTGCAAATTCACTCAGGCTCATTGTTACACACAAAAAGAATTGATTGGCTTCCACGTTGGGAATAATACGCAACAAGGCAAACTTAACATTGTTATTGAAGCCGGTGGGGCTTTCAAAGGAATAACTCTGAGCCCCGGACCACTCTGCATTGCCCGGGGCGCCGTCAATTTCCACAGCCGCACAGCTGAATGCACAGCAAACAGAAATTATAACAGCAGCCACCGTAACAACAAATTTTTTAATCATCGCGCCACCTGCTTAGTTGATTTTGAGGGTAACGATTTCGAATGGCTTGGCAAGGAATTTAACCTTGTTGCCGTCAAGCTCAACTTCACCGATTTCATTTTCCATCATATCGCAAAGCTTTGCAGACTTAACCTCAAAGCCAAAATCAAGCTCAACGGGAGTACGCTTGTTATATGATTCATAGCCTCTGAGGATAAGAGAGTCACTGTCTTCTGCCATTTTGAGAGTTTCAACAATGAAGTTGTCTGCATTGCAGGTAACGAATGAATATTCCTCAGGGAGACAGCCCTCCTGCTTTGAAACAGGAACAGCAACCATAGGATTGTTCAAATCGTATGCCATCTGCACTGTGCCTGCCTCACGGAAATCACCGCTGTGGGGATAAAGTGAATATGTAAATGAATGAACAATTTTATCTGCATTGGGGTCAGGGTGCGTGCCGCACTTGAAGAGTGAAAGCTTCATTGTGCCGTCCTTCACATTGTGACCGTATTTACAATCATTCATAAGGCTGATACCGTAATCATACTCTGCCATATCCATAAATTTATGGGCACAAACCTCAAACTTGGCAGCATCCCACGAGGTGTTCTGATGGGTTGAGCGCTGAACATTGCCGAACTGAATGTCATAGGTTGCTTTGTCGGTGTTTACGTTAACATCAAACGCAGCCTTAACCATATAATGCTCCTGCTTCCAGTCAGAAACGGTAATGAAGTCAATTCTGGGAGAATTGTTGTAGAAGCAGATTTTCTGACAGAAATCAGAATCAAGGAACTTGCGCTTAACATTAAAGCCGAAGCGCTCACCTTCATCGAAAAAGCTCACTTCTTCAACTGAATTGATTTCGTACATCTTATCTTCATAATAATTTGCGATTTCCCAGTTATCATAGCAGTAGGGATAATCTTCATAAGCCTGAATAACATTGGCTCTGCCGCCGTCACGGAGAACCTCTCTGTCGTTTGCTTTATCGAAAATTCTCGATATTGTATAATCATCACTAAATTCAACGATATAGTGCTTTGTTTCAAGGGTTTTGCCGTTTAATTTATAGTCAGCCGAGCTCTTTTCAGGGGTGATTACCTTGTAGCCGTGAGCAGGAATATCCTGAGCAAAAATCACTTCACCGTTATATTCAACAACCGAACTGTTTTTAAATGAGTTAGGGTTGAACACCACAAGTCCGCCGTCGGTTTTGAGGTTTTTGACGATGGTGGCTCTTGCTCCGTCAAGAACGCTGTTACCCTTATCTTTGACGATTGCATAATCTATATCACATTGGTCATAAACTGATGCGATTGATGAGCCGGGAAGGATATCGTGGAACTGATTGAGAAGAATCGTTTTCCAACCGCTGTTGAGCTTTTCACGGTCATAGCTGAAGCCTGCCAGCTTCTTTGCCATATATGCGGCAGCTTCTGCGTTCTGATAAAGGAACTCGCATTTACGGTTGTTCTTTTTATTTTTGGCAACAGAGGTATATGTTCCGCGGTGGAACTCAAGATAAAGCTCACCAACCCACTTAGGAAGCTTGGGGTCATTTTCAAGCTTTTGGCGCATTCTTTCAACATAGTCCCCTGCAAACTCAATCTGAGTTTTAGGAATGCCGGGAATACCTCTCTTAAGTCTGCGATAGTTTTCGAGGTTTCCGTCGGTAGGGCCGCCGCCGCCGTCACCGTGACCGAAGGTAACAATTGAATTGTTGTTAAGCTCCTTGGGTTCATAGCGCTCATAAGAGCCTTTCACCCACTGTGCATCGAGCATAGGCGTGTATGACGCACCGTGACCGGGTCTGCCTGACTTTTTGGCAGTGAGGAAGGTTGCAAAAACGCTTGTTCCGTCAATGCCGTACCAATTGAAGTTGTCGTGGGGCATACGGTTAAATTCATTCCAGCTGATTTTGGAGGTTACAAATTTGTTGATGCCGCATTTCTGAAGTATCTGAGGCATTGCGGCGCTGTAACCGAAAACATCGGGAAGCCAGAGCATTGAGTTATCTTTGTCAAATTCCTGTTTGAAGAAGCGTTTGCCGAAAAGGAACTGACGGACGAAGCTTTCACCGCTCATAAGATTACAGTCAGCTTCCAGCCACATTCCGCCCTCAACCTCAAAACGGCCCTGCTTAACGAGCTCTTTAACATCTGCATAAAGCTCGGGAGCATCTTCTTTGAGATAATCAAAAAGCTGGGGCTGAGATGACATAAACTTGTATTCGGGATATTTTTTCATCATTTCAACAACACTTGAGAAAGTGCGCTGAGTTTTTTCTCTTGTCTGGTCATAAGTCCAACGCCAGGCAACATCAATGTGGGTGTGACCGATGCAGGACGCGATGATTTTATCGTCACCGCAGATTTTAGTGTAGAACTCTTCTTCCATAAACTCGCTTGCTTTTTTCACAGAAGCAACAAAAGAATCCGAGCCCGGTGCACGCCAATCCACGAGACAGAGTGCATCACGAAGGCAGGGCTTAATTTTGTTATATTCAAGAGAGTTTTCATCAAGAACAGTCAACGCCTCATAAGGCACATTTATATCATAATAAAGCTTTTCTGCATCACGCTGAAAAAGGCAAAGCTCACAATGGAATTCGCAAAGCTCACCCTGAGGAACAGAGTATGAATAAACATAAATATCCTGCTCAGCCTTGGTTGAGTCAAGCTTAAGATAGCGGTGGTTGCAATCCATACCGCGGACAAGCTTACCGTCAACATAAACCAGATACTGTGGCTCCCAATGCTGACCGCTGACCGATGTGCTGGCAACATAAAGCTCAAGGTCTTTGCCCTGAAGCTCCTGCGGAATCACAAGACGGGTATAAAACCAGCGGTGCTCCTCGGGGTCGGTACCCCAACGCTCATACACACCGAAGGAATCCCATGATTCCATATCAGAGGGAACGGTGTTATCAGTTTTGTAACCGCACTTTTTTGTTTTGATGTCGGTAATCTGAATTCTTACAGGGGTAATCTGTTTTTTGAGTTCACCGAGCATAGTTTCAATTTTTTTAATTGATAAATCATTTAAAATCATAAGCTTTACCTCATCAATTTATATAACTCTTCAACATATTCCGCGTTGGAAAAATCCTTGGCTGCAATGTTTGTTTTGATTTTTTCTTGAAGCTGTGTGTCGCGGATAAAATCTGCAATCCCTGCGGCGCAGGCCTTATTTTCCAGCGGAACAATCACACCGTCAACCCCGTGGTTAATCTGGCTGCGTGCGGTGGAATAATCGGTTATAACCACAGGTTTTCCGAGAATCAGGGCTTCATTGACCGTCACCGCATTTCCCTCATACCTTGACGGCTGAATATAAAAATCGCACCGCCTGATATAGGGATATGGGTTCGATTTTTTGCCGAGGATTATAACGTTGCTTTCCATTCCTGCTTTTTTTATGTTTTTCTTAATCAGCTCAGTATCCGTGCCGTAGCCGATTATATACCACTTAACCTTTATGCCGTGGGTTTCAATCAGCTCCTTGCAGATAAAAGGGAGATTGTCGAAGTTTTTGGCGGTGCAGAATCTGCCCACGGAAAGAAAGCATAATGAACCGTCGTCAGGCATTTCGTCCTCCGGAGTGAATTCCTGCGCTTTGGCTTTGATAAAAGCCTCCGGGTGCATATTCGGAATAACCGCGATTTTGCTTTCAAGCTCGGGGAAGGTTTTTAAAAAGCTTTTGGAAACCTCGGGAGAAATGGATATTATTGTGTCAAATTTGTTCCACATCTTAAGCTCCGAGCCTCTGTCAATTTCAACCACAGAATAATCCGTGTGAATCCACGCAATTTTCATTTTGCCTTTTGCTTTTTCTGCGGCAAAATAGTGGGGAGTGAGGAAACTGATTACCAAATCATATTCCTTATCTGAAATCATCGGCATAAACCTTACGGTGTGCTTCTGACTGTATTCCAACACAACCCCCGAACCATCCGAGAGATTGCTGCCACGGATAAATTCATCTGCTTTTTTCTTGCCGATATATCTGCCCAAAGCTACACCGAATTTTAATTTTTTAAACACCTGAGAGGCGGGCACAGCCATGCAAGCATAGGCAAGATTTTCGGGCAAGAGGTTCACACTCTCTGGTATGAACTCAAAAAGCTCACCCGTATGACGCTCAAGAAACAAATCCACTCTAACCTTGTTATAATCAATATTGTTAAGAAGGCCGAGCAAAGCTCTTTCGGCCCCGCCCAATTCCATTGAATGGGTCACTATCAATATTTTCTTCACTGCCTCACCTCAAACAATGTTAATCCAATTTATTATAATATTGCTGTTTTTCAATGTCAACTAAAAACCGCTATAATTCAATATATTTAACGTATAAAGTTTAAAATAAATCAAAAAGGTCGCGGGTGTTTCCCGCGACCTGAAAGCTTTAACCTTTAGCTTCGGCAACGGAAGCTATGGTTTCATCAGCTTTTTGTGCTTTTTGAGTAAAAGAGTTGTTTTTCCACCAGGACCAGACAGAGCTTATTGCTGTGAAAGCAAAAGAAACATAATATGTAAGCGTATCCATATCTGCTTCGTTTTTAGTGATTCCGAAAATCAGAAGCGCCTGATTAACAAGAGCGGCAACAAGCACCGCCGTTCTGACCCATGTTGAAAACTCAACACCCTTTAAATTTATTTTATTCATCTGTTAACCTCCTTAAATCGTCAATTCTTCTGTGGGCAGATTTAGCTGAATCCTCAACCTTAACCATCCGCTCCACCAGATTGTTGTGTTTTTCCACTTTCTTTTCAAGCTGTGAAATTCTGTAAACAGTCAGCTTATTCGAAGCAACTATTCCCCCGATTGTGCCGAGAAGAGTGCCTGAAAAGGAAAACAGGGCAATTAAAATATCGTTATCCATTTCACACCCTCGTGCAGTATTCAAGACTCACCCAGCCCGAGGGTGTTTTGCCCCAGCAGGAATTTTTAACCTGACTCACAGTGCAGACAACGCCGCGGACATAACCGTTACACTCCTTGCCGGAATTGAGCCTTTTTATCTGCTGTTTCGCATTGGAGGTAAAACTTGGGTATTTTTTTATCGGATAATCCGTGCCCGCACCGGAGCGGACATTGAGCACAGATGCTGTCACCTTATATACACCTTTTTCATACTCTTTGGGAGGAGTATAGCTTTTGGCAAAAACCTCGGGGTCTTCGTATTTATCGGTTTTCAGATCCTTGATACCAAGGTGAAGATGCACTCCTGTTGCCTTGCCTGTTTTACCTGTTTTGCCAAGCTTTGTCCCTTTTTTTACAGCCTGACCCTTCTTTACAAGGACCGTATCCAGATGGTAGTGAAGCATCTTTTTTCCGATGCGCGGATATGAAACCCACACATATTTTGCACCATCTGACGCCACTCCACAGGAAAGGACTGTTCCGCTTTCAACGGCATACTGCATAAGCTTTTTTGAATAGGTGCCATAGTCCGTTCCGTAGTGAAACTCGGATGTGCTGCCCGCGGTAGTTGAAATTTTGTTTCGTTTGCCGTAAGACGAGGTGAGATAATGCTTTTCACCGCCAAAAATCAAATTGCTGATTACACTCATTCAGTTGCCCTCCTTAAATTGCATCATAATACATTCCGGGATATTTTACCTCAAAGACCGGGGTGTTGTATCGGTCTGTATAATCCGAAGCTTGTCCCGTGGGCGACAGCACCTCAACCGCTCCTCTCGCATCTGACGGCACGGTGTTTACGGTGTAGGAAATTGCAATGACTTTCACCGGGCTCGCGCTCGCGGCAGCTATAACCACACCAAGCTCGGTGTTAACAGAATCAGAGAGATAGTTAGAATATTTGCAGCCGATTACGCTGCTGAACGGAATTGTATTAAGCCCTTCACGAACAGTGGTTTCGGTGTCAAAAAGCTCCGAAGCGAGCCTTGTGTCATAATCATCGGTAGGTGAATTTCCCTGATAAAGCACCGGACGAACTCTCACATTGGTTTCCTCCTGCGCGTCAACAATGATGTGTCCGCTGAGGCTAACATTGTAGTTGCCTTCCAGAGTGAGCTTACTGCCTGACACCCACATAGGCGAAATCGTCATCGGAACGGTGACATAGTCTTCTCTGGCATTGCCGCGCCACACAACCTGCTTTGTGACAGGTTTCGGCGCAGGATTTTTGGTGTTGATACAGCTTTTTGCGGACTCAATGAAAAGTGTGCCCATCAGCTTTATATATTTGAGTGTTGCACGGTCGACTGACTCCTGAGAGATGAACGGGTCATCCCACACCACGGTGCAGGCATTGAGCGAATACATATATGCAGCATAATTCGTGGCAATAGGTGCATTGGTTTCAACATATTCCGTGCCTGCATAAAACTCTGTCTGAGAATATCCGCAGTCAAATTTTGAAACCATACGGATGATTTCATTACACTGAGCCATATCATTAGATTTAATATAAATTTTTTTGCCGATTCGTCCTGTATTTTCACACTCAAAGTCAAAATAAAATACGCATTTTTCACCGCTTGCAATGTCCAGATGTGAAATTACCGGAATTGTTTCGGGTTCTGAAAAAGAAGCATCGCCTTTGTTTTCGATAGGGCTCATATCGAAAAAGTGGTCGTAATTGACAAAAGGTGCCACACCGTTTGAATTGAGCCCGGATTTTGACAAAAGCGCTTCCGGGCAGACTATGGGCAACACCACAAATTTCACCTTGCTGTGAAGAAAGTTGAGATTTGCATCCCTTTTATAATTTTCACAAAGGTTTTTGAAAAAACCTCCCAGGGCTCGCAAGGTAATGTAGCTTGAAGCAAAATGATTTGCGCTTATCAGAATAACTCTGTCATAATCATCCCCCGTAAAGGTGAAAGACATAATATCATTGCCCGAATAATCCTGACCCTCCACGTTTGCTGTTACATAAGTCGGATATTTTTCGGCAAGACGTGAAAAAGTGACATTATAAACAGACTGAATATCAGTTTCATCAACATCAGAATAACTGTCGAGCAAAAAGTCTTTTTCCAATTCAAAGCTGTCATCCTGCCACAAAAGATGGATTGCGGATTCATTTGAGACCGCACCGTCCTCACCTACTTCAGGGTCCGCAGGCAAAAGCTTAAAATCATTATTATTAGCACCCTCAACAATTCGTTGGGTTGCAATGTTGGTTGAAATTATGGTGCCGTCATCATTTTCACCAACAACTCCGATTTTGAGAATACCCGTTTTTTTGAGGCACTCTTTTGGAATTTTACAAACTCCCGTGTCGTCAAGCTCAACGGCATAGCACACATCTTCAATGGCAAAAACTGCCGTTCGGGCAAAGCCCTTCCATTCTGAATTAAAGTTAAACGCGCAGGTGTCGTAATTGACACTTCCGCTGGTCGTCATCGGTCTGCCCGAAAGAGTGAGCAGGTTTCCGTTTGCATATAAATTAAGCAGATTCAAGTAAGTTTTCCTCCTTGTTATAATAATTTTTCAGCATATTTGCTGTGTTGAGAAGCTCACGCTTCTGAGAATAAAAAATCAATCTTTTCTGTTTGAGCAGATAAATTTTATCGGTTTCTTTATTTTCGGCAGCTTCTTTTATTTTGGCTGTTGTGCTTTTAATCAGTTCCTCCATATTCTGAGCTGCATCAAAATAATCAACGCTGAGGTCGGTTATTGTTTTTTCCATTCTGCATTTACCTTCCCTTCTTTAAATTCAAGTGTTATATTGACGCCGAAAATACGGCTGTAATTTTCTATTTCATCAACCGATACGGGACGGCTTCCCTTTTCGGCAGATAAAATATCCTTTTCCCTTACCCCTGACATTTTTGCAATGTCCTGTGCGCTTACCGAGTAAGCTGTTCTTATGTTTCTGAGCATATTTCCTGCTTCAGATTTGTTTTGAGATTGCGAAGCGAGAATTTTCAGTGAATTTGCCGCAAAAAGCGGAACGGTTTCTCGGCCCGGAAGATTGCGGAAATACATCACCAGCGGCTCCAGATATTCTTCAATTATTTCAAGCCCTTTTGCTCTTGCCGAATATATTGCTCTCAGGCTCAGACCCAGTTCCGCGGCGCATTGGCTGACGCTGACCCCATCAAAACAACACCGCCTGATAACGTGACGCTGCACCGCAGAAAGCTTTGTATCAATTATGTGGTTTGTGAGATGTGCCATATCAATGTTTCTCACTCTGTTGACCACGGTTTCGATTGAATCCATTGCCTCCTGCTCGTTAAAAAGATATTCCCGCATACATCGCAGGGCAAATCTTGCTTCTTCAACTGAAATCAGATTGTCTGTTATGCTGTTCATGTACTCACCTCCTTTGAATAGCACAACTATTATTATAGGAACATTTGTTCTGCTTGTCAAGAAAAATATCAGTAAAACTATTTTTTATTTAAAAACTATTGACTTTTTCAATAGTTTAGCTCATAATATAGGCGTTAAAGGGTGTGTGATTATGAGTATTATCAAAGATTTGCGAGACAAAAAAGGTTTGACACAGGCTCAGCTTGCCAAGCTTTGCTCCGTTCATCAGACCGCTGTGAGCCAATGGGAAAAAGGCAGAACCGACCCTGACAGAGAATCGCTGAAAATACTTTCGGAGGTTTTTGGCGTGCCTGTTGACACTATTATGGGTCTTGATTCAGGAGAAAATAAGGCTATAATCCCCGTGCTCGGGTATGTGCGGGCAGGCGTGCCCATTGAGGCGGTGGAAGAAATTCTTGACTACGAAGAAATTTCACCTCAGCTTGCGGCAACGGGAGATTTTTTTGCATTGAAAATCAAGGGCCACAGCATGGAACCGAGAATATGCGAAAACGATGTTGTCATTGTCAGAAAGCAAAGTGACATTGACAGCGGCGATGTAGCGGTTGTGCTTGTTAACTCAATGGATGCAACAGTCAAAAAGATAGTAAAAAAAGGCACCAGCATTTCACTGGTACCTTTTAACCCTAATTATGATGTTATGATTTACACCGCTGAGGAAATTTCAAAGCTTCCCGTAACAATCATCGGCAAGGTAGTTGAGCTGCGCGGCAAATTTTAGCGCACGCTCACTTCACCTGACGAAACCGTTCCCACCGTTCCGTCGGAAAGCTTCACAATCAAAGCAGCATTATCATCTATCCCCTGAGCAAAGGCTTCAACAGGTTCTTTGACGGGGGATAATATTTTTATGTTTTTATTAAGTGTAGCACATCTCTGACGGTAAAAATCAAGAAAAGCCTTGCTTTCAAGATTTTTGAATTCAGCCTCAAAGCAATCTAGCACAGCGGACAAAAGCTCCTCTTTGCCGCAATCAACCCTGCCTGCAATTTCTTTGATTTCTTCGGGAAAATCCGAGGTTGAAGTGTTTATTCCGATACCTACAATCATATATTCAAGCGTTCCGCCCGAAAACGCGCCTTCGGTGAGAATTCCGCAAACCTTTTTGCCGTTGAGCAGAATATCGTTGACCCACTTGACCTGCGCGGTTTTGCCTGTGACCATTTCAACAGCTTTCATCACGGCAACGGCAGTCATCGTGGTAACAAGGGTGGGATTTGAGCCAAAGTCTTTTTTTAGAAGAATTGACATATAAAGCCCTGTTTTATCGGGGGAATAAAAGCTTCTGCCCAACCTCCCCCTGCCCTCGGTCTGGCTGTCGGCCACAAGCACCGTGCCGTGAGGCAAGGCTTTTGCCTGCTGCTTGAGAATGGTATTGGTAGATGTTACCGTTCCTTTTTTTATGACGTTGAATTCCATTTTAACCTCTGCCGTAAAGAGAATTTATTTTAACAAAATATTCTTTGTCGATGTTATCAATGGTTTCCTGTGTGGTGCGGATTCTCCAGTTGAGCTCGGCAATACCCGGGGTGTTCATTCGTGCATCGCTGCCAAAACCGCACAAATCCTGAAAGGCAATGATAGCTGTATCTGCGCAGGATTTCCACACGGTTTCAATCACCTTGCGGCAGGCCGGCGCTCTGTAACCGCCCTCACCCCAGTTGCCGCCGTCAAATGAGCAATAATCAAGGGCGTGCTTTCTTTCACCCTCGCTCAATTCATAAAGCCAGCCCAGAAGCGTGTTGTTATCGTGAGTGCCGAGGCAGGCAACAACATTTTTGGGATAGTTATGGGGAAGATGCTCGTTTGAGGCGTCACCGCCGAAGGCAAACTGAACCACTCTGATTCCCGGGAAGCCCGTGTCTTCAAGAAGCTGAACAACATCTTCTCCGAAAACACCCAAATCCTCTGCGATGATTGATGGGTTGTCAAAGGCTTTGTTGATTGCATCAAAAAGCTTCATACCGGGGCCTTTTTTCCACTCACCGTTGCGTGCGGTTTTGCTGCCGAAGGGCACAGCCCAATAAGAGGCAAGGCCACGGAAATGGTCGATGCGCACAGTGTCATAAATCGAAAGCTCTTCGCCAAGACGGCGCACCCACCATGAGAAGCCGTCTTTTTCCATAGCTTCCCAATCGTAAAGCGGGTTGCCCCAGAGCTGTCCGTCTTCAGAAAAATAATCGGGCGGAACACCCGCAACCTCGTCGGGCACAAAGGTGTCCTTATCAATTTTAAAATTCTCCACATTGCTCCACACATCGGCACTGTCCATTGAAACATAAACGGGCATATCACCGAGAATCTTAACACCGTTCTGATTTGCATAGAGCTTTATCTCGTTCCACTGCTTAAAGAAAACATACTGCACAAAAGCCCAGAAATCCATCTGCTGAGCGAAGTCTGCTATATTTTTTTTGCAGGTTTTATAATCGCGATGAGCGTCCTCCCATTTCCACCAGGGAATTTCACCGTTGAGGTCTTTCACAGCCTTAAAAAGCGCAAAATCCTCCACCCAGAAATGTTCTTTCACAAAATCGGAAACAGCCTTTTTTTCTTTTTCGCCAAAGTTTGCATAAGCTTTTTTCAGAAGCTCCAACTTCTTTTCCCGGGCAAAGTTATAATCGGCAGTATAGGGTGTGCCGTTGTAACGGCAGGCATCCACATCTGCCTGAGAAACAAGACCGTCTTTCATCAAAGAAACAGGGTCAATGAACAGATAGTTGCCTGCAAATGCGCTTTCACTTTTATAAGGAGAGTTCACCTCATCGACAGGGTGAAACGGAAGCACCTGCCAATAAGTGAAATGTGTTTCTTTCAAAAAATCTATAAAACGCAGGGCACTTTCACCGAACCCGCCCACACCGAAGGGTCCGGGGAGAGATGAAACGTGCATAAGCACGCCTGCGGTACGCTTTGACATAAATTCACAGCCTTTCAATCAATTACAATCTTTCTAAAATTATATTCTAACCAACACACGGTGTCAATAAAAATAAAGTGCAAATTTTCCTTGATTTTATTACAGTTTTTTTAAAAAACATATTTACTTAAATATACATAATATGGTATGATATGCTGAATATGTTTGGAGGTGTTATTGTGAAATACGAAAACAATTGGGATTCGTTAAATTCAAGACCCGTTCCCCAGTGGTTTGCTGATGCAAAATTCGGCATTTTCATTCATTGGGGCTTATATTCCGTGCCGAGTTTTGCTCCGCCGAAACAGTATGCAGAATGGTACGGCTGGACTCTTGACTGCCCCGAGCCCAATGATATACAGTTGCAGTTCCGCGATTTCCACAAAAAGACTTACGGCGAAAACTTCAAGTATGAAGATTTTGTGCCTATGTTCACCGCCGAGGCTTTTGACGCTGAGGAATGGGCAGATCTTTTTCAGAAATCCGGTGCAAAATACATAAACCTTGTTTCAAAGCATCACGACGGTTATTGTTTGTACAAAACCGAGCACGCCCCCTGGTGGAACAGCGTTGACGTAGGCCCTCACAAGGACTTCTGCCGTGAGCTTAAGGATGCACTTGATAAAACCGATGTTAAGTTCGGCGTTTATCATTCAGTTTATGAATGGTGGCATCCCCTTTATCTCAAGGACCCCGAAGAGTATGCAGTGAAGCATCTTATTCCCATGCTTAAAGAGTTGATTGAAAAATATCAGCCTGCAACACTTTTCACCGACGGTGAATGGGCACATGACAGCACCGTTTGGCATTCAACAGAATTTTTGCAGTGGCTTTATAATGAGTCAAGCGTAAAAGATTTCATTGTTCCCAATGACCGTTGGGGCAGTGAAACAAGAGGTAAGCTCGGCGGCAACTTCACCACCGAATACGGCTACATCAACGGCGAAAGCTCACCCGGCGGAATTGAAGCCCTTGACCAATATGACAGACCAAACGAGGAATGCAGAGGTATGGGCGGTTCATTCGGCTGGAACAGATTTGAAAAGCCTGACGACTACCTTTCTTCAAAAGAGCTTGTGCATATGCTTGTTGACCTTGTAAGCCGCGGAAGCAACTTCCTTTTGAACATCGGTCCCACAGCCGACGGAAGAATTCCCGTTATTATGCAGGAAAGACTCCTCGATATGGGTCGCTGGCTTGAAGTTAACGGTGAGGGCATCTACTCAACCGTCAGATATATGAACAGCTCTGACGAAAACATCCGTTACACCAAAAAGGGCGACACACTCTACGCTTTCATTCTCAAATTCCCATTCGGTGAATTTACCCTTAACGAGGTTGATTTTGACCCCGAATTGAAGGCCGAGTTCCTTGGCAGTGATGTTAACCCTGTGATTTCAGACAACAACGGTAAGGTTAAGCTCAGCTTCCCTGCTCTTGACCCTGACACCCTCAACACAAATTACGCTTATTGCGTTAAGCTTTATAAATAATTATTCATCATAGAAAGAGGAAACAAAAATGTTATTGGATAAGAAAATTTTAATTCCCGACCTCGGTGAGGTTGGACCTGAAAGCGGTTTTCACCTGCTTGAAAAAACAGAAGACGGCAGATTTGTAACAGGCAAAAACGGTGTTATTGACATTGTTGCAACCGGTGATGAAAAGGTTGAGTTTGTGTCTTTCGGTGATAGCTCACTTGCATGTGTTAAATCAGCTATTGCTTACCCCACTTACTACCCCGTTCAGCCCGTTAAGCTTGAAATGCCTGTTAAGGCTGTGCTTATGGACCTTGACGGCACAACAGTAAGAAGTGAAGAATTCTGGATCTGGATTATTCAGATGAGCATTGCAAGCCTTCTCGGCAACCCCAAGTTTGAGCTTGAAGACGCTGACCTCCCCTATGTTTCCGGTCACAGCGTTTCAGAACATCTTCAGTATTGCATTGACAAATACTGCCCCGGTGCTTCACTTGACAAAGCAAGAGATTTCTACTTTGAGCACACTCACCGTGAAATGGAAGAAATTATGGCAGGCAGAGGCAAGGACGGTGCTTTCACCCCCACAGAGGGCGTTAAAGATTTCCTTCTTGAGCTCAAGAGCATGGGCGTTAAGCTTGGTCTTGTTACATCAGGTCTTTATGAAAAGGCATGGCCCGAAATTCTTTCAGCATTCAAGACCCTCGGCATGGGCGACCCCAAAGATTTCTATGATGCAATTATTTCAGCAGGCTTCCCCCTTCGCAAGGGCTCAGTAGGCACTCTCGGTGAGCTTTCACCCAAGCCCCATCCCTGGCTTTACAGTGAAACCTCAATCGTTGGTCTTGGCGAAGCATTTGCTGACAGAAACCACGTTGTGGGCATTGAAGACAGCGGCGCAGGCGCTTGCTCAGTTCGTCTTGCAGGCTACACCACAATCGGTATTGCAGGCGGTAACATTGTTGACAGCGGCACAAAGGCTGTTTGCACATATTACGAAGAAAACTTTAACGATATTATGAAAATCATTAAAGGAGGCAAATAATAATGGACAACAAAAAAATCCAGTGCCATTTTATTTCTAACACCCATTGGGACAGAGAATGGCGCTTCTCGGCAAGAAGAACTCAGCATATGCTCGGCTATATGCTTGATATGCTTATGGACATTCTTGAAAAATACCCTGACTTCAAGCATTTCCACCTTGATTCACAGACAATGCCCGTTCAGGATTATCTTGAAGTTTATCCCGAAAAGAAAGAGCTTTTCAAAAAGTATGTTTCTGAGGGAAGAATCGGCGTTGGTCCCTGGTTCTGCCTTCCCGACGAATTCAGCGTTGGCGGTGAATCACTTGTAAGAAACCTTCTTCTCGGCCACAAGATCGGCAAAGAGATGGGCGGCATTTCAAAAACAGGTTATTCTCCCTTCGGTTGGGGTCAGATTTCACAGCTTCCTCAGATTTATGCAGGCTTTGACATTCACTTCGCCTCTTTCTATCGCGGCGTTAATGAATACACAACTCCCAACTCAGAATTTTTCTGGGAGAGCCCCGACGGAACAAAGATTTACGGCTCTCGCCTTGCAAAGCGTCCCCGTTATAATCTTTGGTACATCGTTCAGCGTCCCGTTTACTACAACCAGTCAAACGAAAACAACCGTGATATGCTCTGGAATGACAACAACGGTGCTTTCAAATTTATTGACACTGAAAACGGCAAGCTCGACTATCAGTACACACATCCTTTCTATGAATATCATAAAGAAAACATCAAAGCCCGCGGCGAGCAGGCTGTTAAAGAACAGGACGGCGACTGGACAACCTCTCACCGCTTCTGGTCAGTAGGTCACGACTCCTCTTGCCCCGACGCAAGAGAAGTTCAGATGATTGCAGACCTTAACGAAGCTCTTCCCAACTGCGAAGTTTTCCACAGCACACTTAAGGAATTTGAGCAGGGCGTTATTGATGAGTTTGATGAGAACACACCCGTTCTCAAGGGCGAAATGCGTGAGCCCTTCACAAAGGGCAGCGTAAGCCCCATGATGGGTTGGATTGTTTCTGCAAGAACCTACATCAAGCAGGACAACTTCGACACAGAGCGTAAGCTTCAGAATTATGCTGAGCCCATGGCTGTTTTCGCTTCTTTCTGCGGTGCACCTTATCCCCAGAACTTTATCGACCTTTCATACAACTATCTTCTTCAGAACCACGGTCACGACAGCATCGGTGCCTGCGGCAGAGATATTGTTTATGAAGATGTTGTTTCACGTTTCCGCCAGTCAAAAGAGCTTTCAGTCTGCGTTTTTGAGCGTGCATTTATGGACGTTGCAGGTGACATCAACCTGAGCTCATTCTCAAAAGACGACGCTGCTATTGTTGTTTTCAACCCCGCCCCCTTCAAGAGAAACGAAGTTGTTAAGGTTATGGTTGAAATCCCCGCAGAGTGGAAGGCTGACAGCTTCAAAATCACCGACAAGGACGGCAACGAGGTTAAATATCAGATTCTTGCCACAAACAAGAACAATGCTCAGATTATCCAGAACCCCAACGACGTTGCAAACGTTCTTCACACTCAGCAGTATACAATTATGCTTGACGTTAAAGATGTTCCCGGCATGGGTTACAAGACCCTTAAAATGCAGCCTCTTTACAACGTTCGTGCAAAGAACCCCGTTACAATGAAGAAGAGCGCTCAGGTTATGGAAAACGAATATCTCCGCGTTACTCTTAATGCAAACGGTACTTATGATGTGCTTGACAAAGAAAACGGCAAGCTTTATTCTTCACTCGGTTACTTCAAAGACACCGGTGAAATCGGCAACCCCTGGGAGCACTTTGTTCCTGAAAATGATGAAACATTCACAACTCTTAACGAAAGAGCAAAGATTACTCTTCTCCACGAGGGTGAAATGAGCGTTTCTTACAAGGTTGAAATTGACTGGGCACTTCCCGAAGGCCGTGCAATGGATGAAAAAACACGCTCCAAGCACCTCAAGCCCTTCAAGATTGAAAACATTGTTACCCTCAAGAAGGGCGCACGCTACCTCGAGGTTGAAACAACTGTTGACAACCAGTCAGAAGACCACTACTTCCAGGTTGCATTCCCCACAAACATCAAAGCAGATTATGTTCACGCTCAGGGTCAGTTTGACGTTCTTAAGCGTCCCGTTGCCAAGGTTGATTACTCACTTTATGATGAAATCCCCATGACTGAGCATCCTATGAACTCATTTGTTGATATTTCAGACAACGAATACGGTGTTGCTCTTCTCAACACAGGTCTCAAGGCTTATGAGGCTGACGATGACGAAAACAACACAATGTATCTTTCACTTCTTCGTTGTTTCCCCCTTCGCATCTGTGTAACATCCGATATGCAGGATTACAGCAGCATCGACAAGGGCTCACAGTGCATCGGCAAGAGCACATTCCGCTATGCATTTATGCCTCATAAGGGCGACTGGGAAGAAGGCAATGTCTGGGGCGAAAGCGAAGCATTCAACCTCACATTCTCAGCAGCACAGCTTGCTCCCACAGACCACGGCAAAAACGGTCTTGAGCACTCATTCATCGAGCTCAGTGACACAACTCTTAACATCAGCGCAGTTAAGAGAGCTGAAGACGGTGACGGCTGGGTAGTTCGTCTGTTCAACCCCTCTGACAATGCTAAAACAGCAAAAATCAGAGTTAACGGCGGTATGGCTCCCATTGAGAAGCCTCAGTCACCTGTTGAAAGACAGCTTGTTGAATTTGAGCTTCCTGCTTACTCAGGCAACAAATGGGCAAGCGCAAAGCTTGTTTCACTTGAAGAAAAAGAGATTTCAGACCTTGCAATTGACAACGACGGATTTGCAGAGTTCGAAATCACAGGCAAAAAGATTCTCACAATCAAATTTGCATAACAAACAAAGCTCCCGTTCATCGGGAGCTTTAATTTTTTCTTGATTTTGGAGGGACAACTTGATACAATATCATAAAGAAACGGAGGTTGTACTATGCTTGGCGCATTCAGATTTTTCTTTAAATGCTTTATGGCTTTGTCCATAGCTTTTTCGTCTTTGTTCTCACCGGCTGTTATTGTTCCACCAAGCGCGAACCTTGACTTTGATGTGCTTCAATATCCCGCAGAAGCAGTTAAAACCCTTGAAGAATGGAGCGTTATCAACGGCAAAGAAATAACCGTTGAAACTCTCAAATCCCGCGCAGACTCGGAGCTTGAACTGTATGTTGGCTGTCAAGGTTATGAGGATGTGAACGGCGTTATTGTTTCACCATACTATACCGCAAAAATCGGTGAAAAAGATGTCCCTGTCTATGCGGCAACAGTTTTCCTTGGTGAAACTCAATACGGTGAGCTTCACTCATTCTCGGAGGTTTATTTTGACGAGGGTGAGGATTTCACCTTCAACATTGAGCTTGTTTCCGATGATTTTAAAATCAAAAATGCAATCTGCCTGCCCGAAAGCCTTAATGTTAAAGCGAAATGCAACAAAGGTGTTATGACAGCAAGCATTGACGATTTTGGAATTTATACATTCCTTTTCAACAACGCTTCTCAGAAATGCGCCTACACCCTTTTGGTCAGAGAGCGTGTTGACGAAGAAGCAGAAATTGCTAAATACAAAGAGCAATACGGCGAAGAAAATGTTTTGGTTGTTGAAAGCGGTTTAACGGTAACGCCTTATGCCTGCTTCACCCGGGATAATTATGTGGTCTATCTCAAGCAAGGAGCGTATGTTCTTGCTCAGCATTCTTTTGACATTATGAGCGAACAAGACGAATTCAATTGCATTGAGAATGATGCACTTGGACTTAACTCCATAGGATTAACAAGATTCCCCTTTGTGAACTTCTATAAATGCGACAACATCAAATTTGTGGGCAGAGGCGTGCTTGATCTGACTCCCCTTGACCGCAGAGAGCGCAGAGGCGTTGTGTTTACCGAATGTAGTAACATTGAGGTTGAAGGCATCAAAATTATCAATTCACCTGAATGGTCATTCATCACATACCGCTGTGAAAACCTGCACATAAAAGATGTTGACATTTTCGGCTACAGACAGAATTCAGACGCTTTTGCAATCTGCAACACGCAGGGTGGTCTGATTGAAAGATGCTTTGCGCGAAGCGGCGACGACCTTTTTGATGTTAAAACATTGGGAGCGCCCAATAACGAAGGAAGTGAAAACATCACATTCACCGACTGTGTTGCCTGGGGCGGAAAGGCAAGATGCTACGGCATTCACGGTGAAGTCAACAGACCCATCCGCAACATCACATTCAAAGACAGCGCAGTTATCTGCCGCGACGCAACATGGAACAATAACAGAATTGCATCCCTTGCTGTTATTGTTGAGTTAGCAGATGGCAGCATCGACGGAGTAACCTTTGACAACATCGAAATTTTCCGTGACGACGGACGAGCAATGGCTTGTGTTGTGTTTACCGAAGAAATCGGAGATATGGACACCGTGCCCATTTACAACTTCACTGCAGATAACATTGTGTTCAAAAACATCACCTACAATGCGGCAATGAGGTCAAAATTCTCGGCAGCAAACGACACCAACACAATGAATGTTACCGTTGAAAATGTTAAGAGCAAAAGCTTAAAATCAGGCAGAGACAATTGGCTGATGTTTGATGTTGACGAATTTGCAAATGTAACATATAAATAAGCAAAAGCCCACACCTCAACGGTGTGGGCTGAATTTTACCATTTTTGCTTTGGCTGAACGGGTGTCGGAGGTACAGGTTTACGAACGGTGTATCCGGCAAAAACTTCACCGCCGCTGAAATCGGGAGAAATAGACACAGTTCCGGTAGAACTGACATAGCCTGAGTAGCTTCCTGTTCGGCCTCCCACAAAACGGGTTTTCTTTATTGTTTCATATTCTCCGAAATAGCAGGCACCTATATAAATTGCCAAATCTTCGCAACCTTTTTCACCTAAATCTGATAAGCCGTAATCTGCATAAGCATAGGTCATATCGCCAAACTTGACTTCTTTTGGTAGAACACTAACAAAATCCGGGCGTTTGATTGATATATCTCTCATCACCATTGATACAAACGGAATATTTGCAAAACGTGATTTTACTTGTTCAACTCGTTCAAGCCTCTTTTTTTCACGCTTTTTCTGCGCTCTTTTTTCTTCTGTTGTTTTAAGATAAATCAGCAAAACACCAACGCCTATTAAAACAACAGTAGCACCAATGCCTCCCGGCATTAAAAAGTGACCTGTAGAAATACTGACAACAGCCAGAACAAAACAAACAATTGCGCCAACAATCATATTTACCTTCCTCTTCCTTATTGAGTTTACGCATTTAATTATATCATATTACCTTTCCTTGCTTACAGACAATTTCGATTGTTTTGCGACCTGTTTCGCTTTTTTTAATATAATCACATACAAGCAAAAGACCGCCAACATTGGGCGGTCTTTTGGACATAGACATTATTTAAGCTCATCAATAATCTTGTGCACAACCTCGGGATAGTCGGTGATGATTCCGTCAACTCCGCATTTAATCATACGGCGGATATCACTCTCTTTGTTGACTGTCCAGGGGTTAACCTGAATTCCCATAGAATGAGCCTTTTTAACATATTGTGGTGTAACAAGTGTGAAGTGAGGATGAAGAGCGGAAACGCCCAGTCCCTTTGCAAACTTTGCAGCGGTGAAAAGAATTTTCATCACTATTTTATCTTTTGGGCTGTAGAGGAACGCAGTTTTGCACTTTTTATCTATTTTTTTCGATTCAATAAGCATTTTAGCGCTGAATGATGATATGAGCAGCTTATCAAACAAGCCGTGAGCCTTAACTGCTTCAATGGTTTTGTGCACAACCGTCATATCGTTTTCGAGGCTCGGCTTGATTTCTATGTTCATAACCTCAACACTGTCATCTTCACAGAGGGTAAGGAACTCTTCAAGGGTGGGGATGGGAGTGCCCTTAAACTCCTCACCGAAGTAGCCGCCGAAGTCAAACTGACGAAGTTCATCGAGGGTCATCGATGTAATTTTGCCGTGACCGTCGGAGGTTTCTTCAATTTCATAATCGTGGCAAAGTACAGGTACACCGTCAGCGGTAAGATGCACGTCGGTTTCAAAACCGTCAACGTTAAGCTCAAGACCCTTTTCAAAAGCGGGCATTGTGTTTTGCGGAGCAACCTTGCATGCACCGCGGTGGGCAATAACTTTAACAGACATATTAACAGTCCTTTCTTTTAAAGCGTTATGTGTATAGAATAACCTAATCTGATTAAATAGTCAATAGAAAGGAAAACACTCCGCAAAAAGCGGAGTGCCGATGAAAAACAAAATATTATGTTATATAATTATGCTTCTTCCTTCATCTTTGCAAAACACTCGCTGCAGTAAACAGGACGGTCCTCACGGGGACGGAAAGGAACCTTAGCTACTGCGCCGCATGATGCGCATGTTGCTTCAAAAAGCTCACGCTCTCCACGAGCTGCGTTCTTGCGAGCGTCACGGCAAGCCTTACAACGCTGGGGCTCGTTTACGAAACCTTTCTCTGCATAAAATTCCTGTTCTCCGGCTGTGAATACAAATTCATTGCCGCACTCCTTACAGATGAGTGACTTGTCTTCGTACATAGTGATATACCTCGTTTCTTTTTTTCGACCCAAGGGGGAGTTGCACCCCGACATCTATGATATTATTCCTACTGGGAACGGGTCACACATTTCGCGCCGCTTTGATTTTGTTTCTGGCTCTGGTGAGAGCATTGTCAACAGATTTGGTGCTGACATCAAGGCTCAAAGCGATTTCTTCATAACCGTAGCCTGCGATGTGGCGCATAAGAACACCATATTCAAGGTCGGTCAATTCATTGTCTATGCAAGCTTTAATCAGCTCCATTTCCTCCGCCATAGAAATAACACGCTCGGGGTCATGAGGGTTCACCCCGGAAAGCTCAACCTCATCAATAGAAACATAGCTGTTGAGAGGGGTATGCTTCTGACGGGATTGATTGCGGACAGCATCTGCAATTCCGTTGGAAATGCATGTTTCAGCATAAGTTCGGAAACGGACATTCTTGCTGCCGTCGAACCCGAAAACTGCTCTTACAGCACCGAGCAGACCCTCCTGAATAAGGTCATGGCGTGTCAGGGCTCCAAGGTCGGAAAACCTGCTTGCCTGAGCCTCAACACAAGGCATAAGGCTCTTGATTAAAACTGACATGGACTGCTCATCCCCTGCTACGGCGGCTGAAACAAGCTCATTATCATCAAGGTAATGATGCATCAGGACACCTCGCAGACGATAAGTTTATATAGTGATGATATAATAAATCAAAAATAAAGTCAACATAGCGAAACAAAGTTTTACCTTAATAACAAAACAAGTTGCCTTTTTTTGTGCATTTTTAATCAGTATTTTCGACATTTTCTGTTGGTATTTTGACGAAATGCACTTTTTGAGGTGTATTGCGGGTCTTTAACAAAATGAACATAAGGTGTTGAAATTAAGCAAAAAATAGGTTACAATATTGCATATATAGGAAAGTTTTTTCGTTGGAGATGATTTTATGACAAATCTCGGTTATGTTAAGGTTGCAGCACTCAGCCCCAAGGTGAAGGTTGCAAACCCCGTGGCAAACCTCAATGAAGCAGTTTCATCAATCAAAAAAGCACAGGCTGACGGCTGTCAGGTTGTGTGCCTGCCTGAGCTTTTTGTTTCGGCTTATTCCTGCGGCGACCTGTTTTTCACCTCTACGCTCGTGAGCAAATGCGAAGATGCATTAAACGGGCTTCTTGCCTTCAGCGCCGAAAGCAAAACGGTTATTATTGCAGGTGTTCCCGTAAAAATAAAGGGATATCTCTACAACTGCGCAGCTGTGATTCAGAACGGTGAAATTCGCGGAGTTGTTCCGAAGATGTATCTTTCAAACAGCAACGGCTTCGGCGAGAGCCGTCATTTCCGTGCAGGGGCAGACTGCGACGAAACTGAAATTTCCCTTTGCGGAAAAACTGTTCCTTTCGGCAAACTTCTTTTTGAAGCCGATGACTTCACTTTTGGTGTGGAAATCTGTGAGGATTTGTGGGTACCTGTTTCCCCCTCCGCTTCAATGGCGCTTAACGGTGCAAGTGTTATTTTTAACCTTGCGGCAAGCAACGAAATTCTCACAAAAGACGAAGCGAGAGAAGCACTTGTCCGTCAGCAGAGCGCAAAATGTGTGTGCGCCTATATTATGGCTTCAGCAGGTGTTGGTGAAAGCACCACAGACTTTGTTTTTTCAGGCGACTGTATGATTGCCGAAAACGGAAAAATGCTTTCAAGAAGCAACCGTTTTTCTCAGGAAAGCGGTTATATTTCTGCCTGCATTGATGTGCAGAAGCTCGATGCCTTGCGCAAAGGAAGCTTTGGTGACAACCTAAAAAACTGCGGCATTGACACACAGTACAGGTCAATAAAAGTCGAATTACCCCCATTGGAAGAAAATCACATTGACCGTCACTACCCTGCTGCGCCGTTTATTCCTGCAGACGCGGGAGTGAGAGCAAAGCGTTGCAAGGACGCCCTTGATATCCAATGTGCAGGCCTTGCAAAAAGAATGACCCATACTCACATCAACAAGCTTATTATCGGCGTTTCCGGCGGTCTTGATTCCACCCTTGCGTTGCTTGTGGCTCACAAAACAATCAAGCTTCTCGGTCTTCCCGAAGAAAATATAATCTGCATCACTATGCCCGGCTTTGGCACAACAGACAGAACCTACACAAACGCTGTTGAGCTTATTAAGGCAACAGGTGCAGCTTTCAGAGAAATTGACATCAAAGCCGCTTGTCTTCAGCATATGAACGACATCGGACACGACCCGAGCACACACGACATCACCTATGAAAACACCCAGGCAAGGGAGCGCACACAGATTCTTATGGACTGCGCCAACAAAGAGGGTGCTTTGCTTGTGGGCACAGGTGATTTGAGTGAAATGGCTCTTGGCTGGTGCACATATAACGGCGACCACATGAGTATGTACGGCGTGAACGCAGGCATCCCCAAAACCTTGGTGCGTCACATTGTGAAATATGTTGCTGAAGCCGAAGGCGGCAAAATTGCAGAAATTCTTGCAAGCGTTCTTGATACGCCCGTAAGCCCCGAGCTGCTTCCGCCCGACGAACAGGGTCAGATTGCACAAAAAACAGAAGACAAGCTCGGGCCCTACTCTGTTCACGATTTTTATCTTTATCATTTTGTCCGCTTCGGCTTTGAACCGAAGAAGCTCCTTTTTATTGCAACAAAGGCATTTGACGGACATTACACAAAAGAACAGCTTTCCGATTGGCTCAAGCTCTTTTTAAGAAGATTTTTCGCCAATCAGTTCAAGCGCTCCTGCGTGCCTGACGGACCCAAGATCGGCACAATCGGCCTTTCTCCCCGCGGAGATTTGGTGATGCCGTCAGATGCAGATTTTTCAGTTTGGTTGGATTTTTAATATGACAGGATTTATTTGTATAGACAAGCCTGAGGGAATCACCTCGTTCACCGCTGTGAACAAGCTAAGGCGCATCTGCGGGGTTAAAAAAGCAGGGCATACCGGCACACTTGACCCTATGGCAACAGGTGTTCTGCCGATTATGATTGGCGGTGCAACAAGATTTTCGGAGTTTATCCCCACCCACGACAAGGCTTATGAAGCCGATATTCTCCTCGGAGTCACCACTGATTCTTATGACATCACAGGCGAGATTCTGGAGAAAAAGGATTTAAATGTTTCTTTTGATGAGTTCAAAGCAACTCTTGATTTATTTGTGGGCGATATTCAGCAGTATCCTCCAATGTATTCCGCTGTTTCCAAAGACGGTGTGCGCCTATATAAGCTTGCCCGCCAGGGAATCACCGTTGAGCGCGAGTCAAGGAGCGTAACAATCAACTCCGCTGAAATCATTGCTCAACCGCAAGAGAATGTTTTCACCGTATCGGTTTCCTGCAGTGCCGGAACATACATACGCTCGCTTGCCTTTGACATTGGTGAAAAGCTCGGTTGCGGCGCGTGCCTGAGCAGGCTGAGAAGAACCTGCGCCAATGGGTTTGACCTGGGCGAATGCGTCACCTTTGAGGAGCTTGAAGAAATTGTTAAAAACGGTGAGCTCGAAAGCAAAATCAAATCGGTTGACAGCGTGCTTAAAGCATACCCGAAGGTTACCGTTACAGAAGCACAAAGCAAGCGTTTTTCAAACGGCGGCGGACTTTTCACCCAAAGGGTGCGCGGCTTCAACGGTCACGGAATTTACAGAGTATATTCAAATGAAAATGAATTTCTCGGCCTCGGCAGAGCCGAAGAAAACAGCGAAACTCTTGAAATTGCAAGACTGCTGGTGAAATAAAAAAGAAGCGATACGGTGCTTGCCGTATCGCTTTTGTTATTGGGTGGTGTATTCTCTTGAAACGAACTTTGCGCCGAGGGATTCAGCAAGCTTTGCGCACTGCTCAACCTCTTCATCAGTGATTACATCAACCACGGTCATTCGCACATTGGCGTTTTTCTCAACACATTTTCTGGTGAAATCAAGCATTGCATCGAAGCTTCCGATACCGAAATCATTTCTTGTTATCTTAAGATATTTTTCGGCATCGGGAGCATTGAGGCTGATTGAAATAACGTCGGCAACCTCGCACAGCTCGGGAGTGATGTCTCTTTTATTGATGAGATTACCAAGTCCGTTGGTGTTCACCCTTACCTTGAAGCCGAATTTTTCTTTAACATATTTTGCAGTCTTGATAAGATTATCAAACGCACAGGTGGGCTCACCGTAGCCGCAGAAAACGACCTCGGAATATTTTGAAGTGTCAAATTCATCAAGTGCTTTTACAATTGCATCAAAATCGGGGGTTTCTTCGTGCCACATTTCTGAGGCTGAACCCAATGTATCCATTTTATCTCGGATGCAGAAAACACATCTGCAAGGACATTCGTTGGTGAGATTAAGATATAATCCGCCAAGATAGTCATAAACTATATCTGCCATAATTATCTCCTATTGAGTTTATTTTTAACTTTTGCCGCATCAAGCGCAACACCTGCAAGGCAAAAAATCACCGTACTTCCAACAGCCTGAACAACGCTCCCCGGCACATCAAGCCAGGCGGTTGCCGCGTTGCCGTAAACAATCCACGATGCAAAGAAATACATCACTACTGTTACAACGCCCGAAGCAAGGCTCATCAGAATTGACGGAATCGATATTATTTTTTGCTGACTCTTTTTGGAATATTTAAAGTAAATCACAAAAGGAACAACATTGAGCGCCTTGATAACAAAGGTGAACGGCATCCAGTTGAAATAGCCAAAAGCCATATCCGCAAGTGCTCCGCCGATTGCCGCCGCAACAAGTGCAAAAGGTGCCGGCAAAAAGCTTGATGCAAGGTAAATCATACTGTCACCGATGTGGACATATCCCGCTTCACTGGGCAAAGGCAGATGCACCATTGTGAGCGCTGTGATTGCCGCGGCAAAAACAGCCGCAAGGGCAATGTTCTGTGTCTTTTTTCTGTTCATAATATTACCTCACAGTAACTTCAGAAATGGTTCAAAGCAGATTCCGTCCTCCGGGCGTGTGCATTCGCAAACAGTTGCCGAAAGGGACGCTTCAAGAAACCGCGCAGCTCTGCAGACTGCATCATAAACGCTTTCACCTTTTACAACGGCACCGCACACAACAGAAGCAAACAAATCACCCGTACCCGAAAAGCTGCCCTCAAAAATTTTTGAAGAAACGTTTTCAACTCCGTCAGGAGTGACAATGCAGTTGGTAACAAAGCCCTCAGTAACAGGTACGCTTGTGACAATTACCGTTTTGATTCCGTTTTCAAAAAGAGTCTTTGCTTTTTCAAAAAGGACAGCAGTCATATCTTCACTGTAAGCATTGAGCATTATTTCATCATAATCGGTATCGGTAAGCACGCAGAACTCGGTGATGTTGGGAGTGATAATATCCGCCATAAGAGCAAGGCGCTTCACCTCTTCACAAAGCTCCGTTGAATAAACGGGATACACCTTACCGTTGTCTGCCATTACAGGGTCAACCACAAGAACGGTATCTTCCTTTTTGAAATCGCGGCAAAAATCTTCAATAATTTTAATCTGCCTTATATCAGAAACAAAGCCCGTAAGAATGCCGTCAAAATGCGGCTCAAGCTTTTTCCACTGATTGATAAAAGAAGGAAGATTATCGGTGAAATCCACGCTGCAATAATCGGGGTAACCCGTCTGATTGCTGAGCACTGCCGTGGGCAGCGGACATGCCTGCACACCCTGAACACTCAACGCAGGAATTGCGGCCGTGAGAGAACATTTGCCAAAACCTGATAAATCATTAATTACCGCAACTTTTTTCATTCGGATTCACCCTTTCATCTTAAATAATCAATGCCTATTGTACTCTTTTGAAAAAATAAAATCAAGTCAAAATGCACAAATAATTGATTTTTTGTGAGTGTAGATTAACTAAAAACTATGGGGTAAATATTAAAAAAGAGTTAAAAAGCAGTTAAGTCTATTGACGAAAACCTGTATTTGTATTATGATTAAAAGGTAGTATTTGACAAATTCTTCAAACGGAGGATTAGTAATGAAAGGTATTATTCTTGCGGGCGGTTCAGGCACACGTTTGTATCCGTTGACAATGGTCACAAGCAAACAGCTTTTGCCTGTTTATGACAAGCCTATGATATATTATCCCCTGTCCACACTTATGCTGGCAGGTATCAGAGAAATTCTTATTATTTCCACACCGGAGGACACACCCAAGTTCAAAAACCTTATGGGTGACGGCGCTCAGTTTGGTCTCAAGCTTTCTTACGCCGTGCAGGAAAGCCCTGACGGACTTGCACAGGCATTTATCATCGGTGAAGAATTCATCGGTGACGACAGCGTAGCAATGGTTTTGGGTGACAACATTTTCTATGGAAGCGGTTTCGGCCACATTCTCCGTCAGGCCGGCAAAAATCAGAATATGGCAACTATTTTCGGTTATTACGTTGAAAACCCCACCGCTTTCGGCGTTATTGAATTTGACGAAAACGGTGTGCCTGTTTCTATTGAAGAAAAGCCCGAAAATCCAAAATCCAATTATGCCGTTACCGGCCTTTATTTCTACGACAACAAGGTTGTGGAATATGCAAAAAATCTCAAGCCCTCACAAAGAGGTGAGCTTGAAATTACCGACATTAACAAGATTTATCTTGAAAACGGCAACCTTGATGTTAAGCTTATGGGCAGAGGCTTTGCCTGGCTTGACACCGGCACGGTTGACAGTCTTAACGATGCTTCAAACTTTATTAAAACAATTGAAACAATGCAGGGAATTATTATTTCTTCACCTGAAGAAATTGCTTATAACAACCGCTGGATTTCAAAGAAGGCTTTGCTTGAATCTGCCAAGAAATACGGCAAATCAAGCTACGGCAGACACCTGCAGAGCGTTGCAGAAGGCAAGATTATGTATTCAAGCGTTCCCGGTGAAAGACCGCGTTGGGGCAGAGAAACCGAGGAGAATAAATAATGGAATTTGAAAAAACGCAAATTGACGGCGCAGTGGTACTTGTGCCCAAGGTTTTTGGTGACAACCGCGGCTGGTTTATGGAATCATATTCAAAGCGCACACTGGAAGAAGCAGGTATTCTTGACGAGTTCATTCAGGACAACCGTTCTTTTTCAGCTGAAAAAGGCACCTTGAGAGGTCTCCATTGCCAGACAGAGCCTATGGCTCAGGCCAAGCTTCTCACATGCCTTAAAGGTGAAATTCTTGACATTGCCGTTGACATCCGCAAGGGTTCACCCACTTATATGAAATGGGTAGGAGTTAAGCTCAGCGAAGAAAACAAAAAAATGTTTTACATTCCCGCGGGCTGTCTTCACGGCTTTGTAACTTTGACAGATAACGTTGAGGTTATGTATAAGGTTAATAATTTCTATTCACCCGAAAATGATCGCAGTGTCCGTTTCGATGACCCTGCGCTTGGTGTTGAATGGGGTGTTGCAAATCCCATTTTATCACAGAAAGATATGAATGCGCCTCTGCTTGAGGATAGCGACGTTGAATTTATTTATAAAGGATAATAGATATGAAAGTTCTTGTTACCGGTTACAACGGTCAGCTTGGCTTCGATGTTATCAAAGAGCTTGAAAGCCGCCATATTGCCTGCAAAGGCGCTGATATGGCGGATTTTGACATTACAGACGCCGAAGCTACCGAAAATTATATAAAAAACTACGCTCCCGGTTGCGTTGTGCACTGCGCGGCATACACCGCCGTTGATAAAGCTGAAGATGATGAAGAAACCTGCTTCAAAGTCAATACCCTCGGCAGCGAAAACATTGCGAAGGTTTGCGGTGAAATCGGAGCAAAAATGGTATACGTTAGCACCGACTACGTTTACGGCGGCGCAGGCGATGAACCGTTTGAGGTGACCGACAAAACAAATCCCTGCAACATTTACGGCAAAACGAAATTGCAGGGTGAGCAAGCAGTTAAAGCTAACTGCAGTAAATATTTTATTGTGCGCACATCGTGGGTATTCGGTATCAACGGAAACAATTTTGTTAAAACAATGCTCCGCCTTGGTGACACACATCCTCAGCTTAACGTTGTGTGCGACCAGATTGGTTCACCCACCTACACACCCGACCTTGCGAGGCTGATTTGTGACATGATTGAAACCGAAAAATACGGCACATATCATGGCACAAATGAAAATTATTGCTCCTGGGCAGAGTTTGCCCGAGAAATCATGAAACAGGGAGGCAAGTCAACGGTAATCAACCCCGTTACCACAGCGGAATACGGCGCCAAAGCGCAGCGCCCACTTAACTCCCGTCTTTCCAAAAAATGTCTTGATGAGGCAGGTTTCAGCAGACTCCCCTCCTGGCAGGATGCATTGAGCCGATTTATTAAAGAATTGCAATAAAATAACACCCGATATTCTTACGAATGTCGGGTGTTGATTTTTGTTTGATTATTCAGCTGCTTCTTCTGTTGCGGGAGCTTCTTCTGCTACTGCTTCTTCAACAGCAACTTCTTCAGCTTCGGGAAGGAGAGCGCGGATTGAAAGGCTTACACGGCTCTTGTCAAAGTCGATAGCTGTGATTTTAGCTGTAACCTTGTCACCAACCTTGAGAACATCACCGGGATGCTTGATGTGCTGGTTAGCAATCTGGGAAATGTGGATAAGACCGTCG
>JBGVFJ010000024.1:0-10738 GCA_045121005.1 Acutalibacteraceae bacterium
TAATGCAGTCGCCAAACCGCTTCTATTATATCAGGAGGTTATTATTTTTTTGCAGCACTCTTTTGCGTGCTGCTTCTTGTTTTTACTAAAGCGTTCTTTTTCCCCCGGTAGAACCGGGGGTTTTCAACAGTTGCTAGACAAGTAAAAATCCCGCTCTCTGACGAGAACGGGATTTTTGGTGGAGACGGAGAGGATCGAACTCTTGACCTCTTGAATGCCATTCAAGCGCTCTCCCAGCTGAGCTACGCCCCCAAAGACGAGAACTATGATATCACATAATTCCCGTTAAATCAAGTGTTTTTTATAAATTAGTCGAAAAATTCTTCGCAGACCTCTTCAAGGCAATATTTACCTCTTACAACAGGTTCTCTTTCAATCCATTTGCCGTTTGTGAAGTCGGGAATCGGAACAGGCATACCGCCCATTGCAACGCTCTGCTCAGAAAGGGCTGTGATAACCATCCATGCGGCGGTGTCATAAACGTCGATGGGTGAACGCTTGTTGTTGATTACGCTGTCAGCAAAAGCTGAAAGAACGAGGTAGTCCATTCCGCCGTGGCCGCTTTCGTGGAGACCGTCGATTCTGTACTGCTTCCAGAGAGGATGCTCATACTTCTCTTTGAAAACATCGAAGTCGGCAAATTTATGCTTTTCTTCTGACAAATCCTCATGATAGAAATAGTCATCAAAAGGACCTTCTTTATAGATAGCTTTTGTTGTCTGAACACAGTAATCTCTTGAATAAGGACGGGGAAGTGAGCAATCGTGATGAAGTGTGATTGTTTCACCGTTGGCGCACTTAATCATTGTGGTTGTAACGTCACCCTGATTGAAGTCTGTGCCGTAGAGGTAATAATCCTCGCCTTTTTCTTTCTTGATCCACTCGTTAAGTCCTCTTGCCTTGCTGCTCATTGAGCAAAGGTAAAGCATACGGTTGCCTCTGTTGATATCAATCAATTTGCAGATGGGACCCAACTGATGTGTGGGGTAAACCTCACCGTTTCTGTGGATGAAGTTTGCAAGTCTGCCGTGACGGTTTTCTTTGCCGAGGCAGATTTCATCACGGAGGTCGTGACGGTAGCCACCCTCAAGGTGAATAATCTCACCGAGAAGACCGAGCTTTCTCATATTGAAAATTGACATTTCGTTGTTATCATAGCAGCAGTTTTCAAGAAGCATACAGTTAAGACCTGTTTCTTCACTTTTGCGAACCATCTGCCAGCATTCTTCAACGCTTGCAGCGCCGCCAACTTCAATGGCAACATGCTTGCCTGCGTTCATAGCAGCGATTGCAATTTCACTGTGGGTAATCCATGTTGTGCAAACAACAACACCTTTGATATCATCTCTTGCAAGAAGCTCTTTATAATCAAGATAAACCTGTGCATCATTGCCTGCGTTTTCTTTAACAATTTCTGCACCACGGTTGGCTCTGTCATCATATTTGTCGCAAACGGCTGTAACTCTGACACCATCAACGCTGAGAAGCTCTTTGAGCATGCCCTGGCCTCTGCCGCCTAAACCGATAAAACCAAAATTAGTCATCACATATCATCTCCATTATAATGATAGTGCAAGTATATCATACAAAATATAGTAATTCAACAAAAAAAGTTCATTTTTTACGATTTTACTTAATCTTTTACTTTTTTATTTTGAAAAAGTGTGATACAATTAAGAAAAAAATAAACGGAGGTCTTGAAATGAGCGTTGTAAAAGAATATTCAATCAAATCTGTTTCAGGTCTTGCAGATATTTATTTCCGCAGCTGGACTCCCGACGGTGAAAAGAAAGCTATTGTTCAGATTGCTCACGGTATGTGTGAGCATTCGGGTATTTACGGCTGGATTTGCAACAAGCTATGTGATGCCGGCTTTGTTGTGTATATGAACGATCACCTGGGTCACGGCAAATCCGTGAGTGATGACAGTATACTTGGCTACTTCGGTGACGACGATGGCTGGCTGAGCATCATCAAGGACTTCCGCAACATAACCGAAATTGCAAAAGATGAGCACCCCGGTCTTCCCGTGATTATTATGGGTCACAGCATGGGCTCATTCATTGCAAGAGCATACACTGAAATGTACAAGGATGTTGACGGCGCCATTTACCTGGGCACGGCAGGTGCACAGCCTGCGGATGCCGGCATTATGGTTGCCAACATTGTTGCAAAGCTTCACGGCAAGATGTACCGCAGCCCCATTCTTGAAGGTGTTTCATTCGGTACATACAATATGCGCTTTGAAAAAAGAACACCGTTCGACTGGCTTGCCAAAAACAATGCTTTTGTTGACCTTTATATGGCGGACAAATACTGCGGCTTCCGCTTCACCGCTTACGGCTACAGAGATTTGTTCCGCCTCCTCAAATACATCAGCTCCCCTGCCTGGTACGAAAACCTGCCCAAGGAATTGCCTGTGCTTATGCTCGCAGGCGATATGGACCCTGTGGGTGCATACGGCAAGAGTGTTATGAAAGTGTATAACAAGCTTAAAGAAACAGGCCACACAAAGGTTGAATGCAAGCTTTTCAAGGATGACCGCCACGTTATTCTTGAAGAAGCCGACAAGGAAGATGCCGCCGCAGACATCATCAATTTTGCCGAAAAAATTGCAAAAATAAAAGTTGCAAAATAATTAAAAAAATTTTCAAAAAAGGTGTTGACATTTCCGTTTTTTGTGCTATAATAACTGAGCAATGTGCACAGCGGATTTGTGTAATGGTAGCACAGCAGACTCTGACTCTGTATGTCTGGGTTCGAATCCTTGATCCGCTGCCAGAAATCCAAGTCGAAAGACTTGGATTTTTTTATTTTCACCATCCTTGCTTCAGCATTATATTCCGCCAAAGCTAAAGCCAGTCTGTAATTGCTGCGGATGCTGTAAACAAATTGATAATTTAAATTTATAGGTGCGCAATGAAGCTGATAGAATTAACTGACAAAAATGATATTTTACGAACATATAAGATTTACAAGCATTGTATGTTTATGCCTACCAAAGAAAAGTTCAACAACAAAATATCCGAATTTCTGAATGATAACTCCGTAAAATTTTTTGCTTGTTTGGAACAAAATAGGGTTGTCAGCGTTATGGTTATTTCTTTTATAGATACAAAGAAAATCGAAATCATTGGTATTGCAGTAGATACATCTGCTCGCGGGAAGGGTGTTGGCTCTTATATGATAAATCAAGTGGTAAACAACTACGGTTTGCTATCTGTATATGCTGAAACAGATAATAATGCCGTCGGGTTTTATCGCAACAACGGTTTCAGCATTGCGGAATTTTCCGAAACCTATGGCACCGAAACTGTTGTCCGATACAAATGTGAATTAACTAAATAATCAACTTCCAATTCATCAAACAGTTGGGAAATTTCAGAATTTTCAGGAGAACAGATGAGAAAATATATTGCAAATATAATCACAGGCTGTCGTATTCTATGCAGTGGTTTGCTGTTATTCTTTCCTGCGTTTTCAATAGAGTTTTATATTATTTATCTCATCTGTGGCTTTAGTGATATGATAGATGGGACTATCGCAAGAAAGACAAACAGCACCAGCAAATTCGGGTCCAAAATTGATACTGTTGCTGACCTTGTATTTGTAACAGTGTCTTTGATTAAAATATTGCCGGCAATAAATATGCCTCAATGGTTATGGATATGGGGTGTTGCAATTGCAATTATCAAAATCGGTAATATCATATGGGGATATATTTCTAAAAAACAGTTTTTAGCCCTACACACCATAATGAACAAGGTTACGGGATTGCTATTGTTTATTTTGCCACTGACGTTGTCTTTTGCAGAAGCGAAATACAGCCTCATCGCAGTTTGTTCCATAGCAACATTCGCCGCAATACAGGAAGGAGTTTATCTTGCTGCAAATTGTAAAAGACCGTAACATTGTACAGATTTGCATAAGTGTTTGCTTGTAATTTTGCGCACACGCTGATATAATATTTCTGAAAAGAAACTAAGACGAAACGAGGTTATCTTATGTCTGACGGAATTATTTATGCAGGATATATGTTTTTGCGAAAGACCATACTTTTTATTGTTGCGGGGCTTATGTGCCTGAGCTCATTCACCGCCCCTGCCCCTGCCGAGCCACAGGTAAAAAATCAGGACACGGGGGTTTATTTTCTCCCGGATTACGGCAGCACGCTGATTTCTTCCCACAGAAGCGGCAAGGGCGCCGCACCCGAAAACACACTTATGGCAGTTAAATCCAACCTTATTTATTCAGAGGATGCATCAGCCATTATTGAAATGGATGTTCAGCTCACCAAGGACGGAGAAATTGTGCTTTATCACAGCCTTGCACTTGATGAAATGAGCAACAGTGAGGAATATTTCGGCAGCAAGAACATCCCCGTTTTTATGAAAACATACGATGAGCTCCGCAACCTGAATATGGGTGAAAATTTCAAATCAGGCGACAGCTACCCTTACCGAGGCTTGCGCGGTGACGATATCCCCGACGACATCAGAATAACAAAGCTCCGCGACGTTTTTGAATGCGTTGAAGCAGAGGCACCAGGCACTTACAGATACATCATTGAGGTCAAATACCCTCTCCATTGGGCGCAGAAAATTGTTGACGGAATCTACACAATGATGAAAGAATATGACCTTTCTGACCGCGTGATTGTGGCAAGCTTCTGGCCTGACGTTTCATTATATATTGACAGCAAATACCCCGGTGAAATCAACAGAAGCGCAAACCCCTTTGAAATTGTTGACCTTTACGGCTGTTACACAAGAAATGATGACCTGAGCAACGAGGATTTCAAATATGTTGCGTTACAGATGCCCTATTATTGGGATGACGGCAAGCTCCTTGTGGCAAACCTGGGCAAAACGGAATTCATTGACTACGCTCACAAATACGGCATTTCAATGCAATATTGGACAGTTAACAGCGCAGACGATGCAAAGGCACTTGCCGAAGCAGGAGCTGACCTGCTGATGACCGACTACCCCGACAGACTCCGCAAAGCTCTTTACGGTGAATAAAAATTGCTCCGAACAGTCAGCCTGTTCGGAGTTTTTGTTTTATATCTTATTACCTACGGTGTAGCCCTCGTACACGGCGTTGGGAATTATTCCGCCGCCATTGGAATCACCGATGTTGTAGATTTCCTTAACTTCATCTTTGAGAGAATCGTAAAGTGAGGTTTCGGGCTTTCCGCCAACGGCAAACACTACGGTATCTGCTTTGACAGAGGCTGTTTTGCCGTCTTTGGTTTTATACACAACCTCCGTGGGTGTGATTTTTTCAACCTTGCTTTCGGTCAACAGATTAACCTTATATCCCTTAAGGTGACCTATAAGAATTGTCTGGTCGGTTTTGCCGGGAGATAAAAGATTGGGATATTTAGGGTTCATAATCATACCTCTTTTTATTTTTCTATAATCAAATTATATTATAAGAAAATGTGATTTTCAAGACAAATTTTGTTTTATTGAAATATTAAAGTTGTTGTGATATAATCGGGGTATCATATAACTGTGAGGGATGCAGTATGAAAAAATATGACATTGCCGCTTTTGTGTGGCCGTCTTACACAGGTGACGAGCCGCGTACACGCATTTTCTGGCCCGAAGGCTTCGGTGAATGGCAGACCGTAAAAGCTATGACAAACAAAGGCTATAAGGGTTGCCGCTGGCCCCGCATTCCCACCTGGGGATATGTGAATGAAGCTGACAGCCGCGTTATGCAGATGCAGATTGACTGCGCTGTGGAGCACGGAGTGAACGTTTTTATTTATGACTGGTATTGGTATGACAACCGTCCGTTTCTTGAAAACTGCCTTAATGACGGTTTTCTGAAAGCCGACAACAATGAAAAAATGAAGTTCTGCCTTATGTGGGCAAACCACAATGCCAACCACCTCTGGGATAAGCGCAACTCTGACCGCGACCTTGACACGATTATCTGGAGCGGTGTTGTCACTCCACAGATTTTTTCTGAAATCTGCGACAGAACGATTGAAAAATACTTTAAGAAAAACAACTATTATTGCATTGACGGGTGCCCCGTTTATATGATTTTTGACATTGATAATTTCATCCGTTCATTCGGAACAAGTGATGAGTGCAAAAAGGGGCTTGACGATTTCAGAAGAAAAACAGTTGAAGCGGGCTTCAAGGGACTTCACTTTCAGGTGGTTCACTGGCGCAACCGCGTATTCAACTGGCTTGAAGAATCTGACCCCAACAAGGGTGTAAATTCTGCGGAAATGTACCGCTACCTTGGGGTTGACTCGGTTACAAGCTACAACTGGGGCTGCTCGGCTGACCTTGATGGTGACTTTAATGATGTAAGTGACAGCTATATTGAGGCAATAACAAAAGAAACCGACTCTCTACCTGTCCCCTTTTACCCGAACATTTCCGTTGGTTGGGACAACAACCTCAGATTCAATGACTTTGTGCCCGGAGTTATTTATAACAACACCCCCGAAAACTTTAAAGCAACCTGCAAAAAAATAAAGGACTTTGCAGATGCTTCAACGAAAAAGGGAATTATGAAAGCTCCGTTTATCACCGTCAATAGCTGGAACGAATGGACAGAAACAAGCTATCTTGAGCCCGACGACCTTTACGGATACGGTTATCTTGAGGCAATTAAAAGCGTTTTCAAAGAGGATTGATTATGAACCTTACTATATTAAAGGATGTTCCTTACGGCAGTCACGAGCGGCATTTAGCGGATATTTATATCCCCGAAGAACCTGCTTCAAAATCGGGTCTGATACTTTTTATTCACGGCGGCGGATGGACAAGCGGCAGTAAAGAAGCTCATTCATCCGATGCTGAATATTTTGCAAAGCTGGGCTATATAAGTGCCACTATGAATTATCGCTATGCTTCAGAAAGCATCCACATTGACCACGAACTCGATGATGTATCATCAGCCCTTGAAGCAATTAAGAAAATGTGTGCTGAATACGGTTTCAATATAGATAAATTGATCTTGTCGGGCGGCTCTGCCGGGGCACATCTTGCGCTTATCTATGCTTACACCAAGCGCAATGAAGCTCCTGTAACTCCCGTTGCGGTGTGTGCCTATTGCCCCCCTGCTGACTGTGCAAGAGAAGATTTTCTTATGGGGATCAAGGGTGAATTTGAAAGCTGGAAATTCGGAATTCTTTCAATGATCTGCAACGCTGAAATTTCCAAAGCCACCCTGAATAATGAAGCTTCACAAAAAGCTCTGGGCAAAATTTCACCAATAAACTATGTTGATGAAAACTGCGTTCCCACCGCAATTTTTTACGGCAAGGTTGACGACCTAATACCTGTGGGGCACATTGAGGTTTTTGACCGCAAGCTTACTGAAGCAGGGGTCAGACACGATTTGGTGCTATATCCGAATTCAGGTCACGCTCTTGACAAAGACCCCGAATCGTCAGAAAAAGCACGTTGTGTTATGAAAGAATATGCTACACTTTACCTATAAAAATACGGCTTGCAGTCAATTCTGCAAGCCGTTAATTTTTGTTATCCGATTGTTACAGCGCCTGTTTCGTTGAGAACAAGCATAAGCATATACACAGCGTAAATTGAAAGAAGCGCAAAGCCCTGCCACTTTTTGAACCTGCCCTGAATAATTGTGGGAACAATTGCAACAGCACAAGCTGCGATACAAACAGGGAAATCGAAAACAAGGTTTACTCTTTCAACAGGCAACGCTTTGCCGTTGATTACAGCGCAAAGAGGAAGAATAAGTGTTGTATCGATGATGTTTGCACCGATGATATTACCAACTGAAAGTGATGATTCCTTTTTGCGGATAGCTGTGAGTGTTGTTACAAGCTCAGGAAGTGATGTGCCTAGAGCAATTACAGTGAAGCCGATAATTGTTTCACTGATACCGATTTCGGTGGCAATTGTTTTGCCTGATGAAACAAGGAACTCTGCACCAAATACGATTGCGGCTGTTCCGAGAACAAAGAAAAGAACTTTTGAAGGAATTTCTTTCTTTTCGTGGGCGTCGATTTCATCGCCCTCGGCTCCCTTTTTGCCTTCAATAAGGTTGCTTATCATAAACACAAGGAAAATTGCCCAAAGAACATAAGCAGACCAGGTGGGAAGAGAGTTGCCCAAAGAAAGAAGTGTGAGACCGATAATTGCGGCAAGAAGAAGTGAGCCCTTCAGGGAGAAGCTCTTTCTGTTGATTAAACCTGCCATAGCAACAAGAGACACACCCATAATTAATGTTGTGTTAGCAGTAACCGAGCCGACAGCGTTACCGATAGCAAGCTGTGCAGAGCCGTTCATAGCAGCCCTGACAGAAACGAGCAATTCCGGCAATGTGGTTGCAAAAGAAACAACGGTTGCGCCAACAACAAACTTAGGAATACCTGTAGCTTCCGCAAACCATGAGGCTGAATCAACAAACCAGTCGCCGCCCTTGATTGTTAAAACAAGGCCCACGACAAAGATAACAGCCGCCACAGCAATAAGAGGCCCGCCTGTTAACGAACCTAAAAAAGTAAAGCCGAAAAATTCCATTCAAAACTCCTCCATTTTAAACATTGATTGTACTTAATTAATATAACATATTCTTACACCATATACAATGATTTATTTAATTTTTTAAACAAAAAACAGCTTGCGAAAAATCCGCAAGCTGAAATTTTTACATACCCAAAAGATGAGTTATACCTAAAATATACACAACAAACGCAACGCCGAAAATTGCCATAAGACCCCAGACAATGTCACGGATAACTTCTTTTTCATCAGCACCCATTATGTAGCGAAGCACTGACCAGAAGTTTTTGCCGAACAAATCAAAGTAGCCGATTGTATAGGTTGAGAATTTTGTGGGGTCGCTTTCTTCAATTTCAAACACACGCACACCGCGGGTGATTTCCTTACCGTAGCTTCGGAAGGATGCACCGGGAGTCTGAATAATGTTCACTCCGTTGATTTCACTTGTGAAGCAGTTGATGTGGTCGTGACCGAAAACAAGGGCGCAAACATCACCTTTTTCACGAAGGGCATCGAGCTGACCGAAATCTTTTTCGGTGGTTTCGGCATATTCAAGAGCGTAACCGTTGGCACGGGTGGTATCAAGCTTATAGTATTTCTTGTCACGGGGATTAAGAACAGCACACTTGTCGTCCTTATCACATTCAACAAAAAGCTCCTTGGTTTCGGGCACGGGAATGTGCTGGAACATAAGAGATGGAACCGGCTCGCCGCCGTTGGCTTCGCGAAGCTCATCACTCTTGCGCTTGTACCATTCAATTGCCTCGGCTTTAACATATTCAAAGCCGTTGCCGTTACCATCGTCCTTGCCTGCGGAGTCCATAAGCCAAAGGTTATAAATCACCTTTTCACCCTTGGAATCATAGATGGGAACATTATATGTGTCGCAGTCAAGCTGAGGCTCATCGGAGTTTAGACCGAAGAAATATTCATAATCCTTATAGCAATCTGCCTGCTCCTGCTTTGAAAGGTCGTTGCGGTCATCGTGATTACCGTAAACCATACAGAACGGAATCTTGCGCTTTTCAACAGGCTTGAGAATGTGTGCAAGAGCCTTTTTAATGCGCTTTTCTGTGATTTCGCGCTTTTTATTTTTCATAGGTCCGATAATAGCATCATCAATGTGATTGCCGAGGATATTATCACCTGTGAAAACAATCAAATCGGGCTTAACCTTGTCATAAGCCGCGTTGAGCATTTTTGTCATTGCACTGCGGACAATATGCATATCCTGCGGGTCACTGACCTGCATAATGGTGAGTTTGCCGCTTTTGGGGAACTGAATTCTTCTTTCTACTTGCATATAAACACGCTCCTAACCGTTTAATTATATCACCTGAACGCGCGATATTCAAGTGGTTATATCATAAGTGAGCAAATTAAGTTGCTCAATTCTGTGGGATTTTCAACGGGCATACCGCCGATAAGTCTTGCGGAGGAATAAAGAATTTTTGCATAATCGGCAATTTTTTCTTTATCTGTTTGGTAAAGTGATTTGAGCTTGGCTGCAACGGGATGCTCGGCATTGATTTCGAGAACGATTCTGGCTTTGACCTGACTGTCTTCACCGGGGATTGAGCTGAGAACCTTTTCCATTTCAATTGAAACATCACCCTCACTTGTGAGGCAAACGGGATGATTTTTGAGCTTGTTGGTAAAACGCACAGCTTCAACGCTGCCGCCAAGAGCTTCACTCATATACTCAAGCAAATCCTTAGCAGACTCATTCTCCTGCTTGATGGCCTCTTTTTCTTCCTTGGTGTCAAGGTCAATATCATCGGCACAGATGTTTGCAAAGGTCTTTTCACCGTAGGTCTGAAGCATTTTGAGCACAAACTCATCAATACCCTCCGTGAGATAAAGCACTTCGTAGCCCTTATCCTTCAGGGAATCTGCCTGAGGAAGCATATCGATTTTGTCAAAGGTTTCACCGCAGGCATAAAGAATTGAAGTCTGCTCAGCAGGCATACGCTCAACATATTCCTGCAAGGTTACAAGACGCTTTTCGGTTGAAGAGAAGAACATAAGAAGCTCTTTGAGCTCGGCAGCGTATCTGCCGAAATCGGCATAAACACCAAGCTTAATCTGTGAACCGAAGGCGGTGAAAAATGTGATGTATTTTTCTCTGTCATTTCTGAGCATTTTTGTAAGCTCTGACTTAATCTTTTTCTCAATGTTTTTGGCAATGAGCTTAAGCTGATAGTCGTGCTGAAGCATTTCACGGGAAA
>JBGVFJ010000025.1:0-33875 GCA_045121005.1 Acutalibacteraceae bacterium
TTTCTTACTGCTATTACTCTGTCAAGTTTCATTGTTATATCCTCCCTATCAATTATGCTTTCTTACCTTTGCGGTATGCTTTCTTTACTTTGTCGTCAGCGAAAACCTTGATGTCGTCTGCTGTGGGCATAGCCTTTTCAACAAAGTGCTTGCCATAGTAAGCGTTGAGATACATCTGCTTGAGTTCGCTCATAAGGGGATATCTGGGGTTAGCACCTGTGCACTGGTCATCGAATGCCTGCTCAACCATATCGTCAAGACGGTCAAGGAAATCCTTTTCGTCAACACCGTAATCCTTGATTGTTTCTTTGATACCAACCTGAGCTTTAAGGTCATTGATTGCCTTAATGAGATTTTCAAGCTTCTCCTCATCATTCTTGCCGCCAAGGCCGAGATAATCAGCGATTTCTGCATAGCGTGCAAGAGTGTGGGGATGGTCATACTGTGAGAATGTACCCATCTTTGCGGGAGCTTCGGAAGCATTGAAGCGGAGAACTTCTTCAATCATAAGTGCGTTTGCAACGCCGTGGGGAAGATGATGGAATGCACCAAGCTTATGAGCCATTGAGTGGCAGATTCCGAGGAATGCGTTTGCGAATGCCATACCTGCCATTGTTGCAGCATTAGCCATCTTTTCTCTTGCCTCAATGTCTGTTTGACCGTTTTCGTATGCTCTGGGAAGATAAGCGAAGATATTCTTGAGTGACTGGAGTGCAAGACCGTCTGTATAGTCTGTTGCAAGCATTGCTGCATAAGCTTCAACTGCGTGTGTTACTGCGTCGATACCGGATGCTGCCGTAAGACCCTTGGGAGCCGACATATGGAAATCTGTATCAATGATTGCCATGTTAGGAAGAAGCTGATAGTCAGCAAGAGGATACTTTACGCCGGTCTTTTCATCTGTGATAACTGCGAAGGGAGTTACTTCTGAACCTGTACCTGCTGATGTGGGAACAGCGATGAAGTATGCCTTTTCACCCATCTTGGGGAAGGTGTAAACTCTCTTGCGGATATCGATGAATCTCATTGCCATATCCATAAAGTCTGCTTCGGGATGCTCATACATAACCCACATAATCTTTGCTGCGTCCATTGCTGAACCGCCGCCGAGAGCGATAATTGTGTCCGGCTTGAATGCTGCCATCTGTGCAGCACCTTCTTTAGCGTTGCCGAGTGTCGGGTCGGGCTGAACATTGAAGAATGTTGTGTGAGCGATGCCCATTTCGTCGAGCTTATCTGTGATAGGCTTTGTGTAGCCGTTTTCGTAAAGGAACGTATCTGTTACGATAAATGCTTTCTTTGAACCGCGTACTGTGCGAAGCTCATCAAGAGCAATCGGTAAGCATCCTTTCTTAATGTATACCTTCTCAGGTGCACGGAACCAGAGCATATTTTCCCTTCTTTCTGCTACTGTCTTGATATTGATAAGGTGCTTAACACCAACGTTTTCGCTTACAGAGTTGCCGCCCCAAGAGCCGCAACCGAGTGTGAGTGAGGGTGCAAGCTTGAAGTTGTAAAGGTCACCGATACCACCGTGTGATGAAGGTGTGTTAACAAGGATACGGCAAGTCTTCATACGAGCAGCAAACTCGTTGATTTTTGCAATTTCGGTTACTTCGTTTACATAGAGTGAGGATGTGTGACCGTAGCCGCCGTCTGCAACAAGGTGTTCAGCCTTTGAAAGTGCATCTTCAAAGTTTTCTGCCTTATACATTGCAAGAACGGGTGAAAGCTTTTCGTGAGCAAATTCTTCCGAAATTTCAACGCTTTCAACTTCACCGATAAGAATCTTTGTGCCTTCGGGAACTGTTACGCCTGCAAGTTCAGCAATCTTTGCTGCGGGCTGACCAACGATCTTTGCATTGAGAGCACCGTTGATGATAATTGTCTTTCTTACCTTTTCTGTTTCTGCAGGATCAAGGAAGTAGCAACCGCGTGTTGCAAACTCAGACTTCACTGCATCGTAAATGCTTTCAAGAACGATAACTGACTGCTCTGAAGCACAAATCATACCGTTATCGAAAGTCTTTGAATGGATAATTGAGTTAACAGCAAGAAGGATGTCTGCGCTGTCATCGATGATAGCAGGTGTATTACCAGCACCAACGCCGAGAGCCGGCTTACCGCTTGAGTAAGCAGCCTTAACCATACCGGGGCCGCCTGTTGCAAGGATAATATCTGCTTCCTTCATAACTGTGTTTGTCATTTCGAGTGAAGGAACATCGATCCAGTCGATGATTCCTTCAGGAGCGCCTGCTGCTACTGCTGCTTCAAGAACAAGCTTTGCTGCTGCAATTGTACAGCCCTTTGCTCTGGGGTGAGGAGAAATGATAATTGCATTACGTGTCTTAAGAGCAAGTAAGCACTTGAAGATTGCTGTTGATGTGGGGTTTGTTGTCGGGATAACTGCTGCAACAACACCGATAGGCTCTGCAACCTTCTTGATACCGAAAGCCTTATCCTCTTCGATAACACCACAAGTCTTTGTTTCCTTGTATGCGTTGTAGATGTATTCTGCTGCGTAGTTGTTTTTGATAACCTTATCTTCAACAATACCCATTCCTGTTTCTGCTACTGCCATTTTAGCAAGTGAGATTCTTGCCTTGTTTGCTGCAGATGCTGCTGCAAGGAAAATTTTGTCAACCTGCTCCTGTGTGTAGGTAGCGAACTTCTTCTGTGCTTCTCTTGTTTTAGCGATAGCTTCCTGAAGCGTTTCAACGCTATCTACAATTGCGTATTTTTTAGTTTCCATTTGTATCCTCCTGAAAATAAATTATTTGTTTATCTGATTTTTTAAATGCGCCAATGAAAGCGCAAGATTTTCATTTTGAATAACTACTCCATCCGGCACATGAGGACTGCACGGTGCAAAATTAAGTATTCCCGTAATTCCGCATTCCACCATCTTGTCGCAGACAGCCTGTGCTGAACCCGCGCCGACGGTTATTATGCCAAGCTGTATATTACGGCTTTTGCAAAAATCTTCAAACTCATTTATAGGCTTAACTTTGATTTTTCCGGTTATGCTTATTTCCTTATCGTTGCTGTCAAAAGCTGCTGCAATTTTAATACCGAATTTTTCAAATTCATCGTAATCAAGAAGTGCCTTGCCGAGCTTTCCTGCACCCACTAAAACTGCAAGTGCGTAGTTGTTGCAACCAAGACTGTTTTCAAGATTTTCAATAAGTTCTGATGTAAGATAACCAAGCTTCGGCTTTCCTGCACCGCTGATTGATGCAAGGTCCTTTCTGACCTGAACTTCGCCAAGCGAGAGCTTTCGTGCTATGGTTGTTGCCGATATATGTTCATATCGTTCTTCCGGCAAGTCCCTGAGCAAATCAAGATACATCGGTATTCTTCCGAGTGTTGCTTTTGAAACACCGTTTTTACACATAAGAAACCTCCCTCGCCTGACTTCGTTAATAGTTTAACAACATAATCGTTTTTTGGGAATTCTTAAAATATATAATCGGTATTATCATTATCGATAACACCTTTATCGAATAGCAAAAACAAAACCCGACCTCAATTAAGAGATCGGGTAAAAAAATCAGATTTACAGATATTTTCTTTTAGCTTCGCACAGCTCTGTAATAAACTGCCTGTCGAGTTTCGATAATTTGTATCCATTTTTGTAAATCAGAACATCCTTATAGATTTTTTTGTTATCCACACATTTTTTCTGAACAAGATTATATCTCTTCAGAAGACTTTCAGGTGCGGGGGATACCCACATAAATGTTTCCGGATTGTTTGAAAGCAAATCGAACTGGCTCGCCCTTTCAAATATAAATATACGACGGTCAATGTTATCAGGAAGTTCTTCCTTTACCACCTTTGAAAGCGGCATTGAAGGTACATACGGGTCAGCATGTGCTATTTCAATGTAATCTGCAAGGTCATCAAAAGTAATCGTTTCTTTTTGTGAAAGCGGATTGTCAGCACTCATTATCAGCGAATAGGTGAATTCTGTCACCATCTCATAACTTAAGCCTTTTTCTTCAAGCATTGCTTTGAAATACTTGTCGTAATTTTCCGCATATCTTATAATGCCGAGTTTATAATCATGCTCAAGCATATTGCGGATTGTACGCTGAGAATTTGTTTCCTTGTAGAAAATTTCTGCAGCTTCCTTGGAAAGTGATTTTGAAAACTGTGAAAATGCTTCAGAAATGTAACAAGCTCTCGGCACAGAAATCGAAAACTTTTGCTTCTTTGCCGAACCTTTTTTATAAAAGTTTTCGACCTCATCGATCTGATTAAGAATTCCCTTAGCATAATTTATGAATTCTTCGCCTTCAGGAGTAAGCTCCATACCCTTTGTTGTACGTTCAAAGATTGATATCCCTATGTCTGCTTCAAGCTCCTTGATGGAACGGCTGACATTAGGTGCCGCAATCAATAAGGTTTCAGCTGCTTTGTTCAGTGAGCCAACCTTCGCAACCTCAACAGCATATTTCATATGCAAAATATTCATAACTTCACCTCGTTTAAAAGGTTTGCTGAATAATTATACACCCTGATGCTCTAATATTCAATAACTTTTAAAAATTAGTTTGTTATTATACAATAATTTAATCATTACACATTCGACTAACCTCCTGTTATAAGGTAAAATTAATCTACAAGCCTGCTTTGGGCATAAAACACGAGCGCATCCGGTGAATGAAAAAGCGAAGTGTTTTATGGCGCAGCGGTCAAAATTTGCCCGCGCTCCAAGCGGAAAGCAAATTTTGGGCACCGCAAGAGGCGGCGAAGCCGAGGATGTCGGGAGTTCGAGTCTCTTCACTCCGACCACCTAAGTACCTCGGTAATGCTTTAATAGGAGCACCTACAGATGTTATTGAGATAGATGAATATACAGAAATTACGTAAGAAACAACTGAATAACATATAAACTTAAAAGCCTATGGAGTTAGAAATTCAATCTAACCTCATAGGCTTTTTTCATTTTATTTCAAAGTTATATTTTCTGTTTTACAAAAACCACAAGACATATTATAAATATGACAGCATATATTAATAAGTCTACGCCATCCCACCTCAAGAGCAGTCCAAGTATAAAAAGTATAAAACATGCTAATCCTATTAAGAATGCAATTCCACCCAATGGATTATCAACATTATGTGTTTGCTCTTCATTTGGGTATGAGGTTTCTTCCTTATTGTATTTATGCCCTCTAACAAAAGCTTTACTTACATAAGATTTGCTTCCGTCAGAATTAGTGCGTGTGTGCGCTCTTCTATGATGTGGTCTACGATAGCCCATAAACATCCCTCCGAAAAACCAATAATCATCTTGTTGTTGCAGATGTAGGTTCTGTAGTTTCGTTAATTGGATTGCCTTCTGCATCTACATCTATCCAAACAACCTTATATTGTTTCCCAACACAAGTGCCAATGTTAGTCACATAGTTTTCCAATAAATCCTTTGCTCGTTGTTGAGCATTATTAAGGAGGGTTTTATCGGAACGAGCCGCCTTAAGCATATTAGCCTCTGCCTGTGCAAATGCTTCTGTTTGGTCATCTGCAGTAATCTTTGGGGAGTCAGAATCTACTATAAATGAGTCCTCTGTAAGTGTTTTACTATCAACACTACAACCAAAAACTTCTGCCGGTGGAATTGTAATACTTACCGTATCATCTTCAGAAATATCAATTGTAATTAAAGAGGTATCTACACCTATTTTTACAATACCTTCATATTCAACCCAAAAATGCTTGGTTTCTTCCCACCACACCACTTTTACAGGTTCCTTATATTTTGCTACATTGTGGTAATAGCATTCCAAGGTTGCCAATTCACATATTGCTTTCATCTGGGAAAGTTCAGGTTGCATTTCAACCGTGTCTTTTTTGCCACAAGCGGAGACCATAAGCAAGGTAGCAATTACAAGAACAATACAAACAATCTTTTTCATCGTTACCCCTCCTTATGAAATTGTGATTGTGTACTCTGCATCCAATTGATTTACAAAAGGTTTCAAGAGTGCTTCAATGATATTTTTAGCATTTTCTTCTGCAAGGTTATAAATAGCCTCGTTAGTCTTTGTTTCATCTCTCACATCAGATTCACACTTTTTATATGCATCTGCAGATATGGAGTTTGTTTCAGCTTTTTTATTTTCAAAGATAAAATCCATTGATTTGAAATCAACACTAACTGAATGAATTGCAACTTGTGGAATATCTACAGCAATTGTCTTTGTTTCATTGTCAACATCAATTATTACCTCTTCAAAATTGATGCCTGCTTTTACCTTTGCCTCATAAGAAACATGGTAGTCAACCTTTTCAGGCTTCTTTGCATTATTCACGGTTACAATTCCGTTATAAATGCATTCGTAAGTCGACAACTCACTAACCTCTATTATTTTCTTCAAATTTGCAGTTGTGATAATTTCAGGTTTACTTGGTTTGTTATTGCTTACGGAAATAGCAAACACCGTTCCTAGAGCAATAACCACTACCAATACAAGAGCAATTATAATGAGCATCTTCTTGCTTAATTTACCCTTGATTTTAGACACTATTTTTTCTTGCAATTTCTGTTTTTTCTGCAAGTTTTCCATACCGTCCATATCTTTCTCTCCTCTACAATTAAGATTCATAATATCCGTTGTAAATTGCGCGACTTTTATTTACTCACATTGACACAATTCTATCACAATATTTCAAAATTTACAACCTTTCACGGAAATTACAAAACCTGTAATGAGGTAAAGTCTTGATTTGCAACCCCCAAAACCCACTTGCAACCTACTATACTAAATTGCAACCTACTCCTTGCATTTGCAACCTGACCCTATTTTGTATCATAGGTGGAGTAGTCAGACACCTAAGTACAACTTAGGTAATACAACCGAAATCCCTTGAAATATAGGGGTTTCGGTCTTTTTTATGCGCAAAATGGCAGTAATAAAGCGGTAAAAAGTGTGTTTAATACCTATGAAGTCAGCATTCAACTTCATAGGTGTTTTTTGGTCTTCAGCAAAGACAAAACAAAAGTGATTGCAAGCTTTTTCTTGCAATCACTTCAGATTTTATATTAACTTAAACATTCTCAGGCTATTGCGTCTGCGGGAGCATTTTCGGGAAGCCAGCCTGTGAAGCCAACTTCGGGCATTGCAGAAATAACCGCCATATCTTCTGCGGTAAGCTCAAAATCAAAAATCTGCGCGTTTTCAACTATTCTTGCGGGGGTAACAGATTTTGTGAGCACATTAAGTCCTGACTGTAAAACAAATCTCAGGCATATCTGTGCAACGCTTTTGTTATACTTTTTTGCAATATCCGCTAATGTTTTGTCACCCAGAACAGCTCCGCAGCCAAGAGGACTGAACGCCTGAACAAGCATTCCTGTTTCCTTGGAATATGACACGGTTTCGGGCTGAGTGTAACCGGGGTGGAACTCAATCTGATTTACCATTGGCTTGATGTCGCATCTCTCTACCAATGCATCGTAATGCTTTTTCTGAAAATTTGAAACACCGATGGCACGGATTTTTCCGTTTTTATATGCATCCTCAAAAGCTCTCCAGGTGGCGGCATTTATCTCCTTCCAATCGGGAGAAACCTTTTCTACACAAGGCCAGTGAATAAGGTAAAGGTCAAGATAATCAAGACCAAGGTTTTTGAGAGAAATGTCAATGGCTTCGGTTGCTTTTTCGTAGCCGCGCATGGTTACCCAATGCTTGGTGGTTACAAAAATTTCTTCGCGTTTAACGCCGGAGGCTCTGATGCCTTCACCAACAGCCTTTTCGTTGCCGTAGGCAAACGCTGTGTCTATATGGCGGTAACCCACATTGAGGGCTTCAACAACGGAGTTTTTTGCAATTTCCCCGTCAGGGGTAAGATATGTGCCGTAACCGACACAAGGCACCTGAACACCGTTGCTGAGTGCAAACGTATCTGTAAGTTTATTCATTTCAATCCGTCCTTTTCACTAAATGTACATTCAAAATTTTATCTTTAAAGCTGCAACGCTTCAACTTTTTTAACATCTCCGCGGGCGGTTACGACCCTGTAACCTGCGGAGGTTACTTTTTGCTTTAATTTATCAACGCTTTCTGCGGCTTCTTCATCGGTGCTGATTTTGTTGTTATAGAGCATGTAAAGCTCTCTGACACGCTTTGGTGAAAGATTTGGCATAACAACATTGGCTCCTGCTTTGAGTCCCATTTCGCGCCCCTGAGGGTGAATTGTACCAAGGGCGGTGGTTGAAGGAATCAGTGCATAAGGAAACATCAGACGAAGAATTGAAACCAGTCGAAGGGTTTTGTTCAGGCTGCCGCTTTCAAATGAGGCAAAGGGTGTATCCTCGTGGCGGATAAAGGGTCCGATGCCAATCATATCGGGCTGCAAGGTCTGTAAAAATCTGAGGTCGGCAACAAGGTTATCGTCACTCTGATAAGGTGAGCCCACCATAAATCCCGAGCCCACCTGAAAGCCGATTTCTTTCAAAGTAAAAAGGCATTGCTTGCGGTTTTGCAAGCTGAGGTTTTCGGGATGCAGACGGCGGTAATGGTCATCGGTTGCGGTTTCGTGACGGAGAAGAAAACGGTCAGCGCCTGCATTGAAATAAGCCTGATAGCTCTCGCGGCTTCGCTCACCCACGGAAAGAGTAATGGCGCAGTCGGGGTAATTCCGCCTGATTTCGGCGATAATATCACACATAACCTCATCGGTGAAATAGGGGTCTTCCCCACCCTGCAAAACAAAGGTGCGGAAGCCCAGAGCATACCCTTGGGCACAGCATTCCATAATATCGGCTTTGGTGAGGCGGTATCGCACCGCCTTTTTGTTGCCGCAACGGATACCGCAATAATAACAATTATTTTTGCAGTAATTTGAAAACTCAATCAGCCCTCTGATATAAACGTCTTCGCCGTAATTGGCGCGCCTGACTTCATCGGCAACAAGTGCCAATGGCTCATTTGCACCGTCAGATTCAATAAGGAGCTTCAGCTCGTCATCGGGCAAATCTTTATTGAGTTTTAATCGGTTTACAATATCTGAAAAGTTCATATTCACTCCGAAAACATTTCTGTGGAAAGGTATCTTGCACCTGTATCAGGCAAAAGAACAACAATGGTTTTGCCCTGATTTTCAGGCCTTTGGGCAATTTCAACTGCGCCCTTTAATGCGGCGCCTGAAGAAATTCCCACAAGAACTCCCTCTTTGGCGGCAAGCATTCTTCCGAAGAAATAGGCATCATCCTTAGTGACGGTGATAACTTCATCATAAACGCTTGTATTGAGCACTTCCGGTACAAAGCCTGCACCGATACCCTGCAAAGCGTGGGGGCCTGCTTCACCGCCCGAAAGAACGGCTGAATCTGAGGGCTCAACGGCAATAATCTTTATGTCGGGATTTTTTTCTTTGAGGTATTCCCCTGTGCCAGTGATTGTTCCGCCTGTGCCAACACCTGCAACGAAGAAATCAACCTCTCCGTCGGTGTCTGCCCAGATTTCGGGGCCCGTTGTTTCCTTGTGAGCCAAGGGGTTTGAGGGGTTAACAAACTGACCTGCAATAATGCTGTGGGGAATTTCTTTGTTGAGGCGTTCAGCCTCTCTGATTGCGCCCGACATACCCTCGCTGCCATTTGAGAGAACAAGCTCGGCACCGTAGGCTTTCACAAGCTGACGGCGTTCAAGGCTCATTGTGTCGGGCATAACGATGATTGTTCTGTATCCCCTTGCGGCGGCAACGGCTGCAAGACCGATACCGGTGTTACCTGAGGTGGGCTCAATAATTACGGAATCAGACTTCAAGGCACCTGAACGCTCAGCGTCGTCAAGCATCTTTTTGGCAACCCTGTCTTTAACAGAGCCTGCAGGGTTCATAAATTCAAGCTTTGCAAGAAGCTTTGCTTTTAAGCCAAGCTCTTTTTCAATGTTGTTTAATCTCAGCAAAGGAGTTGCGCCGATAAGCTCATCGGCTGAATTGTAAATTCGCGGCATATTATCACCTGTTTATCAAATCTGAAAGCTTTACGCTTTCAAGATAGTCGTTGATTATTTTGTCAAGATTCTGCCAGATTGGCAAGGTTTTACATTCGCAGGAGCGCACGCAGTCACCGTCACCGTTTTCAAGGCAGGCAACGGGAGCAAGAGTGCCCTCGGTTATTGTGAGAATTGAGCCGACGGAATATTCCCCGGCAGGACGCGTGAGCTTGTATCCGCCGCCGCGACCGCGCACGCCCTCAACAAGACCGTTTTTAACAAGCAGAGAAATTATGCTTTCCATATATTTTTCGGAAATCTGCTGATTGTCGGACACGGATTTGAGGGAAACGAAGCCCTCGTCATACCTTTCGGCAAGCTCAATCATCACTCGCAGAGCGTATCTGCCCTTGGTTGAAATCATCATAAAAATCACCGATAATTCATAATAATCTAAAACCTATTATATCACAGGGTTTATGGGTTTTCAATAACAATAATCCCCCGAACAGGAAAATGTTCGGAGGACATAAAATTTATGCTTTTCTCAAGATTTCAAGTGCCTGACGGCAATCAGCTTCATAATCATCTGTGCGGGCTTCAACAGAAATTCTTCCGTCATACCCTGCATCACGAAGGATTGTAAATATACGCTGATATTCGCAGCCGTCATCGAAAGAGGGATAAATGCGGTTTTTATAATCGCTGATGTGAATATGCTTTATGTAATCAATGTATTTTGCCAGATTTTCAAAAGGCTCTTTTTCACAATACATATGATAAAGGTCGGGGTTGATACCCACCGAAGAATGACCCACTGCGTTGCAAATCTGAGCGGCTTTTTCAACAGTGTTGAGGATGTTGCATTCGGCACTTCTCAAAGGCTCAAGAGCAATAGCTATACCGTTTTTCTTTGCATTTTCGGCCGTCAGATAAATCGCCTTATAAAAGCGTTCCATACATTCGTCGGGGTCCTCCCCGGGCTGAATGCTTCTTGCTGCACCGCTTCCGAGAACAGAAACCTCTGTGCCCAGCTGAGCAAGTCTGAAGAAAAGACGGTCGGTATAATCGTTGATAGTTTCAGAATCAAAGCCCTTGCCGGAAATAGCAATTTCACCGGGAAAAAGGCAGTTGGTAGCCTCCGCCTTAACACCGTGCTCTTTAATAAGATTAAGGGCAGATTCAAATTCCTCCTGAGAATATTTTATAACATCCTTTGAGTTGAACTCAACAAAATCGCACCCTGCTTTTAAAGAAGAAAAATATCTGTCGGGGCCTGCACATGCGCCGAATTTCATAGCTATACCTCCAAATCAAGAACTTTTATGATGTCATCAACAACAAAATCTGCCTGTGTTTCTTTTTTTGTAAGAGTAAAAAGGCAGCCCTTTGTGCCGGCATTTTTGCCCGACATAACGTCAATTTCACGGTCACCAATCATAACAGTTTCGTCTTTGTTGAGGTTATGCTTTGCAACAATGTGACTCACTGCATCGGGAGCAGGCTTCATAGGAAACCCGTTTTCGGAAGTAACAAAATCCTCAAACAAATCGTAGATACCGTATTTTTTAAGGTAATGAAATGTGCTGGCACCACGATGGGTATAAAGATAGTTTCTGCCGCCTTTTTCGCGGATTTTTTTAAGAGTTGCTGCCGTGTTGGGAAAGGGCAATGCAAGGGGCTCCATTTCAAAATCGTGCTCATATTCGCTAAAACGGGTTTTCTGCTCTTCAGTGGTAGAATAAAAATCATACGCCGCACCAAAGCTGATTTCAAGCAATGCCTTTGCTTCGTCATAATCAGCTTCTTCACCGAAGTTTCTCATCATTTTAACAAAAGCAGCGGTAATGTGGGGGTAGCTGTCAAAAAGCATACCGTCAAAATCCCATATATAGTTTTTCAACATATTTTCACCTTCAAAAAGCAAAACAGCCCCACCGAAAGGCAGGGCTGATTTTAAAATCAGAACATAAACATAAAGAGAACTGTTGCACCCAAAGTGAGCACAAAGAAAGCAACTGCAAGAATCTTTGTGAGCTTTTCGAATGTTTTTTCTCTGCTCTTGCTCTTGCCTTTTCCGAAGAAAGTATCAGCACCGCCGGCGATTGCACCTGAAAGACCTGCTGAACGGCTCTCCTGCATAAGAACTAAAAATACCAATGCGACACAAACAAGGATGATAGCTGCGCCGATAATATACTGCCAAACTGACATAACATAGACCTCCGTTAGATTTTTACTAAGGTATATTAACACAATGACGACAAAAAAGCAATAGTTTTTTTAAATTTTACCAATAATAATATTTGCATTACAGGATAACATAACTATTGCGGACAGGTCAAAGGGCGTTTGCAGACTTTCCGCAAACCGTTTGGGCGGAAAGTTCTGCGCAAGCGGTTTTTTTATAACATAGAAAGCTGTTCGCCTGCATCCTCTGCGCTGGGAAGCGCACCTGTTGACGGAAGATTTTTGGTCTTGTATCTGTGTGGTTTAGCAAACTCACCCTGAACATAGTCACGTACAGTTACAACTGTGTGTCCCTTTTTCAAGGTAAATACGCAAACGCCTTGTGTATCCTTGGTGGTTTTAGGTGAAATTGCACCGGTGTTGATAAGAAGAAGTCTGCCTGCGGAAGACTGAAGCACAAGGTCACAGTCAGCGGTGATGTGACGCATTGTGGCAAGGGGGAATTTTTCACAATAAGCCTTAATAAGCTTTTTGCGGTTGGTTTTGGTCTGATATGCAGACAAATCAACCTTGGCAACTCGTCCGTTTTCAAAGAAGAAAAGAAGATAGCCTGCATAATCGGTGGTCACAACCATTGAAATGGCAGTCTCGCCATCTTCCATATCAAGCTTGGATGCTACAAAATCGCCAAGCACACTTGCCTTGCCCATATCAAAGTCGTTGACTTTGGATTTGTAAACCTGACACTTGTTGGTGAAGAAAAGCAAATCGGCCTTGTTGGTGGTTTCAACGGTGGCAACAATTTCGTCACCCTCCTTGAGCTTTTGCTCACCGCTTGTGCGAAGAGCCTGCGGAGTGATTTTTTTGAAATATCCCTCTTTGGTGAAAAACAGGGTTACGGGGTAATCGGGAATTTCTTCCTCCTCCCCTTCTTCAAAGTTGATGTCCATTGCAAAGCAGATTTCGGTGGCTCTGGGCTTGCCGAATTTTTTAGCAACATCGGTAAGCTCATTTACGATAATCTTCTTAATTCTTGATTTGTGAGCGAGGATGTTTTCCATATCCTCAATATCCTTCTGAAGCTGCTCAATATCCTGCAAACGTTTGAGGATATATTCACGGTTCAAATGACGGAGCTTGATTTCAGCAACATACTCTGCCTGAATTTCATCAATGCCGAAGCCAATCATAAGGTTGGGAACAACCTCACTCTCCTCTTCGGTGTTACGGACAATGGCAATAGCCTTGTCGATATCAAGCAAAATTTTCTGAAGACCCTGTAAAAGATGAAGCTTGTTTTTAGCTTTTGTGAGGTCAAAGTAGACACGGCGTCTTACACATTCCGTGCGGAAAGCAAGCCATTCTTCAAGAAGCTCCTTAACACCGAGAACTCTGGGAATTCCGCCGATGAGAACGTTGAAGTTGCAGGAGAAGGTGTCCTCAAGAGGGGTTGATTTGTAAAGCTTCTGCATAAGCTTGTCGGGGTCAACACCCTTTTTGAGGTCAATTGTGATTTTGAGACCGGTTTTGTCGGTTTCGTCACGGATATCGGAAATTTCACGGACTGCGCCGGATTTGTATTTTTCAATGACCTTGTCAATGATTGCTTCGGCAGTGGTTGTGGGCGGAATCTGAGTGATTTCGATACACTTGTTATCTTTGTCGTAATTATAAACTGCTCTCACTTTAAAGCCGCCGCGGCCTGTGCGATAGATTTCTTCCATCTGGTCACGGTCATAAACAAGCTTGCCTCCGCCGATGAAATCGGGAGCTTTGAGCGTGTCAGCAACATTGTGGTCTGGATTTTTGAGAAGCTCAATTGCTGTTTCGCAAACCTCGGTGAGGTTGAAGGAACAGATTGAGCTTGCCATACCAACGGCAATGCCTGTGTTGGCATTTACCAGCACCGATGGATAGCTGACCGGAAGAAGTGTGGGCTCCAGCATTGTGTTGTCATAGTTGTCCACAAAATCTACGGTGTCTTTGTCTATATCCTTGAAAAGCTCTGCGGCAATTTTTTCAAGCTTTGCCTCTGTGTAACGGGAGGCCGCCCACTGCATATCTCTTGAATAAGATTTACCGAAGTTACCTTTTGAGTCAACATAAGGATGAAGCAAGGCTTCATATCCGCGGGAAAGGCGCACCATTGTGTCATAAATGGCGGCATCACCATGGGGGTTGAGGCGCATTGTCTGACCGACGATATTGGCGGACTTTGTGCGGGGGCCTGTGAGAAGACCCATTTTATACATTGTGTAAAGAAGCTTACGGTGAGAGGGCTTGAAACCGTCAATTTCGGGAATTGCACGGGACATAATTACGCTCATAGCGTAAGGCATATAGTTGGTTTCAAGCGTCTGAGTAATGGGCTGCTGAACAACCACACCTGCGCCGAGAATATGAGCGTTGGGATTGAGACCGTCATTCTGAACGGGCTTTGTCTGTTTTTTCTTTGCCATAGTGCCTCCCCCTTTCAGCTTAAGTCGGTCATATCAATATAAAGATGACCGTTGTCTGTTATGTGCTGTTTTCTGCCTGCGAGGTTATCGCCAAGAAGCAGGTCAAAAATTTCGCTTGTGCGCTCGGCTTCCTCAGGTTCAACCTTAACGAGTCGTCTTGTCTGGGGATTCATTGTGGTGAGCCACATCATATCCGGGTCATTTTCACCAAGACCCTTTGAGCGCTGAATGGTGAATTTCTGATCGCCGATTTCTTGGAGTGCCTCTGCCTTTTCTTTTTCGTCATAAGCAAACCACACCTGATCCTTTGTGTTAATTTCATACAAAGGTGTTTCGGCAATAAAAACCTTGCCCTCCTGAATGAGAGTGGGCATCAGGCGGTAAATCATTGTGAGAATAAGTGTTCTGATCTGGAAGCCGTCAACGTCGGCATCGGTACAGATAATAACCTTGCTCCAGCGGAGCATATCGAGGTTGAAGGATGAAAGATTTTTGCTTGACTTTGACTTAACCTCAACACCACAGCCAAGAACCTTGATTAAATCGGTGATGATATCATTTTTGAAAATCTTTTCATATTCGCTTTTAAGGCAGTTAAGAATTTTACCTCTGACGGGAATAACAGCCTGGAATTCAGCGTTTCTTGCCTGCTTGCAGGCACCGAGAGCTGAGTCACCTTCCACGATGAAAATTTCTCTGATATCGGTATCCTTGCTTCTGCAGTCAACAAATTTCTGGATTCTGTTGGTGAAATCCATATTTGTCTGCATTGTCTTTTTAAGATTCTGCCTTGTGCTTTCAGCCCTCACTCGGCTGCGCATATTGATGAGCACCTGATCGGCAATTTTATCTGCCTCGGCTCTGTTTTCGATGAAATAAATTTCGAGCTGATGACGGAAAAACTCTGTCATAGCGTCCTGAATAAATTTGTTGTTGATTGCCTTTTTTGTCTGATTTTCGTAAGATGTTTTGGTGGAGAATGAGGAAATAACAAGAACAAGACAATCTTCAATGTCTTCAAATTTAATTTTGGCGTCTGCTTTGGTGTATTTGTTGGAGGTCTTGATATATGAATCAATCTGATAAACAAAAGCGTTTCTCACAGCCTTTTCGGGTGCTCCGCCATATTCAAGCCAGCTTGAGTTGTGATAGTATTCCTTGAGCTGAGCTTTGTTGGAGAAGCAGAGAGAAGCATTGATTTTAACTCTGTAATCCTCCTGGTCATCACGGTCGCGGCCGATGCGCTCTGCCTGCCATGTCTGCACAGAGGTGAGAGCGTTATCCTGAGCAATTTCTTTAACGTAGTCAGTAATACCGTTTTCGTAGCGGTATTCATAGGTTTCAAAGCTGTTTTTGCCCGTCTGATTTTTGAGAATGAAGGTAATGCCTGCATTGACAATTGCCTGACGCTTGATGATGCTCTGATAATACTCAAGAGGAATTGCAATGTCGGTGAAAACCTTTAAGTCGGGCTTCCACTTGATTCTTGAGCCGGTGTCACGGTGGCGGTATTCTTCCTTAATCATTTTGCCCGAGGGCTTACCTGATTTGAAGCTGAGAAGGTATTTGAAGCCGTCACGGTGAATTTCTGCTTCCATATATTCAGAAGCATACTGGGTGGCACAAAGACCAAGACCGTTGAGACCCAATGAAAACTCATAGCTGCCGCCGGAATTGGTGTTATATTTGCCGCCTGCGTACAATTCGCAGAAAACAAGCTCCCAGTTGAACTTCTTTTCTTTTTCGTTATAGTCAACGGGGATACCGCGGCCGAAGTCCTGAATTTCAACAGAATTGTCGGCAAAGCGGGTGACAACGATTTTGTCACCGTAGCCTTCGCGGGCTTCGTCTATGGAGTTTGAAAGAATTTCAAAAATTGAGTGCTGGCAACCCTCAAGACCGTCAGAGCCAAAGATAACCGCCGGACGCTTTCTTACACGGTCGGCACCCTTAAGCGACGTTATGGTATCGTTGCCGTAGCTTGCTTTTTTCGGCATATAAAGATCCTCCGCTAACCAAATTTTACATTTTATTATACAATATATGTAAATCATTGTCAAGAAAAGCGGCATATAATGTGTTTGGGTTAACAATAAAAAAGAAAACCGCTGAACATCAGTTTAAGATGCTCAGCGGATTTGATTTTATTCGCAATCAGTTAACTTCTGAATCGATAAATCTTACAAGGTCACCCAAAGTAACGAGCTTCATAAGCTCTCTGTCGGGGATTTCGATGCCGAAATGCTCTTCGATTTCACAAATGAGGTCAAAAAGCTCAAATGAGTTAAGACCCATATCAGCTGTGAGGAGTGTATCCTCGCTGAAATCGGGAAGGTCGTTTCCTGTGAAATTTTCAAAAATCTGCTTCAAATCTTCAATAACGTTCATAATAAAAGTCCTTTCTTATTTGTTATCATATTTTCTTTTAATTTTAAGCGTAGTTGTCTTCGGAAACTCTTCATCTCTGATGATAATTTCCTGTATTTTCTTATAAGCAGGCATCTGCCTGTTAAAAGCGTTGATCTGTTCCCTGATTTCTTCTTTAGCGTTTGGATATTTTTCGGTATCGAGGAACATTTCAATAGCAATGGCATCGTCCTTTGCAAAAACAACAGCTTCAACTATGCTGTCGATTGCATCGACAACCTTGCCCTCAAGCTCTTCGGGAGAAACATTTTTGCCGTTGGAAAGAATGATGAGGTTTTTGATTCGACCGGTGATAAACAGGAAGCCGTCTTCATCAACATAACCCAGGTCACCTGTTCTGAACCAACCGTCTTCGGTGAAGGCTTTTGCGGTTTCTTCTTCGTCGTTAAAGTATCCCTTGAACACATTTGAACCCTTAACCTGAATTTCACCGATTCCGTTATCGTCCTTATTATAAACGCGAACCCGGTTAATGTCAATAACAAGACCGCAACTTCCTCGTTTATAATGTTCGGGACGGTTAACACTAACAATCGGTGCACATTCGGTGATACCGTAACCGCAAAGGAGCTTGATGCCCCAGTCGATAATATCATCCTCTGCCTTTCGGCTCAAAGGGGCACCGCCGCAGATGATTATATCAAACTCTCCGCCGAGGCCTTCATAAACCTCTTTAAAAAGCTTTCTTCTCACATCGATGCCAAGCTTCAGAAGGAAGTTGGAAATTTTGAGACCCTTTTTCATAATCTCGGCCTTGCCCTTGCTTTCGGCAGTTGCCCAGACCTTTTTATGTATCATTTCAACAGCGGTCGGAACAGCAATCATAACGGTGGTTTTGTCGTTCACCATATCGCGCTGAATGTTGCGCAGACTTGTAATTGCGTGAATTCTGCCGCCGTACAGCAAAGCCGCAAGAACATTTGCAGTGATTGAAAAAGTATGGTGAAGCGGAAGAAGAAGCGGGCCTCTGCCCTCACCTGTGGCATAACGGCAGACACAGTAAGCATCGCTTGCGATATTGCCGTGAGTGAGCATTACGCCCTTACTTTTGCCTGTTGTGCCTGAAGTGAACACAATAGCAGCCAAGTCATCCGGAGTGACCTTAACATCATCAAAGGATGTGTCACCCTGCGCAATAAGCTGTGCTCCGTCTTCCTTTAGTGTATGAATTTCTTTCATACAGATGTATGTTTCAACCGTGGGACAATTTTCTTTGAAATAATCTGCATAGTCTGCGAAGCTCTTTGAGAAAATTACGCCCTTACAGCCGCAACGGTTAACTAAATCGGCAAGTTCCTGATAAGAAAGTTCCCTGTCAAGAGGAACTGCCACATTGCCGGTGTTTGTTACGGCAAAATATGAAACGATCCATTTATAGCTGTTTTCACCGAGAATTGCAATTTTTTCACCGTCAAAGCCTTTTTGTAAAAGGACAGTGCCGAAATTACGCACTTCGTCGTAAAACTCCCGGTAAGTCCTGTATTTATCCCCTTGCTTTCCTTTGCGCGGAATACGGAAAGCTTGGTCTGACTCATATTTATTTGCAATAAAGTCAATAACCTCTTTTAATGTTTCCAGTTTCGGAAAATCATAAAGCGGATATGGCTTGTTTTTCATTCTTTATTTATCCCCTATCTTAGACTTTGCTCTTTCTGCTGCAAGCTTTTTGTAAATCTCTTCAACTGCAAGAGATACCTTTGTGCCTGAAAATTCCTTGCTGTGAGGGAACACATACCAGGTATCGTCGCTTGTATTGAAGTCGATACAGTTCTTATAATCACCGTAACGATAATTGAACTCAACGTGACATGCATACTGACCTGCAGCAGGAATTTCCATATGGAAAGGCTGACCGTCATAATCGCGGACACCTTCCAGCCTGAAGCCGTTGATGTCGTGGACAACCTTACCGTTACCGATACGGATAAAGCCCTTTGAGTTGGGAAGATCGTTTACATGACATTCGCTTTCGAAGTAGTATGTGCCGTCATCAATCTGCTTTCTGACCTGAGTACGCTCCCAATCATACCAATCGGTGGGGAATTTGAACTCGGTTTCACCATTATCTGCTTCAAGCTCGCCGTAATAATTGAGAGTCCAGCTCTTTCCGCAGGCTGTGCAGAAAACCTGAGCACCCTTAGAATCCATTACGTGCTCCTTGCCGCAAGCAGGGCATTGATATAAAATATTGTGGAGACCTTCGGCACGGTCTTTTCTCTTAACGGCCACGCGGTTTTCACTCTGCCAACGGAAATCGTCGTTTGCAAGATGCTCGGTGATTTTGGCGTGAATTTCTTCAACAGAAGCCTTCTTCACCTCTTCACCTGTATAAATCTGAGTCATTGTTGCCTCAGTATGAACGCAAAAACGGTAGCTTGCAATGTTCCAGAAAGGATTGTAAATGTGGTTACCGCTCATCTTAAGGGTAACAACAGGAACACCAAGGAACTTGCAAAGCTGAGCCACAGACTCGGGAATAACTTCGGTTTTTCCGCAAAGAGAGTAGCGCGCCTCAGCATAAACGCCGAACAGATTTCCGCTTTTGACAACGCGGCGTGCTGTTCTTACAAGGCTGAGGTCATTTGTATATTTTCTGGTGGGCAAACCACCGATGATGCGCAAAATTATTTCTCTACCGATGAAATCGTCAACTGCAGCAGGATAAACACCGCCTGCAAGATTGCTGACAGAACTCATAACATAAAAATCATAAAATGAGTTATGGTTGCAGATAAGAACGCATGGACCCTTGAGCTTATCAATGTTCACCTTTGTGAACTTAAGATTATGGTGCATTGCTCTTATTTTTGAATAGCCCCAGATAATCGGACGAAGATACTTCCTCTGAACCACGGGCTTTTTATTCATATCAAATCTTTTGGTTGCAGGAGGGCCTGCATAAACATATTTGCTGAGCTTTTTCTTAGCCATGACCTAACTCCCCTTTTTAAAATATCTTGATTAGTATACCAAATCAATTTTCCAAATTCAACATAAATCCGACACTTTTCAAAAAATGTCTCCGGTTATTTACCTTTTTCCGGCAAGCCTTGCGGCTTTCTTTTCGGCGGTTACTTTGTTGAAAATTTCTTCAACGGCAAGTGACATTTTTGTGCCTGAAAAATCCTTGGCATCGGGATAAATAAACCATGTGTCATCAAGAGTGTTAAGGCTTACACAGTCACGGTAATCACCGTATTTGTGGTTAAATTCAACGTGGCATGCATACTGACCTGACGAAGGAATAACCATTTCAAAGGGCTCACCGTCATAATCACGGACACCATGAAGGCTGAAGCCGTTTATATCGTGAATGAGCTTGCCGTTGCCGAGACGCACAAAACCATCGGAGTTTGGCAAATCGTCAACAACAACATCACTTTCAAAATAATAGTTTCCGCTTTCAATCTCAGCCTTAACCTGTTCGCGCTCCCAATCATACCAATCGGTGGGGAATTTGAACTCGGTAACACCGTTTTCAGCTTCAAGCTCACCGTAATAGTTAAGTGTCCATCTTTTGCCGCAGGCTTTGCAGAAAACCTGTGCACCTTCAGAATCCATCCGGTGCTCTGTTCCGCAGGCGGGGCACTGATAAAGCACCTTGTGAAGACCCTCGGCACGTTTTTTGTTTTTGAGCTTTTTGCGGTTTTCGCTCTGCCAACGGAAATCGTCGTGAGCAAGATGAGCTCTGAGCTTTTCGTTAATTTCTTCAACAGTGGCAGATTTAAGCTCCTCGGGAGTGAAAATCTGGGTCATTGTTGCCTCAACAGGCACTTCGAAGCGGTGGCTTGCAACATTCCAGAAAGGGTTGGCAATGTGGTGACCGCACATTTTGAGAGTAACGATAGGCACGCCCCAACGCTTTGCCATCTGACCGACGGAATCAGGAATAACCTCAGTTTTGCCGCAAAGACAGTGACGCGCTTCAACAAAAATGCACATCATATTGCCTTGCTCAACGATTCTTTTGGTTGAGCGGATGAGGCTGATATCGGTTGTGAATTTTCTTGTGGGCATACATCCAAGCTTTCTTACAAGATTTTCAATAAAAAGAAAAACATTGGGCGCTGCGGCATATACTCCGCCCTGAAAAGCGGTTGCAGACACCATTATAAAATAATCCAGAGGGCTGTTGTGATTACAAAAAAGAACATAAGGAGGCTTAACACCTTCCATTCTCACCTTTTTGATTTTGCCTCTGTAGAGCAATTTTCCTGTAAAAGCAATAAGAGCAAGAGCAAGCTTAATATACCACGCCTGTTTCACAGGTGGTTTTTCCATATCAAATTTTTCTGTTGCCGGAGGGCCTGAACGAACATATTTGCTGATTTTCTCGTATTTCACAGCAATCAACCTCCTTTTCTCCGAGTATTATATCAAAAGGTATCAAGTAATTCAATGGTTAATAGACAAGTGTTGTATAAATGTCGCGAGTAATATTTTCCTTTGATTCAAAAAAATAGCACCGCAACTTTTGCTGCGGTGCTGATGGTGATCCATCGGAGATTCGACAGCAAGCTGTCGCTTTTCCTTTTTGTATGTCCGTGCTCCTCTGCCTTCGGCATACCGTCGCACTTGGACGATTGGAGTTCAAATCTCCTCACCGCTTATCCGCAATACTTATGTTTTCAAAAAAATAGCACCGCAACTTTTGCTGCGGTGCTGATGGTGATCCATCGGAGATTCGAACTCCGGACACCTTGATTAAAAGTCAAGTGCTCTGCCGGCTGAGCTAATGGATCATTTACTACTTTTTGGCGCTCAGTAATAATATAACATTTCAATGGTAAAGTCAAGTGTTTTTTGCAAAATTTTAAAAAAATTTTTGAGGTTGCAAAAAGCATACATATATATTATAATACTATGGTGACAAATTGAGGTGATTTTATGAGTGAGCCTATAAGAATTTTAAATCTTTTTACAATCATGAACCGTGGCGGCGCCGAAACAATGGTTATGAACTATTACCGCAACATTGACCGCACAAAGGTACAGTTCGATTTTTTAGTTCACCGGCAGGAACGCGGTGCGTATGATGACGAAATTGAAGCTATGGGCGGCCGCATTTACAGAATGTGTCCCATTCATCCTCAGAATTTCAGCAAATACAAAAAAATGCTCAAGGTGTTTTTTGACGAGCATCCCGAATACAGGATTCTCCATTCCCATATGTCTGAGTTAGGATGCTACGCTTTTATGGAAGCGCAAAAAAGAGGCATCAAGGTCAAAATATGCCACGCACACAATGCCCCTGTCAAAGGCAGCATGACTCCCAAAGAAAAAGCTCAACTTATATTCAGAGATTACTTCAAGAAAAAGATGCTCCCCTATTCTGACTTTCTTTTCGTCTGCGGTGAAGAGGCCGGCAACTGGCTTTACGGAAAACAGAACAAAAACCGCTTTGTTATGATGAACAATGCTGTTGATGCTCAAAAATTTACATACTCCACCGAAGCCCGAAATCAGCTCAGGCAGGAGCTTGGCATAGACGGCAAATTCGCCATACTTAACGTGGGCAGGTTCAACCCGCAGAAAAATCATTCTTTTATTATTGATATTTTTAACGAAATCAAAAAGCTTTATCAAAATTCCGTTTTGCTTCTTGTGGGTAAAGGTGAGCTTGAAGATGAAATCAAACAAAAGGTGCACTCACTCGGGTTACAGAATGACGTTATGTTCCTTGGTCTGAGAGACGATGTTCATCGTCTGCTCAGCGCAAGCGATGTATTTTTGTTCCCATCTTTGTATGAGGGTCTTCCCGTGACTTTGGTTGAAGCCCAGTCTTCAGGAATCAGGTGTTTCATTTCAGACGCTGTTCCGTTTCAATGCATATTAGGTGATGACGTTTCAACTGTCAAGCTCAGCGAATCAGCCGAAAGCTGGGCACAAGAAATCGTTACTCTTGCCGCCGGATATGAAAGATATAACAGATACTCCGATATGGTCAGCTCCGGCTTTGATATCAAATCAAACGCCCAATGGCTTCAGGATTTTTATTTAAACGAATACAACAAAAATTATAAGGATTGATAATATGAACTCAAATGGTAAATGTCCCGTTTCATTTGAAATTTTTCCGCCCAAGGGGGAGCTTGATATCCCCTCGTTCCGCAATATGATGGATGGCTTCAGCAAGCTTGACCCCGACTTCATCAGCGTTACATATTCCGCAGGCGGAGGCGGAAACAGCCACAAAACAATTGACCTTGCCTCAATTATACAGAATGAATACAGCATCCCTGCCATTGCGCATCTGACATGCATCAACTCAAACAAGCAGGAAGTTGACGGCGTTATTGATTCTATTGTTGAAAACGGTATCAAAAGCGTGCTTGCTCTTCGCGGTGACATTGTTGAAGGCAAGGTGCCCACAGACTTCAAATTTGCCAAGGAGCTTATTCCTTTGCTTAAAGAAAGAAATCTCCGCGTCGGTGCCGCTTGCTATCCCGAAGGTCACGTAACCTGCGAAAATCTTGACGATGACATCCGTTATCTTAAAGAAAAAGAAGATGCCGGTGCAGACTTCTTTTTGAGCCAGCTTTTCTTTGATAATTATTCATATTACAAATTTCTTGAAAGAGCTGGCAAGCAAGGCATAACAAAGCCTGTTCACGCAGGAATTATGCCTATCTCCTCAAAATCACAGATTATGAGAATGATTTTTATGTGCGGAGCTTCTCTCCCCAGAGATATTATTCTCATTCTCAATAAATATGAAAACAGTCCGGATGATTTGCGCAAGGCAGGCATTGAATACGCCTCAAAACAGATTATCGACCTTATGAAAAATGGTGTTGACGGTGTTCATATTTATTCTATGAACAAACCTGAAACCGCATTTGAAATTACACAAAACATCAAGAGGGCATAAAAATGTTTAAACCTGACAGATTTTATATAACCGACGGAGCAATGGGCACTGCGCTGCAAAAAGCAGGGCTTAAAACAGGTGCACTCCCCGAAAGCTTCAATTCCGAAAATCCCGATGCGGTGCTTGCCATTCACAAAAGCTATGTTGAAGCAGGCGCAAACATCATTTCAACCAACACCTTTGGTGCCAACCGCCTCAAAATGGGCAGTGACGAAAATGTGTATGCGGCGATTACTAACGGCGTTAAAATTGCAAAGCAATCGGGTGCTGAACTTGTTGCCCTTGACATCGGACCCACAGGAGCTTTGCTTGAGCCTATTGGCAATCTTAATTTTGACGAGGCATATGACATTTTTGCTCAGCAGGTAAAAATCGGAGCCGAAGCAGGCGCAGACCTTGTTATTATTGAAACAATGTCTGATTTGCTCGAAATCAAAGCAGCGGTGCTTGCTGTTAAAGAAAACTCTTCACTCCCCGTTATTGCCACAATGACATTTGATGCTGACGGCAGAACCTTTCTCGGCACCGACCCGATAACCGCTGCAGTTTCCCTTTCTTCATACGGCGTTGACGCACTTGGCGTCAATTGCTCTCTCGGCCCGAATGAGCTTTTTCCCGTGGTTGAAAAAATGCTTGAATATTCCCGCGTTCCCGTGGCGGTTCAGCCCAATGCAGGTCTCCCCACCATTGAAAACAGTGAAACAGTGTACAAAGTAACGCCCGAGGATTTTGCACGCTCCTGCGAAAAGATGATTGACAAAGGCGTTCAGATTATCGGTGGCTGCTGCGGCACAACTCCCGAGCATATCAAGGCTCTTTCAGATATGCTCAAATCCAAAGCTCCTGTAAAGCGTGAGATTAAATCATACACCGCATTCACAAGCGGACGAAAAACAGTTATTCTCAACGGTGAAAACAGCGCAATCATCGGTGAAAGAATCAACCCCACCGGCAAAAAGAAGCTTAAAGAAGCTTTGAGAAACAAGGATTATGATTACGTTATCAACGAAGCTGTTTCTCAACAGGAAAACGGAGCAGATGTGCTTGATGTGAATGCAGGACTGCCTGAAATTGACGAGGTTGAAACTCTCAAACAGCTCGTAAAGGAAATTCAGGCCGTGTCATCTCTCCCCTTGCAGATTGACTCCTCTGACCCTGTTGCAGTTGAACAGGCTGTGAGAATTTATAACGGCAAGCCCATCATAAATTCCGTAAACGGATCAAAAGAAAGCATGGATGCAATTCTGCCAATTGTAAAAAAATACGGTGCGGCAGTTGTTGCTCTCACTCTTGATGAAAACGGCATCCCTCTCACCGCAGAGGAAAGACTTGCTGTTGCCAAAAAAATTGTTGATGAAGCCGAGAAATACGGCATTTCAAGAGATGACATCCTTGTGGACTGCCTTGTGCTCACGGTTTCCACAAACCAGAGTATGGTTAAAGAAACAATCAAAGCGGTCAGCCTTGTTAAAAATAAGCTGGGGGTCAAAACCGTGCTCGGTGTAAGCAACGTTTCCTTCGGTATGCCAAACCGCGAGGCTATCAATGCCGCATTCCTTGCCGAAGCCTTCGGTGCAGGTCTTGATATGCCTATTCTCAATCCCCTTTCGGCAAAATACCGTGAAGTGATTGCCGCCCACAAGATAATCAACAACGAAGATATTTCAGGCGAAGACTTTATTGCTCAATTCGGCAACGTTGCTTCTGCACCTGTTGCCGCAACAGCCGAACTCGATTTGAAGGCAATCATCATCAGCGGAAGAAAAGCCCTTGCGGCAGATGCCACCAAAGAGCTTTTGAAAACCGAAAATCCTATTGATATCATCAACAACCACTTTATCCCCGCCCTTGACGCCGTGGGTGAAAAGTTTGAAAAAGGCACTTTGTTTTTGCCTCAGCTGATGGCTTCTGCTCAGGCTGTTAAAAACGGATTTGATACCATAAAAGATTTTATGGGTGAAACCGCCCCCACAAAAGGAAAAATCGTACTTGCCACCGTTAAGGGTGACATTCACGACATTGGCAAAAACATTGTTAAAATGCTTCTTGAAAATTACGGCTACAACGTGATTGACCTGGGCAAAGATGTTGACCCGCAGGCTGTGGTAGATGCTGTTGCAAAAGAAAACATCAAGCTCGTTGGTCTCAGCGCGCTGATGACCACCACCGTTAAATCAATGGCAGACACCATTGCCGCTTTGAAAGAATCAGGTGCTGAATGCAAGGTTATGGTAGGCGGTGCCGTGCTTAACAAAGAATATGCCCAAATGGTGGGTGCTGACTTCTATGTCAGCGATGCAACGGAATCAGCAAGAGTAGCAGCGCAGATATTGGATTAAAAAAAGATGTAAGGCTCAGCGCCTTACATCTTTTTGTATGTGCAGAAAGTAAATTTAATACCGTTTTCTTCCTTTTCCTCTGACTTTTCACAAAGCTTCCATTCAGGTCGCACCGAAAGGTCGGGGAACTTTTTGTCAGCCTTTTCAGCAACGGCGTCCACATGAGTAACGAGAGCGGTATCGCAGTAATCCAGAAACATCGCATAAATCTCTGCTCCGCCGATTATATAAACATCGTCACCGTCATAAGCATTGAGCGCTTCAAGAGCATCTTCAACGCTGTTGACAACCTCAACGCCCTCTTTTTCAAAGGCTTTGTCACGGGTGAGAACAACATTAACTCTGTTTTTGAGAGGGTTTCCTCCGGGGAAGCTATCAAGAGTTTTTCGGCCCATAACAACAACCTTTCCCGATGTGGTTGAACGAAAAAACTTCATATCCTCACGAATGGGGAACACAAGGTCACCGTCACTGCCGATATTCCATTCATTGTCTACATTAACTATAAGTTTCATTTTTACTCCTTAAATTGCAACGGGAATTCTGCCCTCGTTGGGATGGCACTGATAATCAATCAGCTTAAAGCTGTCAACGGTGAAATCATAGAAGTTTTTCACTTCGGGGTCAATCCAGAATTTGGGTGCGGGGAACTGCTCTTTTTTGATGATTTCTTTAACCATAGGAATGTGTCGGTCATAAATATGAGCGTCGGCAATAACGTGAACAAGCTCACCGGGCTTAAGTCCGCTGACCTGAGCAAACATACAAAGAAGCACGGCATACTGACAGACATTCCAGTTATTTGCTGTGAGCATATCCTGACTGCGCTGATTGAGAATACCGTTGAGAGTGTCGCCCGACACATTGAGAGTGAAGCTGTAAGCACAGGGAGCAAGTCCCATTTCGTGCAAATCGTGATGATTAAAAATGTTGGACATAATGCGGCGGCTTGCAGGGTTGTGCTTCAAATCGTAAAGCATTCTGTCAACCTGGTCAAATTCACCCTCGGGATAAATATGCTTAACGCCGAGCTGATAGCCGTAAGCCTTGCCGATGGAACCTGTTTCATCGGCCCAGCTGTCCCAGATTTTGCTGTTAAGCTCGTGGATGTTGTTGGATTTTTTCTGCCAGATCCAGAGAATTTCATCAATACAGCTTTTGAATGCTGTTTTTCTCAAAGTAGTAACAGGAAATTCCTTTGTCAAATCATATCTGTTAACGATACAGAATTTCTTAATTGTATGGGCGGGGGTGCCGTCATCCCATACAGGGCGCACCTTTTCATTTTCATCGGAATATCCGTTAGCAAGAATATCTTCTATGTTTTGCACAAAAACTTTATCTGCGTAACTCATATTTTACATTCCTCTCTTTTAAACTTATAACATTATATCACAGTTCATTTTCTTATGCAAGAATTATCTTAATGAGCAAATTGGCAATAACTCCTGCCGTGCCGAAAACTACAGAGGAACCCAGAGTGAGCCAATTAAGTGAAAGAGTCACCCCCGTCATCAGCCCTGAGGCATTGACCGCAAGCAAAGCCGTGAATCCCTGCACCGCAGTAAGAAAAACGCTCTTAATAAAATGACCGCTTTTTTTCATACTCACAAGTGAAACAGCACCGCATATAACACCGAAAAAAGCAATTATGTATATCACTTGCGAACACCCCTTATAATCATATCCCGCCTTGCTTCAAGCTCGCAAAGCCTGAAAATTGCCGCTTTTACCTGCAGTTCATCGCTCACATTGTTGAATTCATTTGTGGCGCAATAAAGTTCAGCTTTTATTCTGTCCAGCTCTGCTGTTGAGTCGGCACCGCTTTTTGTTTTCAATAGATTCTGCACAGCTTATCCCCCCTGCTAATAAATATAAGCAACTGAGGTTGTTTATGCAGAAAATTTGATTTATGTTCATTTTTGTGATATAGTTATGTAGGTGATAAAAATGTTCGACATTATTGTTTTGGGTGCAGGGGCTTCCGGCACCGTGGCAGCAATTTCTGCCAAAAGAAAAAATCCCGACATCAGAGTTGCAATTATTGAAGCTATGCCCGTTGTGGGCAAAAAAATTCTTGCCACCGGCAACGGAAGATGCAACCTCACAAACAAAAATGCACTTGACCACGACTATTATAACAAAGAGTTCGCTTCGGTTGCACTTAATAAATTTAACGTTGAAAAAACATTGGAATTTTTCAATTCTCTCGGTCTTTACACAGTTACCGACACTGAAGGCAGAGTTTACCCTATGAGCAACACTGCCGCCTCGGTGGTTGATGCTTTGCGCTTTGAATGCGAGCGCCTCGGCATCACCGTCATTACAGACGAAAAGGTAACAGACATAAAAAAGAACGGTGACTTTTTTGTTCTCGGCGGGCGCCACAGAGCAAAAAAGGTCATCCTTGCCTGCGGCGGTAAGGCTTCACCGACACAAGGCTCAGACGGAAGCGGATTTGAGCTCCTCACTCAGCTCGGTCACAAAATCAACACTCCCCTGCCCGCCCTTGTTCAACTCGTCAGCGACAATAAAATCGTCCGTTCTTTCAAGGGAATCAGAGTAAAGGGCAAAATAAAAATCTTTGCCGAAAATGAAGAAATCGGCAAAGCGGAGGGTGAAATTCTTTTTACGGAATACGGACTTTCGGGCATTGCAACAATGGATGCACAGAGAATTTTGTGTTCCCATCTCAAAGATAAAAAGTGCAGTGTTGTAATTGACCTGGTGCCTGCATTCTCAAAAGAAGAAATCCGCACCAGGGTTGACAGAATTATTGAAGCGAACCCCACGCTGAAAAGTGAAAATCTTTTGGGCGGATTTTTGCCCAAGAAAATCGGCAAGGGACTTATTAAATGCGCCTATGTTAAAGACAACACTCCCATAAATGAAATAAGCGAAGATAACCTCAACAAAATCTGTGAGCTTTGCAAAAATTTCAGAGTGTATGTCACATCATCCAAAGGCTTTGAAAACGCTCAGGTTACAAGAGGCGGCGCAGATGTGACTGAGTTTGACGCTGATTCACTTGAATCCCTCAAAATAAAAGGACTTTTTGCAACAGGTGAACTGCTTGACGTTGACGGCGGCTGCGGAGGTTTCAACCTCCAATGGGCCTGGTCAAGCGGAATGGCGGCAGGAGAAAATGCTATAAATATCTAAAAGCTACGGGCTGTTTCAGACGAAACAACCCGTAATTATTTATTCTTCTAATTTGTTCAAAAACTCTTCAATTTCTACTCCGTTCACCATAATCTCATTGAGCACCGCTTTGCCTTTATAAACAAAAACGCTGACTGTTATTTCATACTCATCTGAAAGCCCCGATATCTTTGCGGCCAAGAAATCAGTAGATCCTTCAGCTATTCTGTAAAGGTTATAATCAATCCTTTTATTATACCAATTATAGTGATGAAAGCTATCCCTTTCCGTTCCTAACCAGTCGCCGCTTTCGGGCGGATTATCAGTCAAAGCAGAGATATATGAAAGTCCGTTTTCATCTGTTTCAATTATTGCATATTGCTTGTCATAATAATCATAAGCCTGCTCTTTATCAAAGCTGTGCTTTATGGGACACTGAATTTCAACAAAATCTTCATAATCTCCGTAAACCCCTGCAGCCTCGGTTGCAAAAGTATATTCCGTTCCTTTGGTGCGGACTATATAATCACTCACGGGGTTTATCAAAGCCAATGAAACGGCAATTAAAAGCTGAACTGAAAGCACTATCAAAATCGGCTTTGCTTTACGCATTTTCATCACCCTCCGTTCTCTTGAAGGATTTTGCCAGCTTATAATTTATAAGCAAAAGTATTCCGCCCATAACGATGCAGGCAATGCCGCCGTAAAAAACATCAAATCTTCCTGCAAAAATTGTAAAATAAATGAGGAAACACAGCATAATAATACCTAAATTGACTGTCAGCATTTTTGCTTTTCTGATGCCTGAAATTATTATCGTGATGCTGATTCCAAGAGAAACAAGCGTCATAATGAGGTTGAGATAATCAACACTGTCATAGGATAAAAACTCACTAAAAACAGAACACACGGTGCATATTGCGGCAGTCAAAGAAGACAACACAACAAATGCAGTTTTAGCAGAATTTTTTCTGAATCCCCTTTTTCCTGCGTAAATCCCTACAGCCAACAGAACAGCACTCACAAATGGAGCTATACCGGGGAAAAGCAAACGTGGGTTATCTCCGTGGAAATATCCTCCCAAGAGCAGGTTATTTGTGTTAATACACAATAGGCACATTATAACCGCAATTGACGGAACACAGATGTATCTGAAAGGATAAGCAGTTTTTTCGCCATTGTCTGCAGAATAAAGCGCGGTTAAAATACCCAACACAAGAATAAGAACAGACGTGTCTTCATTTGACTCGGTGCTTGTTATCGTCCAGAAGATGAGAATAACAGACGATGAAACAATAACAGTCCACAAGGATATTTTTCGTCTGTAATCATCAGAAGCCTTTGTCAAGACAAAGGTAAGACCCGCAAGAAACAATAACACTCCCGCAATAAAATTGAACGCATTATAATTTCCGACGCTTCCATCAATATATACGGTGGTTATTGCATAATACGCTATAATCGGAAAAGCTGCGTTCATTAAAAAAGCTATGGGCAAAATCATCACAGCCAGTCCGATATAAACAGCATTGAAGTTCAGGTCTATTCCAAACAAAGAAACAATAAGCCAAAAAGTTGCCACAAGACCTGCAACCCACGCAACGGAAGAGCCCTCACACCAGCCGATACTGTTTGGTTTTTTTGCGTAAGTTCGTAGCGCAAGACCTGCGCCCAGCAAAAAGGGAATAAAGCTCAGAACCGCGAGAAAAGCCTCAGGAATTCTATCCCAGAACGAAACAAGAACAATCACCAGACCCGTAGCCGTCAAAAGTGAACCGAGAATTGCAAAAACGATAATCATTGACCGTCTGCGGTCAGGTTTGGGTGCCTCAAGACCAACATTTCTTTTTTCGCCGTATATCAGCTCTTCAACTCCGATATCAAATGCATTTGCAAGCAACACAAGCATATCAATATCCGGTTGAGTTCTGTCATTTTCCCAGCTTGAAATCGTCTGCCTCGTGACGTTTATTTTTTCTGCAAGTAAGTCCTGAGTCAGCTTTCTTTCGCTTCGCAATTTTTTGATGTTTTTGGAAATCTTCGCCATATCAGGTCACCTCCTTGGCTACATTATTACACATTTATATTAAAAAGTCACGCAACAATGCGTTGCAATGGGTTTCAAAAAGCAAAAAGACCTCCGACTAAGCGGAGGCCTTGATTGATTAAAACAGGTTACCGAGAATTCTGCCAAGAAGACCAACGTATCTATCAAGCATTGCGAAGATGAAATCAAGGAAACCTAAATCGAAGATAACATCCCAGCCGTCACCCTCTGCAAGTTCAGCGTTGAGAGTGAAGCCCTGAGTATAAACGATTCCGCCTTCACCGAAAACCTCTGCACGGACGTAGCCGTTAATTTCATCAGCATAATCATTAAGGTCAAATGCTGTGTCATCAGCCTTTGTTGTGGCAATAAGCTTGCCGTCTGAAATCCAACGGATGATAAGAGCGTTGTCTGTGTCGATTGTGATTGTGTCTTCTGCATCGTCAACCTTGATTGAGTTGATTACAGGTCTTGTAGCGGCAGTAACATAGCCCTCGTCATCAAGGCAATCCCAGCCGATGCCAACCTGACCGTCATCACCCTCTGCAAGCTTTTCTTCACGCTCTGCATTGTACTGAACTGTGATATCGTAAATTTCCTTGTAAAGGTCTGTTTCACCGTAATAATTCTTGATACCTGCAGCGATCTGCTCAAGCTCGCGGCAGTTGCTGATGCATGTGCTCTGAGCAAAAACTTCACCGTTGAGAAGTGCGCTCTTAACATTTGCATTTGTCAACGAGGGAGCAAGAACAACAGTTGAGCCTGTGTCGATTTTATCAAGCTGGTGAGCATCGCTTGTTGCAATAGCGGTAACAGTTGAGCCCTCTTTGGCAGCCATACCGAGCATAACGTCCCAAAGCTTTCTGTCGTGTCTTGTTCTGCCGTCGCCTTTGCTGTTGATATCAATGCCAATGCAGGAATCGTATTTGTCGATATAACCGTAGAACTTGTTGATATAGTATCTGTAAGTGAGATTATCCATGTCATAAGCATCGTCTTCAAGAAGCTCATAACGTGCCTGAGTATATTCACCGGGGTGATTGATTACAGATACACCGCCGTTTTTGTCAACGCTTCTGATAGCATCATCGTAGTCACTGGGGAAAATACGATTGTAATCGGCATACCAAGCGTTAACGTGAGCGTTAACAGAAACTGCATTATGCTCAACACCATAGGGAATTCTCATAATCTCTCTGCCGTCAGCAGCTACAACAAAATCGTCACCGCCGCGGTTAACAACCTCATAAGCAACACCGTTTGAGAAAGCGCCGCCTGTTGCCTTAAGATAAGAAATTTCTCCGTCTGTTTTGCCCACAAGCGCCATAGCAGATGTTACAAGATTTGCTGCTTTTTCGGTGTCAGTCCAGCTATAGTTAACAACGCTGTGGTCAGTTGTTGACACAACATCAAAGCCTGTTTCATAGTGACGCTGGATTGAATCCGACAATTTGTCATCACCGTCACTTGCATTGGTGTGAGTGTGAAGTGCGGCTTTGTACTGATTGACTGTGTTCCAATCAATATTTTCATATGGGTTTGCGATTGAATAGCCGCCGATGTAAACATCGTTATCACCTGCATAAGCAACAAAACCCGAGCTCAGAACCATTGCGCAAAGAACCAAGCTCATAACCTTGAACCATACGCGTTTAGTGTTCATAAAATTCCTCATTTCTTTATCGGCGGTTACCCACCTTATTAACGAAACCATTTTATCACAAATAAATTTAAAGAGCAATTGAAAAGCTAATCTTTTTTCCAAAATCAGCAAAATGAACAAATAATCAAAACATAAATTTACATATTAATAAATCGCTTGCAATATATCGTATTTTGTTGTAAAATAAGTTATATTTTCTTAGGGGGATTGCTATGAATCCGCTAATTTCAGTAATAGTTCCGGTTTACAATGTTGAAAAATATCTTGACAGATGTGTTGAAAGCATTGTAACACAGACATATAAGAATCTTGAAATAATTCTTGTTGACGACGGAAGCCGTGATAACAGCGGTATCATATGCGACAATTGGGCAAAGAAGGATTCAAGGATCAAGGTGTATCATAAACAAAACAGTGGTGCCGGCGATACCAGAAATTATGGAGTAGAAAAAGCTATTGGTAAATACATTGCCTTCGTTGATTCAGATGATGTGATTGCAGAAAATTATTTTGAAGTTTTGTATAACAATCTCCTCCAAAATAGTGCAGACATTTCCTGCTGTGATTATTTTGAATTTGAAGAAAATACTGTTCCTGTGTTTGAAGCAAATGAATCTGCTATTTCAACTGAAATTTTAACAGGATATAATGCTTGCAAAAAAATGATTGACTCCACAGTGACAATTGTTCTTGTTAGTCCCTGTTGCAAAATATATAAAGCTGAGCTTGTCAGAAACAATCCGTTTTTGACTGGTCATATCTGCGAAGACGAGGCTACATGTTAGAAATACTAT
>JBGVFJ010000026.1:0-18340 GCA_045121005.1 Acutalibacteraceae bacterium
CGACAACAGTTGAGCAATCCTACATCAACGCCGAGAACTTTTTGCAGACACAAGGCGCAAAAATAATCGCAGAAAAGGTAAAGGATTATGCTCAAAGCTTGGCTGAGGATGAAAAGACATTTATAGAATCTATGACTAAGCCGATGGGGTGAAAACATGACATTACAACAAATAGAAAAAATAAAAGCTACCATAAGCGAGTTGGAAAATTTGAAAACGAAGCCAACGCCTACGGATATTAGCCGAGTTGATTCTTCTTTGGAAAACTTTTTCCATGAGCTTTATAAGTCCCCTTATTTAAATATCTCAAATCATTTCGCATATGACATGGAAATCACTAAAGAGCAAATGCTTGCGGATATAGATGATATTGTATCCGTATTAAATGGCATGCTTGCTTTAGATCCAAAAGCTGCTCAAATTTCAGATGTATTAGAGTTGATTTTTGAGGGCGAACATATAGAGCATTCTTACGAAGCAATTCAAAAATATATATCAAAGGTATTTTACTCATACGGTGATTATATAAAATTGGACAAGTCAATCATCGCTGTTGCCACAAGAGCAATTAAAACCGATGTGGATATTGAATGGGGATTTAAAGAGGAAAATTCAATCGACTATACTGTTGTTGAGGGCATTCTCCGCAAATTGCGTATATATGCGCAGGAGGTTTTAGAAGGCAAAAAGGAATCAACAAAGAAAGCATCTGCCCCTTCTGTAGTTATCAATAACAATCCTTCAATATCAGCCACCGCTTCTGCAAATACGGCTGTCGATATATCAATAGTATTTGAAAACGCTGTTAGACAAGTTGAAGATGCGTGCCTTCCCGATGCTCAAGAAAAAGAAGTCCTTGCAAAAATACAAGAACTCAAAGACATCATGGAGTCGAAAGAATCAAAAGGTAAGCGTTGGTCTAAAATAAAAGACTTTTTTAAGTGGGTTGCTGAACAAGGCATACAAGTGGCAAGTATTATTGTTCCTTTACTTGCTACTACGATCAAATAATTAAGGAAAACATTGATTAGGCGGAGGTGATTTTGAAAATATATGAAAACAGTAAAAACCATGCAGGGAAAGGAATTCTTGTTTAACAACAAGTTTTCAAGAAACAGAATAACACCAAATGATAGAAAACTTGACAATCTGCTTCGCTTCAAATACAGATTTATAAAATTCTTCCATCTCGAAAAGCTCGGCAATAAAAAGTCATGGTATCGTTGTTTGGAATATTATTGGGGAAGTAGAAATAGAAAACCAAACTCTTTTGAGAAGAAATGCTTATCTGAAAGTATTTGTCTAACCTCAAAGGATCTTACTTTAAAGAAACTCGTTGTATATGATTTAATACCTAAAGAATATCTCGAGGATTTTAAGGATAAATACTTAAGTTTCAAAGCAACCTTTTCTAATGATTCAATGTTCAATCGTTCACAAAAAGACATTAACGATGCATTTATTAAGATGGCGTCTACAAGAGTATCAGGCAGTTGGTATAATCTTGATAATTTTGGAATCAAAGATTCTACTGCGTTAGGTAGCCGCTTTGAGTATTTTTGTTTGGAAACTATCGGTCTTACCGAATCATTCTTCATCATTCGGTATGTACTTCACGTCAATGCAAAAGCAAACAGAGATTTAGAGGAAATATTGAAAGCAAAGGTATATAAAGATGTTGTTTGCATTTCCAACGATAAGTGGTGGAAGAAAAAAAGTTTTGCAGGTTGTCAGTGTTTTGACTTAGGCGATGATGCCAAAAGCTATGTGATTGAGGACTATATTTTAGAGTTAAAAGCGCTGTTTTGGGAATTACTATCGAAATATGTCCACTCTTTCTTTTTTACATGGGAAAACATTCCACCGAGTATAGAGATATATGCATCAGAAACTCTTGATAAAAAACAAGAAAAGATGTTAGAGTTACTATCCTTAAGGAGTCACGGTAATATAGAATATTGTGAAAAACATAAAACTTATTTTATTCCTTCGGTTTTGTCATATGATATAAAACCTTTAAATAATTCAAAGATAATAGCGGATGCAAAGCAATTCGAAAGTGATCATGGGTTATATGCTTTTCTTGATATAGAGAAAGCTATTTGTAAAAAAACTGCGGATTACTTTTTGTTGGAAGGAATAATTAAACAAGCTTCGCAGTTAATTTATGAATCGCAACGAAAAGTCAATCGAAATGCATATCGTAAAGGTAGATTTAATTCGCTTTTAGATATCAAATTGGATGTAGAAAAACAATTGTATTTCTACCGTCGATTGTTTCGTGAATTAAATTCTAAAAAACTATCAGAAGAACAAATTACATACAAATTCAAAAAATACAATCAGTTTTTTACTAACCTACTTGGTGAAAAAAATCCAGAATTAGCATCACACTATTCATATGAACACCTTTATAAAGGAATTCTTTACAACATTGAAGATAAGTATGGTTTAATGGAATCTGTGTATTCTCATTTTGATGAAAATGCCAAGATAATTGAAAGTAGATACAATTATCGAATTGTAAAATGGACTTTTATAGTTGGTGTCGTGTCTCTATTGGCCACGATATTATTAGCAGGCGATCCCTGTATCTTTGATCAATTATGTGATTTTATAATTGAGTTGTTCAAAAATAAATAATTCACAAAAATAATACTGGATTTTCTCTTTCTGCTATAATATTATGTGTTACCAAGAAAAGAAGATAGATATTTTATAGATATAAAAACTTCACCGCTTTAAAGTATTGACATATCGTTTTATATGTGCTACAATTCATTTGCAATTGTAAATACAGAGTGTTTCAGGTGGGTGTGAATCCGCCGGGGTTAGTGCTTTTGTTCTGTGATACTGTGATTGATACGATTTCTAGGTAAAAAACTTGAAAATTTCAGTTTCGACCCCTCAGAAACCCTTATTTTACGTGCCTTTTCACAAGTTAAATATCAAAACTAAGTGAGTGGGAATAATTAACGAAGGCTCAAAAACCCAGTAATATCAAGGGTTTTCGGACTTCGACCACCCCTTTTGATAACAATTTGATAACACCCTTTGAAGCACCCTTTATTCTATACCCCGTATGGTTTGCAGGTTATCAGAATAAACAATGTGTGGATTGGGACTGATGTAACCGTATTATAAGACGATGAAAGCCCTTAACTGTGGATAACGCAGTTAAGGGCTTTTTGTCGTCTTTATTTGTCTTTTAAGTGGTCTTTGAAGGCTTCGACCATTGCATCGCTGAGTTCTTGTGAAGGGACTTTAACCCATCCGCTTTCGGTATCGAACTTAGGATAGTTATAACGCCAACGGTCGTATTCCTCTTTGGAGATTTCGCCGTTTCTATACTTTTCAGCCTGCTTCTGCCAAGCAGCAAAGTATTTCTGAATAGAAGCGTTGTTACCTACTCTGCCGTCAAGACGGATACAAACTTCATCATCCACCTTGTCGATCTTGAAGCCGTAAATATCCTCTAATGTAAAAAGCGTATGCATAAGACCGAGTTCGTTGTCAATGTCCGGTACGGTCAAAGCCAAAGGCGAAACCTCTAATACTTGTGCAAGCGATTGCGTTAAATCTGCTTTGGGTGTTCTTGAGCCGGACTCATATTGAGCCATACGAATGTCGGCGGTCTTTTCGGGAAAACCGACAGCAATACCGAGCCACTTTTGAGTCATACCTTTTAGGTTACGCAAAAAACGTATTCTTTCACCGATTGCCATAGTTATCTTCTCCAATCTATGTACTGTGAACATAGTATAGCATATACGCTTGGGTGTTGTCAAGATAACCAAAGCAAAAAAGTTAAATATTTTCTTGCAAACCTCTTGACTTAACGGAATTTGCTTGGTATAATGGTTAAACAAATACCGTTAGTGTATTTGCAGAAAATTAAATGACCGTCCGATCAAGCACAAACCGCCAAGACCTTCCGAAAGGAAGCGAGCGCTCCGTAAGGGGACTGCACAGCGCCCATCGACAAGTGGGAATGCCTGCAGGAACTTGTGACGGCAGAACGGCAGCACAAATCACAATTACTATTAAGAAAGGAAGATCAGAATGGAAAACAAATTTATGCGAGTAGAAGAAGTCGCAGAAGTCCTCGAAGTTTCAACTTCATTCGCCTATAAGGTCATAAGACAGTTGAACGATGAGTTAAAAGCTAAAGGCTTCATAACAATCGCAGGGCGCATCAACCGAGAGTATTTCTACGAAAGACTTTATCACAATGGAAAGGTGGTGATATAAATGCCGGTATACAAGAGCGACAACGGCACTTGGTATGTCCTTACCCGATATTTAGATTGGAAGGGCGAACGCAAGCAGAAATGCAAGCGAGGATTTGAAACAAGAAAAGAAGCGGTCGAATGGGAGCGTACCTTTCAGCAGCAGAACGCCGCCGATATGGATATGACCTTTGAAGCCTTCTTTGAGCTTTATGCAAACGATATTAAGCCCCGCTTGAAAGAAAACACTTGGCTGACCAAAGAGCATATCGTGGAAACCAAGATTATGCCTTACTTTGCAAAGCGAATTATCAGCGAGATAACCACGAAGGATGTTATGGCGTGGCAGAATGAACTGCTTGCCTACCGTGACGAAAACCGCAAGCCATATTCGCAGACCTATCTCAAGACCGTCCACAATCAACTCAGCGCCATTTTTAACCACGCTGTCAGACACTATGACCTTCGTTCCAACCCCGCTTCCAAAGCCGGAAATATGGGCACAGAGGAACGCAAGGAAATGAAGTTTTGGACAAAAGACGAGTATAAAAAGTTTGCGGATGAAATGATGGACAAACCCGTTTCCTACTATGCTTTTGAGGTTTTATATTGGTGCGGCATCCGTGAAGGCGAACTGTTGGCATTAACCCCTGCCGATTTCGATTTTGTAAAAGGTACGCTTACCATTAACAAATCCTATCAGCGTTTGAAAGGGCGGGATGTGATTACCACACCTAAAACCAAGAAAAGCAACCGTACCATTAAAATGCCGCAGTTTCTTTGTGAAGAAATGCAGGATTATCTCGGTATGCTCTACGGTGTGGGCAAAAAAGACCGCATTTTCAATATCTCAAAGCATTATTTGAGCAGAGAGATGGAGCGTGGCTCAAAAGCCGCAGGGGTAAAGCGTATTCGTATTCACGATCTCAGACACAGCCATATTTCCCTTTTAATTGATATGGGATTTTCGGCGGTGGCAATCGCTGACCGTGTAGGACACGAAAGCATTGAGATAACCTACCGATACGCACATCTGTTTCCATCAAAGCAAGTGGAAATGGCAAAGAAATTAGATTATGAAAGGATGGATATAACCAATGTCTGCTAAAAATCTTGACCATCACAACCGTTGGAGAAGCAAAACCGTTGCTTTCCGTATGTCTCCCGAAGAAGCCGATCAGCTCGATACGAACGTAAGGCTGTCGGGACTGACGAAACAAGACTACCTTTGTTCTCGCTCCTTGCAGCAGGAAATAAAGGTAGTCGGTAATCCGAGAGTGTATAAGGCACTTCGCAATGAGCTTGCCACTGTTCTTTCAGAACTGAAGCGTATCGAAAGCGGCGGCAACGTAACCGATGAACTGCTCGACACCATTGAGCAGATAAACACCACCTTATATGGAATGAAAGGAGACGGCGGCGTTGGCGTATAAAACCGAAAAGACTGTTCCCAATGTATCTGTTGGCGCAGATACGGAACAGCCTTCTCAAAAATGTACTGCTCATATTATAACCGACTTCTCCTTCAATTTCAATAGTTTTGATGAAAATTGAAAGGAGGTAATGCCTATGGCAGAACTTAAAATCATCAGTATGGATGAGGTTGCCGTCGAGGAAGTGGAATGGTTGTGGTATCCCTATATCCCATACGGGAAACTGACAATCATTCACGGTGACGGCGGCGAAGGTAAAACGACCTTGATTTTACGGTTGGCGGCGCTGTTGTCAAGGGGAGAAAAACTCCCCTGCGACGATACCGCACGTGAGCCGATCAAAATCATCTATCAGACCGCAGAGGATGGACTTGGTGATACCATCAAGCCCCGCCTGCTTGCAGGCAATGCAGACTGCGCACAGATTAAGGTGATAGACGAATCCGAAGCTGCGCTTACGATGCTTGACGAGCGTGTAGAAAAGGCTATTGCCGAAACGGGAGCAAGGGTAATCATCTTAGATCCGATGCAGGCGTATATCGGCGCAAAGGTCGATATGAACCGAGCAAACGAAGTCAGAAATATTCTCTCCCAACTTGGCAGGATCGCAGAGAAATATCGCTGTGCGATTATCCTTGTAGGGCATTTGAACAAGGCACAGGGGAACAAATCCAATTATAGAGGTCTTGGCTCTATTGACTTTCAAGCAACGGCTCGAAGCGTCCTTGTGGTCGGCAGAGTAAAGGACAAGCCGGAGGTGCGTGTAGCAGCACATCAAAAGTCATCACTTGCACCGGAGGGTAAACCTATCGCCTTTGAACTGAGCGAAGCTAACGGGTTTCGATGGCTCGGTCATTATGATATTTCTATCGACGATCTTCTCAGCGGTGTCAGCCGTGAGAAGAAGTCCGATATGGCTGAAAGCCTTATCGTTGACTGCCTTTCCGATGGGAAGTATCCGCAACAAATCGTGCTGCAGAAAGCACAGAATTTGGGTATCTCCAAACGAGTGCTTGACGAAGCGAAGAAAACGCTGAAGGTGCGGTCTGTTAAGGAAGGCAGTCAATGGTATTGGGAACTACCCGATGAAAAAGAAGCAGGCAACTTTTAAGGTTGCAACATTGCAAAGGTGCGGGACTTTCGCAATCTTGCAATGTTCTTTTTCGGGTGGTAGTGAGCAATACGAAAGTTTCGGCGGGGTGCAGGGTGCCATTTTCAAAGGGCAGCTCTGCTGGGTGCTTACCGCAGTAAGCAGGGCAACGCCCTACACCCCCCTCGGAGAGCCCACGACATCTTTGCAGCAGAATTGCTGAAAGTGTCATAGTGGGTTACACACTTTGAAAAAGTTGTGTAACAGCGGCTCTCCAAAATTTCGCCTATGGAAAGGAAGTGAGAAGATGGCGAAGGAAAATTTTAGTGTCGCTCGTGTGGAAACCCGAACGAGAGCATCTGTCGGCAAGTTTGAGCGACACATTGAACGCAAAAACGAGAGTTATGAAAATATGAACGTTGACCTCTCCCGTACCCCGATGAACGTTAGCTTTAAGGGTTGCGGTGAGCTGACCTATAATGAATATCTCGACCAAATGATTGCCGCAGAAACGGTATCGCTGAAAGGCTTGAAACCCGATGCGAAGGTCTTTGACGAGATGATTATGGATGTCAACACCGAGTATTTTGAGAAGAACGGCGGCTATGATTTTGCTTGCAGATTCTATGAAGAAGCGTTCCGCTTTGCAGAAAAAATATACGGCAAGGACAATATTATTTCAGCCGTAATGCACGCTGACGAGCTGAACGTAGCAATGACCGAGAAATACGGCAGACCGATTTATCACTACCATTTGCACATTATGGCATTGCCGGTGGTGGATAAAGAAGTCCGTTGGTCAAAGCGGTGCAAGAGCCCCGAACTTGTGGGAACGGTCAAAGAGGTCATTCATCAAGTAAGCCATTCAAAGAAATGGCGTTCCGAAAAAGCACTTGACGAAGACGGAAATCCCATTCTCAACAGCAAAGGGAAACAAGTTTATCACGCTTCCTACAGTGTTCTGCAAGACAAATTTTATGAGCATATGCAGAGTGCAGGCTTTAACGGTTTTAGCCGTGGAGAGCGTGGCAGCACCGCTGAAAATCTCACCTCGCTTGAACACAAAATTAAGCAGGATCAAAAGCGGCTGTCCGATCTGCAAGAGAAAATTGCCGATGTGCAGGTGCGTTATGATGACAAGAAAACCGCTTCAATGACTTTTATGGAGATAGACAATTCCGGCAAAAAATCTCTCACGGGAAAATACACCGTGTCGGCAGAGGACTATCAGAAGCTGACTTCTCTTGCGAAGCGTAGCTACTCGGCAGAGTCCGAGGTGCGAAAATTGCAAGACCAAAACCGATATTTGTCACGGCAAATATGGTCGTTACAGTCGGAAGTTTCTCGGCTGAAGGAAGCGTTATCTGAGCTGACTGAGAAGTGCCGCCCATACCTTGAAGCATTAAAAGCAGCTCCGAAAGCGGTTAAGGAATTTATAGACGGTATTCTTGAACGCTTCAAAAAGCAGGAAAAGAGCATTATGTATGAGCCGATTCCTGCACCCAAAAATCAACCCCAAGAGCGTGGGCAACGCTCAAAAAATAGAAATTATGAAAGGTAGGAACACACAATGAAACAGCATTTCACAGACGAAAGAACCGGCATCCGCTACACTTTGCAAGGCGATTATTATCTGCCCGATCTGCAATTACCACCCGAAAAAGAAACCGAAATCGGCTTATGGGGGCAGCGGCATTTACGGTATCTAAAGCAAAACCGGAAGGTTTTATACACCAATTTGCTCACCACCGGAAAACTCAATGACCACCTTACCGAGATCGACAAGCAGGCTGAGGATATGTTTTTCGGCTCGTAAAACAGATGGCAGAGCGTGAGGGAGTGACGGAAAAACTCAAAGCGGATAATCAAATGGAGTGGGTTGGTCGTATGAATAATATCCGCAGCAGAGCCACAGAAATTGTAAATGCAGAATTGATATTCGCATAACGTCAGCGGCGGCAGGGAGATAAAAATCCCTGCCGTTAATTCATTATGCGTATTGACAATAATATAAATTTCGTATATAATATTTATATTATCACGATTATGGGAGAATATTATGGAAAAGAAACCTGCCATTGTTGCACATAGATTGACCGAGCTGAGAGAATGGATACACGTCTCACAAGCAAGGCTTGCGGCTGTTTTTGATTTAGATCAGCCTGCCATCTTTCGCTATGAAAACGCTCAATCCTTTCCGCCTTACGGTGTGTTGATGAAGTATGCGGATTTTTTCAATGTATCGTTGGATTATATTTTCGGAAGATGTGACGAGCCGCATGGACAGTTGTACGATGCTCAGCCGAAGCCGTTAGAGGACACGCAATTATCATCGTTTCTTTCGATGTGCTTTGATCCGTCATCGTCGGCTAATGCAAAATTGAAAGAGGCGGTTCGCAGGATATTGCAGGAGGAAACTGCCAATCGTGAAATAACAAATGGAGAAACAGAAAATGAATGTTGAGAAATTTATAAGAAATGAAAAAACGGTTGCCGTGATCACGGGAGCTGAAAAAGTATTGACCGATGTGCAATCGGCACTTGACCTCATTATGACCGCTAAATATGAGGTAGGCACAAATCTGATTGCCATTGAAAAAAGTGCCGTAGCCGATGACTTCTTTATCCTTAGTCGAGGTCTTGCGGGCGAGATGCTCGAAAAATTCATCACCTATCAAGCAAAACTCGCCATCTTCGGAGATTATTCTCACTATACAAGCAAGCCGCTGAAGGATTTTATTTACGAGAGTAATAAAGGCAAGGATGTGTTCTTTGTTGCTACGCAGGATGAGGCACTTGAAAGGTTGACGAGATAATTGTCAATAAGCAAAATTGATATTCGCATAATGTTAACGGCGGCAGGGAGTGAATTATCTCCTTGCCGCCGTTTTATAATAATCTATATATTGCATTTCTCTGTGTTTTGTGATATAATACGAATAAATTAAAATTAAAGAGGTGGAAAGATGATTAACTTTTCTTGCAAATAAAATCGGAATATGCGATAGTGCCATTTTTGATGGTATTGTTGCACCTATTGCAAGAAAGTTATAAGTCTCTTTATCTTTATAATACCTATATACCACTTGTTATTATCCACGATGTTACTATTCTTGTTATCAACCTCGATAACAAAATGATAATAGGAGCTTTTTAAGTCAGGATAATACGAATACATTAGATAATCAAGAGGATACGAAGCAATAATCACTAAACGAAATGTGTTAAGTTAAGCTTCATAAGAAGAGTGGGAATAATATACATTGGTTTCGGGTGGCTTGAAATCGTTTGATTTCAAGCCGTTTTTTATATTGTTTTATTTAATCATTGCATTGTGCGGGGTTGTGTGATATATTATTCTGCGTGAATTCTTGTTTGGAGGACGTTTATGGCTTTGAATTTTAAAAGAACAAAGTTTGCATGCTATGCGGCGTATTTTACTATGTCGTCGATTTTTAGTCTGCCGCCGCTTTTGTTTGTAATTTTTCACGATACATACGGAATTTCTTACACCCTGCTTGGCACGTTGGTGCTCACAAATTTTTGCACTCAGCTCGGCATCGACCTGATATTCACTGTTTTCACAAAATACTTCAATGTCAAAAAGGTTGTTCGTGTGATGCCGCTGATTACTTCGGCAGGTATGCTCATTTACGCGCTGATACCTATGCTTGCCCCGGAGCACGCTTATGCGGGATTGCTGGTGGGTACGGTTATCTTCTCTGTTTCGGCGGGACTTTCGGAGGTGTTGCTCAGTCCGGTGATTGCGGCAATTCCGTCGGATAACCCTCAGAAGGATATGAGCCTGCTTCACTCACTTTATGCTTTCGGTGTTTTTTCTGTTGTGGTCATCAGCACGTTGTTTCTCAGAGCTTTCGGCTCGGAAAACTGGATGTATCTCACCCTTTTCTTTGCGGCATTGCCCGTGATTGCCGCAATTTTGTTTATGACCTCACCAATGCCCGATATGGATGTTTCCCACGGTGAAAAAGGCGGATTTGCTTCCACAAAAAAGAGAACTATTGGTCTTGCTCTTTGCACCGCGTGTATTTTCTTCGGAAGCTGTGCGGAAAATGCTATGTCCAACTGGATTTCAAGCTATGTTGAAAACGCGCTGAATATTGACAAGGCAACCGGTGATATCTTAGGAATGGCGATGTTTGCAATTTTGCTTGGTGTGGCAAGAATTGCTTATGCTAAATACGGCAAAAATATTTTCAGAATCCTAATTGGCGGAATGATTGGCGCAGCGGTGTGTTACCTTGTTGCAGGTTTTTCAACAGGCGTTATTGCCCCCTTTGTTGCCTGCATTCTTACGGGAATCTTTACCGCGATGCTCTGGCCGGGCACGTTGATTATGATGGAAGAAAATGTTCCCGGTGCGGGAGTTGCGGCCTTTGCCCTTATGGCGGCAGGCGGCGACCTCGGCGCTTCAATAGCACCGCAGTTGATGGGCATTGTGATTGACACGGTGGCGGCAAGTAATCGGGCGGCGCAGATGAGTATTACATCAGGGCTTACGACAGAGCAGATAGGAATGAAAGCAGGAATGCTTGTGACAGCGCTGTTCCCCATAATCGGAATTATAGTGGTGCTTAGTTGCATCAGATATTTCAAAAAGAAAAAGGCATAAAAATAACCCATCGGATTGCTCCGATGGGTTTAATCTTTTGTTTCAGATTAGTCAATTTTGCCTGCTTTAACAAGGTCGAATGTTTCTTCGATTTCTTTTTCGGGTTTCTTTGTAAGAAGTGAAACAACAACGATTGCAATGCAAGCGAGGATGAATGCGGGAAGAAGCTCATAAATCGCAAATACACCGCCGAGGTTTGCGATAACATATTTCCAGATGAAAATCATTGCGCCGCCGACAACCATACCTGCAAGAGCGCCCCATTTTGTTGTGCGCTTCCAGAAAAGAGCGAAGAGAACAACGGGACCGAATGCGGCACCGAAGCCCGCCCATGCAAATGAAACAATTTCAAAAACAGAGCCTTCGTCCTTTGCCCAGATAACACCTACGATTGAAATAACAATAACAGCACAGCGGGCAACAATCATAGAAGCCTTCTGTGAAAGCTGTTTGCCGAGGAATTCCTTAACAATGTTCTGTGAAACAGCAGATGCTGCTGCAAGAAGCTGAGAGTCAGATGTGGACATTGTTGCAGCAAGAATACCTGCAATAATAATGCCTGCAACGATTGCGAAGAATGCGCTGTTCTGGCTGATGAGCTTTGAGATTTCGATGATGATTCTCTGTGAATTTGCGGCGTCAAGAGCAATTGTGCCGTTGGCAACGATTGCTGAACCTACAACACCGATGAGGATTGCAACTGCCATTGAGATAAATACCCAGATTGTTGCAATTCTGCGGGAGGTCTTGAGCTTGTTTTTGTCGCTGATAGCCATAAAGCGGAGAAGAATGTGGGGCATACCGAAGTAGCCGAGACCCCATGCAAGAGTTGATGCAACTGTGAGTGCGTTGTAGGGGGTGCTTGCTTTGGCTGAAGCGTCATAAGTGTTGAAAAGCTCAAGGAAGCCGGGCATAGAGTTTGCATTGATAACAACGTTATCCCATCCGCCTGCATAGTTGATGCCGAAAACAACAACCACAACAAGAGCAATTGTCATAACAATTGACTGAATAAGGTCGGTTGTTGAAGCGGCAAGGAAACCGCCGAGAGTTGTGTAAGCAACAATTACGATTGCGCTGATCACCATAGCTGTGAAATAGTCAACACCAAAAAGGCTTGAGAAAAGTGTGCCGCAGGCATTGAAGCCTGATGCCGTGTAGGGCACGAAGAAAACGATGATTACAAGACCTGCAATTGCTGAGAGCATATTTTTCTTGTCGCCGAAACGCTTTGAGAAAAATTCGGGAATTGTAACAGCGTTGATTTTCTGTGAATACATTCTGATTCTCTTGGCAACGATAAGCCAGTTGATCCATGTGCCGATGCCGAGACCGAGAGCGGTCCAGGTTGCTTCTGCAAGACCTGCAACAAGAGCAACGCCGGGAAGACCCATAAGAAGCCAGCTGCTCATATCGGAAGCTTCTGCACTCATGGCTGTAACCAAGGGACCTAATTTTCTTCCGCCGAGATAGAAATCGTCTGTGCTTTTATTCTTTCTTGAATAAAAGAGACCGATTAAAACCATTGCAAGAAGATATACCGCAATGGTAACAATGATTAAAATGTTTCTTGAATCCATTTTACCATCCTCCTATTAAATAAACATAGGGGAAGTATAACACATAATTTTAATTTTGTAAAGTGTTAAAGTGATTGTTGTAAAAGAATTATTTTATTTGTGGAATTTTTTGTTGCGGTGTGCTACAATAAAATCAATCTTGATGCAGGAGGATTTTTATGATTAAGCTTGAGCTTACAAATTACGATATTTTTCCCAAGGTTTTTCCCTGTGACAAGGAGGTAGAAATCACCGTAAAGCCTCTCGGACTTCACGCGGCTTTTGAGGGTGAATATTCAATCTGGCTTCGTCAGCTCACTCAGGGCAACAATCTCCGTTATCCCGAAAGAAACAATCTTGTTGAATACAAGGTTACTCCCGATGCTGACGGTTGCCTTCGTTTCAGACACGCTTTTGTGGGTGAGCAGGAGCATTTTGTTGATATTATGAAAGACGACAAGCGTGTTGTCCGCCTTTCGGTTTATTCACTTCTTCCCGATTTGGTTGGCAGATATCCCTTCAGAGGAGATTTGCATATGCACACCTGCCGCTCCGACGGACGTCAGGCGCCCGCAATTGTTGCCGCTGAATACAGAAAAAACGGCTACGATTTTCTTGCAATCACCGACCATGATGTTTATTACGGCTCCCTTGAAGCAATGAATGCCTTTAAGGATGTTCCGACTGAATTTAACCTTGTGCCCGGTGAAGAAATTCACCTTGAGGGCAATGATATTCACATTGTTAATTTTGGCGGAACCTACAGCGTTAATGCACTTATGCCCGGTGACCACCACATTGATGTTGGTCCATCAAAGGAGCTTCGATCGCTTAGCGGTGAATGTCCTGAGGTTATTAGCGTTGAAGAATACAAGCGCCAGGTAACCGAGCTTGCGGAAACACTTGACATTCCTGAAGGCGTTGAAAAATTCACCTATGCTTCCTGTGTGTGGATTTTTAATCACATCAAAAAGGCTGACGGACTGGGCATTTTCTGCCATCCCTATTGGGTACAGAATGTTTTCCATGTGCCTGAAACTCTTGTTGAGCATATTATGGCAACTCAGCCATTTGATGCTTTTGAGGTTCTGGGCGGTGAAAATTATTTTGAGCAGAACGGTTTTCAGGCTGCAAGATATTATGATGACAAAGCAAAGGGAAGGCATTATCCCGTTGTGGGCAGTACCGACAGCCACAGCTGTGTTCACAACAGAAATGCTCTTATTGCTTCCACAATCGTTTTTGCTCCCGAAAACACAAGAGAGGGCATCGTTTCATCTATCAAGGATTTTTATTCCGTTGCGGTTGACTCAATCAGCACCGAGCTGCGCCTTGTGGGTGAAACAAGATTTGTCCGTTACGGCAATTTCCTCCTGCGTGAATTTTTCACTCTTCACGACGAGCTTGTTTTTGAAGAGGGCAGATTGATGAAGGATTATGCCTGCGGTGATGAAGATGCCGCAAGCCTTCTCACGGCAATCAACGGAAGAATGAAAAAACAGCGAGAAAAATATTTTGCTTTTTAAAATAAAAAGAGCCAACGCAGAATTTTCTGTGTTGGCATTTTTGTTAAAATTCGGGATTATCAAGGTGGCCGTAATCGTTGATGAATTCGGCTTTTGTTTTTCCGTCGGGCATAAACTTGATGCAGGTGAGCCCCGTGTTTTCCTGGCAGAAGTTAAAATCGTCCCTCACCGGAAAACCCAGCGCCGCACTGATAAGGCAGTTGTTGAATGTACCGTGAGCAAAGACGATTATCCTCTCGTTACCCGTGAATTGCTCTTTGAAAGCCTTGATTGCTGCAACGGCGCGAGCGTAAGCTGAATCCATAGCTTCGCCGTTTTCAACCTCGTAAATTCCCGGAAAGATTTCAACGGGGAGATTTTGCCTGTCTGCGGTTTCCTTTGCGGTTTGCTGTGCTCTTATGAGTGTGCTTGCAAAGACACGGTCAAGGCGGAACTTTGCCATCCTTTCGCCAAGTCTTTTTGCCTGGTCAAAACCTGTTTCGGTGAGCAAGGGCTCCGGTTTCTGCTCAGGATTGGTTTCGCCGTGACGCGCAATGTATAAAATCATATTATCACCACCAACCAAAGTATATTATTTTTTTGTCCCGTAGTCAACAAAATAGTGCTGAAAACTCTATTGATTAAAAAACTAAATTGTGCTACAATTTTAAGGATGTTAATACTTGGAGGTATTCTTATGTTAAAAGTCGGTCTTGTCGGCGTCGGCGGAATCAGCGGCGCACATATCCCCGCATGGGAAGCTATGGAGGATGCAGAGCTTGTAGCTCTTTGCGATATTCGTCCCGAGCGTATGGAAAATTATTCTTCAAAGCGTTGCTACCTCGAATTTGATGAAATGCTTGAAAATGAAGAGCTTGATATTCTTGATATCTGCCTTCCTACATATCTTCACGCAGATTTTGCTGTTAAAGCAATGGAAAAGGGTATCAATGTTGTAACAGAAAAGCCCATTTCCTTAAAAGAAGAAGATGTTGAAAGAGTGTATTCAACAGCCGCCAAAAACAATGTTAAGTTTATGGTTGCTCATGTGCTTCGTTTCTGGCCTGAATATGAAGTGCTCAAGGATATTTATGATACTCAAAAATACGGCAAGCTTCTTTCCGGCACAATGCTCCGCCTCGGCGGTTATCCCCGTTGGAGCTGGGACGGCTGGATGATGGATGAAAAACGAAGCGGTCTCGTTCCCTTTGATTTGCATATTCACGACCTTGACTTTATGGTTTATGCTTTTGGTATGCCCAAGGTTGCCCATCAGTTCCGCTCAAAGCTTCCCAAACAGGATTATATCAGCGTAACTTATGACTTTGGTGATTTTACCATTAACACCGAGTCTTCCTGGTATGCGGCACGTTATCCTTTCACGGCTGAATTCCGTTTCCAGTTTGAAAAAGCAATTGTAGCCTGGGAAAACGGCGAAATGATGATTTACACCGAAGAAGACGAGCCCATCAACCTCACAAATGTGGCTGAGGGTGACACAGGCAACATCAACCTTCCCAAGAGTGATGCTTACGCAAACGAGCTCGTTTATTTCAAGGATTGTGTCAAAAACAACACTCCCGTTGAAATCATCAAACCCGAAGAGCTTGAATGTGTTTTAAAAATCCTTAATAATTTATAATAAAAGCAAAAGCTGACTGATTGGTTTCAGTCAGCTTTCTTTTTGTTAAAGGATTTCTTTCGGAATTTTTCTGTCTTTAAAATAAAACTGTCGGTCGTGCTCACTGATTTGGCGCATCACCTTGCAGGGGTTGCCCACAGCCACAACGTTTGGCGGAATATCTTTTGTAACCACACTGCCTGCACCGATAACGGAATTATCACCTATTGAGACACCGGGGAGAACTATTACCCCCGCACCGAGCCAGCAATTTTTGCCGATGTGCACGGGCATATTGTATTGATACGCTTTTTCGCGTAATTCGGGCAGAATTGGGTGCCCTGCCGTTGCAATAACAACATTTGGCCCCAGCATTGTATAATCACCAACATAGATATGAGTGTCATCAACCAGAGTTAAGTTGAAGTTTGCATAAACGCTGTTGCCGAAATGCACGTGATGGCCGCCCCAGTTGGCATGAAGAGGCGGCTCAATGTAGCAATCCTTACCGATTTCGGCAAACATCTCTTTAAGAAGCTGCTCTCTTTTTTCTGCTTCAAGAGGGCGGGTGAGGTTGTAATCATACTGCTTTTCAAGGCAGAGTGCCTGCCTTTTCATAATTTCTTCGTCGCTGGGGTAGTAAATTTCACCTGAGTGAAGAACATCGTTCATAATATCACCTAAAATTTGAGCCGACACGAAGTCGGCTCGTTTTTGTTTATTTTGTTTCAACCGGCTTTTTCTTGATGAAGATAATTCCTACGAGCATAACAACTGCAAAAAGAATAAGGTAGCCGGGGATTTTTTCTGCGTGAGCATTAACAGCTGCAATTACCATAAACAAGCTGCCTGCAATGGCAAGAATGGGAGCAACAAAACGCTGAACGAAGTTGAATTCCTTGTTGGTCATCATTTTAATAAAAATGGGGATGTAGAAAGGATAGATTGTAACAATCGGAAGCTCTGTGGGGTCAAATGCAAACATACCGAGCTTGTCGCTGAAATCACTCATCTGTGAGCAATAGAAGAACAAAAGCCATGCGGCGCAAAGAAGAAGACCGACAATTGAGGAATTGGAGGGCATATTTGTGTTTTTGTCAATGCTTCCGATAACGTGGGGTGCAGGTCCTCTGCCGCGGTTAGCAACAGAATAAAGACCTCGTGAGCAACCAAGCATAAGGCCGTTGAGAGTGCCAAGGCACGAAACAATAACAAACACAAAAATTCCCGTGCCCATAATGTTGCCGAAAACTGCACCGAAAGCGTTTTTGGCGCCGGTCTGACCACTTGCCATCATTTCGGCGTTGGGAACTGCGCCTGCAAGACCTACATAATAGAAAACATAGATTGCAACAATTGCAAAAGCTCCGATTACAAGCGCTCTGGGAAGATTTTTCTTTGCATCCTTAAGCTCTGCGTTGATTGATGTTGCAATAATCCAGCCTTCATAGGCAAAAACTGTGGCGCAAACCGCTTTAAAAATCGCGTCTGAAGCGGGGATATCTGAAACAACAGTTGTGAAGTTTGCAATTGTGTGACCTTTTGTGAGGCCGTAGATTGTGCCCACAACACCCATAAGAAGCAGAGGAACAAGCTTGATGAAGGTGGTGGAAACCTGGAACTTACCTGAAATAACAGGTGAAAGGGTGTTGAGTGCAAAGCTTGCTATGAGGTAGAAGCCTGTGAGCACAAAGCAAAGACCGCCTGTGATATCAGCCTGTTCACCGTAGATGAGAACAAGTGTGTATCTTGCAGAAAGCCAGGCAAGAGCCATTGTGAGGGTGGGGTAATAAATTGTGGACAAAAACCAACCTACGATATAGCCGTATTTTTCGCCGACAGCGGCTTCGGCATAGTCAACAACGCCGTTGACTCGTTCATATTTGGTTGCAAGAATTGAGAATGTGTAAGCGGCAATAATCATAACCACGCCGCCGATAACCCATGCGAGGATGCCGAGCTTGAGGTTGCCGCCCGTATAGTTGAGGATAGACTCAGCCTTGAAGAAAACGCCGCTGCCCACAACAATACCGATAACCATACAGATTGCGGTCAGCAGACCATATTTCTTTTTAAGTTCTGCCATAAAATCAACCTTTCTTGTTTGATAATAGAATTTTAACTTGTCACATAAAAAAAGTCAATATTTTTTTGTTGCGACACAGATGATTGGCCTTTTGAAAAAATGGCAATATAATAATTTAAACGGAGGTGAGTGTACGCCGCCCGCTCATAAGGCAGTTTTTCTTTAAAATATGAACTTTTGGCAC
>JBGVFJ010000027.1:0-90363 GCA_045121005.1 Acutalibacteraceae bacterium
GTGGTACGAAATCTACCGTGCCGCAGGCAATGTTCTTCCGTGATAAATTAAAAGCTCCTTGTTGCGCCGGCCGCTCATGAGGTAGTTTTTCTTTAAAATATGAACTTTTGGCACGATAATTCGTTAAACCCACCCGATATGCGCCAGCATTATCGGGTGGGTTTGCCTTTTCTTGTATCCAAAATTTATATTTTAAAGTGCTTCGCAGTTTCGTAAGATAAGAAAATCCCTTGTATTGAAGCCACAAAACGTAGCAAGGCTGTCGCCTTGCGAGGCTTTTGGCAAAAATACGGGGGATTTTCATCGAGAAACAAAAACTTCCTTATAAGCGGTCGGCGTACGCTCTCCCTTGATTTTTATAAACCTAAAATTCGCTGGAATATGTTTACGATTTTGAGACCGATGTTACGGATGAAATTAAAAATTCTCACAAAGAAGTTAACCTCATCACCATCCGCGGCAGCATTGCCGTCAAAATCGGATGACACGGAATTCATCCATTTAATCATACCGTTGGGACTTTCAAGGGTAAGCTCGTTTCCGTTGCCGTCTTTATGGGTAACACCTTTGTATGTGCTTCCGTCAAGCATATGAAAATTGTAAGTAACAACCTTTGCCATATGGTGGTTGTCACTTGCCGAATTACCTGCAGGCTCGGTTACGCTTGTGAATGAAGAAAGTCGGCATTTTGCAGGGTTTGAGTTGTATTGGCAAACCATACTCCACAAAGGCAATGTAACAACAGCATAGTTAACAACAGGGTCCAGTGTGCTGGAAATCATCCAGATTGCCACATTCTTGCAAGCCTTTACATCACCGGCTGTAACAGCACCTGTTGCAGCAATGGGGAATGCTCCTGCAAAATACTCGGGGTAAGTTGAAATCATATCCCAGGTCATCTCTCCGCCTGCTGAGCTGCCGCCGATGAAAATTTTGGTTGTGTCAACATTTTTACCGTTCTTGGCAACAAAGTCATCAATCACACTGCGGAGTGATTCAAGAAGAGATGAGCTCCAATAAACAAGCTTGTCTTCGGGAGCTCGGGGCAGAAGAATGAATGCACCGCCTGCAGAAAAGCGGCTCTGCAATTCCTTGGAAGCCCAATAAGGCATATCACTGTCATCTACCTGTGCGCCAACATAATCAGCGTGTCCGATACCGTGAAGAAAAATCACAACGGGATATTTAGTGTTGTCTTTACTGCCAACAGGTGAATAATAGCTGTAGTCAAGTGCATAACCGCCTGCTTTGGGAGCAACATCGGTCACAAACTCATCACGGAGAGCTTCAATGCCTGCAGACTTGGGAAGTGCAGTTTTACGGCCTGCAGATGCGCCGAAAGCAAATGTTGCCGTAAAAAGGCAAGCAACAAGAAAAACTGCTAATACCTTTTTAAACAATTTCATAAAATCACTTATCCTTTCAGGTCTTCTTCCTTCAAAAATTCGATGCAGCGTTTAACCTCTTCAAGGCCCGTAGGGTCAAGACCCTCACTTTCAACAACAATGGTGAGACCCATTTCCAAAGCCTTTTTTCTCACCTCAGCAGCTCTTGCTTCTCCCTGACCGAGAGAAAGCCCCTTGCCACCCTTAACACCGTCTTTAAGGTGGATAACAGAAACTCTGCCTTTGAATTCATCAAGCACCTGCAAAGCATCCTTACCTGCATTGAACGCCCAATATGTGTCAATTTCAAGTCCGATTTCAGTGCGGTTAAAAAGCTCATACTCAGCCACAACACCGTCTTCATTTGGAAGCCACTCAGAGGAATGGTTGTGAAAATGAAGCTTCATTCCCTCTTTGGCAAGGCGAGGAATGAGTACGTTTACCCTGTCGATAAATGCATCAACCTTTTCTTTGGTGGAAAGGTCAGTGCCGGGAATGATGATGTTGTCACAGCCGATTACCTTGTGGGCTCTGACAGTTTCTTCAAACTTGTCATCAGCGAGCTGGTCAACGCCTGTGTGAGTGCCTGAAACACCGAGATTGTATTTATCAAGATATGATTTGATTTCTTCAGGTGTTTTGCCCTGAAAGCCTGCAAACTCAACAAAGGAATAACCCATTGCGGCAGTTTCTTTCATTGCAAGCTCAATATCTTTTTCTGCAATGTCTCTGACGCTGTATAACTGTAAACCGTATTTCATAATAATAACCTCCGTCTTTTTGCAAAAAAGCCAACACCTCCGAGGAAGTGTTGACTTTTATTTTAATTAAAGGAGACTTGCTGCCTCTTTGTCAAGCATAACGATAACATCGCTGTGCTCATTAAGAACCGATGCGGGAAGCTGAGGAGTTACTCCGCCCTTAATCATTCCTTTGATTGCCTCTGCCTTTGATGCGCCTGTGGCAATGAGAAGGATTTTCTTGGCTCTCATAATTGAACCGATGCCCATTGTAAGAGCATAACGCGGCATAGGAACTTCACCGAAATACTTCTGATTGGAATCGATTGTGCTCTGAGTGAGAGTAACCTTGAATGATTCGTCTGTGAAAGCATCTGCAGGCTCATTGAAGCCGATGTGACCGTTTGTGCCGATACCGAGAAGTTGAATATCAATTCCGCCAACAGCAGCCATAGCGTCTGCATAGCGTTTGCTTTCCTGCTCCCAATCTTCAACATTTCCGTCAAGGAAGTTTACGTTTTCTTCCTTAATGTCAACTGCGTTGAAAAGATTTTCGTGCATAAAGGTGTAGTAGCTGTTTTTGTCATCCTTGGGAAGGTCGCAGTATTCGTCAAGGTTGAATGTGCGAACATCTTTGAAGCTGACCTTTCCCTGATTATAAGCCTCGATAAGCTTTTCGTATGTAGGAACGGGGGTTGCACCTGTTGCAAGGCCGAGAACCGCATCGTTCTTGTTATTGATTATGTCTGTAAAAAGCTCTGCTGCCGCAACGGCAATTTCCTGAGCATTGTCAAAAATCTTAACTTCCATTTTAGTACCTCTGCGAATTATCTGATAGAATCCATAAGTTCCTGGAATGCAGTAATAGTTGTTGAACCTGCTTTGTCACCTGTGGCAACGATTTCTTCATTAACGCCTGAGATGATGCTGCTGTAATCGTTATCTGTGAGGATATAACCTACCTGGTCGTTGGTAACACCGAAAACAAGAAGTTCTCTGTCATTGCCAACCAATTCCTGCATTGAGGGATAATCCCAAGATTCGTTTCTGTAGGAGTTTGTCTCGTCGAGAGCGCCGCCGTAAGCGATTGAAGGCTCAAGCTCACCGGGAACAATTGCAACTGCAAGATCGGTGCCGAGTTCCATATAACCGATTTCTGTTTTAACTGCAACTTCTGTTGCGTTTGCATTGTATTTAACTGCAAGGTTAGTAACGATACCCATCTTTGCAGCGAAAACAAGAATCTGGTTTGTTACGGGAACTTCATATTCCTTGAATCGGATGTTAAGAAGAGGCTCAACCTCTGTTTCGGGAGCATTTGTTTCGATAACCTTCTTGGCAAGTGTTTCACCGTAAAGCTTGATATCTTCAGGAGTTTCTGCCTGAGGAATGAGAGTGTAGTCACTTGAAATTGCAAGCTCAGCACCGAGAATGAGCATAAAGTTAGCATTTGCATGCTTGTTGATGTACTGTTCCATATAATAGGGATAGTCGCCTGTGATGGTTGTGGGGCCTGCACCTGCGCCTACACAGTGGATAGGACCGTTGAAGAGCCATGTTTCTCTGCTTGAATCATCATCAGGAACAAAGCGAAGACGGTTGAGGTCCCAGTCACAGTTGATAGGCTCACGCTTTTCGCGGATATACTCTGAAACATCTGTTTCTGAGAAATAGAGCTTACCTGTTTCCATATTTTCATAAGCATCACGGATAGCCTTAGTTGTTACCATAAAGAGGTTATCCATAAATGCCTGGTTTTTACCTGTAACGAGCTCAATGTCGTTTTCAGCAAACTTATTATAAATGTTTGCAAAGGGGTTAACTGCAATTGCCTTAAGAAGAGGAGCATTCATACCGTAGGTGTCAACACAGCTGTGCTGATGAAGAACAGAAACGTTGATGCTTGCAATGCCGTTTGCTTCTGCAAAATAAACAAGTCTTTCACGGATTTCTCTTACATCGGGAAGAGCAAGACCGAAAGCATCGATGCAGGCAAAAACAACTGCACCTCTGCCGCTGCCGTCATCAATGCTGATAACACGAACAAGCTGGTCGTCATAGTTGGCTGTTGCAAACTTATCAAGGTCAAGGCTGCCGCCTACATAGTGATTGCCGTCAAGCTCATCGCCTGTTTTGATTGATGCGTTTGAGTAGCCAAGGCTCCACTGTGCACCTTCTGCAGGTTCGGTGAGGAATGTGTCGTGACCTGTGTAGAAGTTTTCTGTCACATAATCTTCACTGTCGATAAATTCTTTTGAAGGAACAACCATATTGATTGCGCCGACAACAGCATCAATAAGAAGGTCAACAACGCCGTAGAGCACCTTCATCATTGAATCACCGAAAGCATCGGTTGAAGAAAAATTGATGTGAGTAAGGGGACGGATAACATGACCGAGAGCTGAATCTGTTGAGAATAAATCTTTAGCGATTGCTCCGATGTCGATGCTTTCACTTGATTCGGGAGCGGGAACTTCCTCGGGAGTTGTGTCCTGAGCAAAAGCTGCAATACCGCTGCAAGTGAGCACCATTACAAGTGAAAGTATGATAGCTAATACTTTTTTCATAAAATTCAACCTTTCTGAATAATATTTATTATATTCTATCACAAGTGTTAAAAATTTACAAGAGAAACGGAGAATTTTTATGGGCTGTTGTATTCAGGAATTAAGAAATAAAGATGTTATTTGCTCCTCCAACGGATGCAGGCTCGGAAATGTTGATGATGTTGAAATCGACATCACAAGCGGGCGGCTCGTCTGCATTGTTATTTATGAAAAAGAGAGTTTCTTTTCAAAACGGTGCGATATTAAAATTCCGTGGGAAAGCATCAAGGTTATCGGAGACGACACCATCCTTGTGGATTATTGCAGACCCGGCAACCCCGCTCCCCCGCCACGCAGAAAATTCTTCTAAAAAAACAACGGAGCCGAAGCTCCGTTAAATTGCTATATTAACCAATCTGAACAAACTGATTCACCCAGAAAATAACGGGAATCAGAACAATGAAAAGAAGTATGCAAAGATAATACATCAAAAATGCAGGAATATTGCGCTTGCCGTTTTCATCATACTGCTCAAAGCTGACCTTGTGGGCAGCCATAAGCATCGGAAAAAGAACACCCACAGCATAAACGGCCTTGAGAGCATAATTTTCAAAAGACACACCGCACTTGGCAAGAATTGCACCGATTGCAAAAATTGCCACAGATACAGCAAACCAGATAAACTTCTCTTTCTTGTTTATCGGCTTGGTCTTTTTGGTTGGAGTTTTCTTCTGGTCTGCCATTTTATGCCCCTCCGCATAATCATAAACATTAACATTTAGATAATATCATAAAAGAAAACAAAATACAAGTAGAAAAATGCAAAAAAATCCAGTAAGGAATTAACCTTACCGGATTCAAGTGCATTTAATTACATCATGCTTGCAACTTCTGCTGCGAAATCGTCAACTTTCTTCTCAATGCCTTCGCCCTTTGCAAAACGTACAAAGCTTGCAACCTTAACATCTGCGTTAAGAGCTTTAGCAACTGAGTTAACATAACCGTTAACGTTACCTTCAAAGAGGTCAGAACGTACAAAATCCTGCTCAAGAAGAGAAACTTCTTTAATCTGCTTTGCAAGACGGCCCTGAACGAGACCACCAAAGATTTTGTTTTCTACGATATCAGCCTTATGTGAAACTGCAATTTCAGCAAGAGTAGCATATGCTTCTTTTGAAATGAAGTTTACAAAGTTCTTTCTCTGCTTCTGATCAAGACCCTGATAAATTGTTGAATCCTCGTCGCTCCACTTCTTATCGTTGATTGCTTCAGCGATGATGCCGTTAAGGATAGGCATGGGAAGTGTTTCGGGCTTGTTAAGAGCGCTATCAATTGTGATAGATTCCATCTTTGCAAGCTCTTCTGCGGGGATAACTGCTTTGCTCAAATATTCAGGATTCATAGCAGCAACCTGCATAGCTACATTTTTGCTCATAGCAACAAACTCATCGTTAGCTGCTGTTGCGTCATCAACATCAAAAGCAACAATAACACCAACGGTGCCGCCGGCATGGATATATGTTGCAGTATGACCTTCAACAAGAGCAAATCTGCGCACTTTCATATTTTCACGAAGAGCAAGGAAAACCTCCTGAACTTCTTCGTCAACTGTTCTGTCAGAGTCAACTGCTTTTGTAGCAAGAAGAGCTTCAACATCAGCAGGCTTTGCAGCAACAACAGTCTTAACAACCTTAGCTGCAAGGTTAACAAAGGGTTCGCCCTTTGCAACGAAGTCTGTTTCGCAGTTGATTTCAACAAGAGCACCTGCATTAGCATCGTTATAAGCTGCAACAATACCTTCAGCAGCAACACGGCTTGCCTTCTTAGCAGCAGAAGCAAGTCCTTTTTCTCTAAGAATGTCAACGGCCTTGTCGATGTCACCATCAGTTTCTACAAGAGCCTTTTTACAATCCATCATACCAACGCCGGTCTTTTCACGAAGAGCCTGAACGTCTTTAGCTGTAAATGCCATTATAAATTCCTCCTATATATAGTTAAATAAAACGAATAATCTGATTATTCAGCAGCTTCTTCTGCAACTTCTTCAGCTTCGGGAGCGCTCTGTTCGCCCTGTCTGCCTTCGATAACTGCATCAGCCATAGCGCCTACAATAAGCTTAACGGCACGGATAGCGTCGTCGTTGCCGGGGATAACGTAGTCGATTTCATCGGGGTCACAGTTTGTGTCAACGATAGCGATGATCGGAATACCGAGTCTGTGAGCTTCTGCAACTGCGATTCTTTCTTTTCTGGGGTCAACGATGAACATAGCAGCGGGCTGCTTCTTCATCTCTGTGATACCGCCCATGAACTTCTCAAGCTTTTCGATTTCGAGGTTGAGCTTGATAACTTCCTTTTTGGGGAGCATATCAAAAGTACCGTCAGCTTCCATTGTTTTGAGCTGAGCAAGTCTCTTGATTCTTCTCTGGATTGTGTTGAAGTTTGTGAGCATACCGCCGAGCCAACGAGCGTTAACATAAGGCATACCGCAGCGGATAGCTTCTTCTTTAACTGAATCCTGAGCCTGCTTCTTTGTGCCTACAAAAAGGATTTCGTCGCCGTTTGCTGCTACATCACGAACTACCATATAAGCTTCTTCAAGCTTCTTTACGGTTTTCTGAAGGTCGATGATGTAAATTCCGTTACGTTCTGTGAAGATGTAGGGAGCCATTTTGGGGTTCCATCTTCTTGTCTGATGGCCGAAGTGAACGCCTGCTTCGAGCAACTGTTTCATTGATACTACTGACATTTGTTTTTCCTCCTAAAAGTTTAATCCTCTGCGGGGCTTAAAATGCAAAACACCGGCGAAACAAACCGATGCACCTGTTGCAGAAAACACCTCGCATGCGTTTTGCCGATAGATTATATCACAACATTTGCCATATTTCAAGATATTTTTTCAATTTTTCAAAAAATCTTTTTGCTCAAAAACCCTTTGCGCAATCTTTTTAAAAACGGGAGCGCAATCCTCTCCGCCTGCGGTTCCGTCTTCCGAAACAATCACCACCGAATACTGCGGATTCTCAGCAGGAAAATAACCGCCAAACCATGTACAAAGCTGTTCTTCACCTTTTTCATTATATATCCCTGTCTGCGCCGTAGCGGTTTTGCCTGCAGAAGCAAAACCCTGAGTCTGAGCGTTTTTTGCGGTGCCGTCACTCACCGCAAATTCAAGCATCAACGAAAGCTTTTTTGCCGTTGATTCACTCAAAGCATAAACAGGCGCCTGAGGGGTGAATTCATACACCCTTTCCCCCGCCGTGTCAGTTACATTTGTGACACAAAACGGATCTGTATATCTGCCGCCTGATGCAATGGCATTAAACACATTGGCAAACTGAACCGGGGTTGCCGTGAGCACACCCTGACCGAAGGAAAAATTTGCAAGTGCGCCCTCTATTTTCAGGCTCTTTGCCGAGGGAATCTCACCTTTTGCAGAAAACAGACCTTTTGCAACCTCCGTTGACTGACCGAAGCCAAAAATACTTGCCGTCTGGAGCAACTCCTTGCCGCCAACTGCCTTGGCAAGAGAAATGAAATAGCAGTTGCATGAGTGGGCAAGGGCCTTTTGCATATCAAGTGTGCCGTGGGGAGTTGAATTGTTGCAGTGAAAAACTTTGCCGCCAACAGCAACACTTCCCCTGCATGTGTAAGAAAAATTTTCGCTTATTCCGTTTTCAAGAGCGCTCGCCGCCACAACCACCTTGAACACCGAACCCACAGGGAATGCACTCAACGCTCTGTTAGTAAGAGGTGAGTTGCCGTCAGCAAGGCTGTCCCCTACCTTGTCCGGATTATATTCGGGTATGCTTGCCATGGCTTTGATTCCGCCGGTGTGAATGTCACATACGAGCACCGCGCCTTTTTTGATTGACGAAGCGCGCAGCTCCTCCTGCACAACGGACTGAATCCGGCTGTCGAGAGTCAGCTGCACACCGCCACGGTGGTTATTATATAAGGTATCCGTCCCGATTTGCGCACCGTCAACAAAATCACCTTTTGCATCGCACAAAAATTTTGCCGAAAGAGTGACATCGGTTTTCATTAAGTCGTTGAAGCAACGCTCAATTCCGCTCACACCGTTACCGTCGGAATTGACATAACCCACAAGGTGCACCGCCAAGGGATTTTCACCGTAGCGCACATTCTTTTTGAGAGTTACAAAGCTGTTGTTGGGAGCAAAAAACTTTTCTCCAACACAAACACTGCCTGCGCTCCCCTGCAAAAGGGCGGTTGCAATTGTGTCAAATTCGGCAGAGGTCAGGCTTTCATAAAGAAGGGAAACCGCCTTTTCCGTGGGCTTGGCAACCACAAAATTTTCACTTGTGCGGTTAACCAACGGCTCACCGTTGCAGTCGATAACAGGCAGACGCAGGGTATCAAGAGTGATGGTTTTGTAATGAGATGAAATGTAGCCCGCCGCCTCGGTGTCGGTTGTGGCAGTGTAAAGCCGCAGGCACAATCCGCCCATAACAAGACAAAAAGCTAAAAAGACTGCAATTATTCGTTTTTCCATAAAATCACCGATTTTATTATGCCCGGAATCACAAAGTAAAACGCAAATTTTGTGCAAATCGGAACGCCACACGGCATCGTTGGGCAGGGGCTTTCTCCTGCCGTCGGCTTGTGTGACCTCCGCCAAAACAGCGGGAGGCTGATAGCCTCCCCTACGCATCCGCACCCTCCCACCGAAAGTCCGTAGGGTGTGGCGATTTTCAACGCACCGCACAAAAGCCTTCTCCTTGAGGAGAAGGTGCCGAGAAACGAGGCGGATGAGGTGTGACTTTTTTATTTTACACCTCATCAGTCACTTCGTGACAGCTTCTCCTCGAGGAGAAGCCTGAAAAGCAAAAACGAGAGGGTTTCCACTCTCGCTTTAAATTATCAATACCAAATCCAACCGAAAAGAACAATTACGATTATCCACTGCCACCAGTTGTAGCTGACCTTAACCTCACAGGTGTCGGTCACGGTGTTACCCTGGGTATCCTTAACCGTGCAGGTGATTGTTGCATTGCCTGTACCTGTTGCTGTAACCTTACCGTTGGCATCAACGTTTGTAACAGACGGGTCAGATGATGAATAGCTCACAGTGTATTTTGCACCGTTGTCCGCATTGACTGCGGGTGTGATTGTGGCTGTTGCTTTGTAGTCAAGCGAAACATCTGAAACAGAAACGCCGTAAACCTTTGCAGGGAGCATCGGGATTGTTTCTGTTCTGAGAGCTTCACCGCAAACTGAACAGCTCTGTGTTTTTGTGCCTGTGGCTGTGGTTGTTGCAGGCTTTGTAACAGTCCATTCACCGTCGGTGTGACCGTTTTCTGTTACATAATCTGACTTATAACTGTCACCGCAAGCACAAGTGTAGGTTGTGTAGCCCTGCTCTGTGCAGGTGGGGTCTGTTACAACCGAGCTATAGCTATGCTCTGCAGTTTTTTCAATTGTTTCTGTGTAGCTGCCGCCACATTCGCAAGTATAAGTCATAACACCTGTTGAGGTGTGGGTTACAGGAGTTGTAATTTCTGAAGCATAGCTGTGTTCAGCAATCTTCTCAATAGTTTCTGTATAACTGTCACCGCATTCGCAGGTGTAGGTCATAACGCCTGTTTTGAGATGTGTTGCAGGGGTCGTGACCTCTGATTTGTAGTCGTGTTCGTGGAAATCTCCGGGCAAAACAAGAGGAATATTGATAAGTTCGGGGTAAGGATAATCCTCTCTACCTTCCATTGTCCAGACATTTGTAAAATCCCACTGCTCGTAGGCTGTTGCTCTTCTCAACTGGTCTGCACTCTTTGCAGTTCCAGAGAGGCAAGTGGGATTAACTACCGATTCATCAAGATAGTAGCAATAAGTAATAATGTCTGGTGCGTTGCTAAAACAACCACCAAAATCTGATGTTGCACTTACATGGCCAATAGAATAACAGTTTTCAGCATCTGTATATTCATTTTTGCCAATCAATCCACCTGCATTACTTAAAGAAACAACATTACCAAGATTATAACAATAATATATTTCGATTCTTGAGTGACCATAGAAATAGTCGCCTCTTGAATTTCCAACAACTCCTCCTGCATTTGAGTCCGTTGCAGTAATCAACCCACTGTTTGAGCAGTACAGTATATGAGAGTAACCACAATATGAATAATAGCAATTAGAACAAGAATTTCCGACTATGCCACCAACATTAGATTTAGCACTAACATTCGCAGAGTTGTTGCAATAATTTACATAATTTTGGTATGGGTTTGATGCGCTATCTGAATACTGATTACCAACGACACCCCCAACATTATTTATACCAATTACTGTACCATGTGAATTACAATAAGAAACTGTTGTTGAGCGAGAAGAAGACCCAACTATACCACCTACCGATTCTTTACCAATTATATTAGCATTTATTAAAGAGGTTCTCGTAATGGTGGCATTGCTTACACAACCAAATAAACCTATATAATCCTGCTCCGGTGCATTTATGTAAAGATTTTTGATAGCATAGCCATTGCCGTCAAAAGTTCCATTGAAATTTGTTGAGGATGTACCGATCGGCGACCAGCCTTTTCCGCTGTTGTAGAAGTCGCCGCCTTTTTCAAAGTCTTTGTCTTCAAAAACAATGTCGTTCATAAGGATGTATTTGCCTGACATATTCATTCTGACATAGTCAAGGTCATCCTTGGTGTAAACGCCCACGTAGCCCTCGGGAACCTCCGCGAGGTGGTCTGTTGCTTCTGCCGCAAAGCTGACGAGCGGAAAACAGCCGATGCACATCAGCACAGACAAAGCAATTGCCAATACTTTTTTCATTATAAAACCTCCGTTTAGCTTAGGTTTGATAACCAAATGGTTATCATAATGCTATACTAACACTAAATTATAGTATTGTCAAGATAACCAAACGGTTATCGGAGGTATGATATGGGATACTATAAAAGAATCCGTGAATTACGCGAAGACCACGACCTTACTCAACGCGACGTTGCAAAAATCCTAGGTATGCCTCAACCCCAATACTACCGCTATGAACAAGGCTACCGCGACACTCCCTCGGATGTGCTCATTGCCCTTGCCCGACATTACAACACCAGCGTTGATTATATCCTCGGCGAAACAGACGAACCGAAACGTTACCCATGAATATCACAAAAATCACCCCACTCCGCAAAGGAATGGGGTGATTGGATTTTATTCAACAAAACCGATTTTGCCGTCGAGTTCAGCTATCATCTGCTCTTTTTGCTGAGGGGTTATGTTTTTTCTCAGCGTATAGCTTGCATCATATACGGGGTTTGTTTTCATTTTTTCTTTATTCTTTTCGAGATACTCATCAAGGGTACAGATAAACCTTGCAGGGTTGCCTGCATAAACGCTGTTTTCGGGCACATCCTTGGTAACAACACTTCGTGTGCCGATGATACTATTTTCTCCGATCTTTACATTGGGCATTACCACAGTATCCGCGCCAACAAAAACTCCATCTTCAATGGTGATTTTTCCGATTTTGGTGTAACCAAGATGCCTTTTGGTGCTTGCATCGTGAGCAAGGAGATACACATTGGGAGCAAGGGTTACGTTGTTGCCGATTGAAATGAGCCAGCAATGCGACACATCTATTCTTGCGCGCTCAATACTTGTGTTTTTACCCACCTTCATTCCCATGGCAATCATATCGTCAATTGTGGGTCCATAGTCAACACCAAGCCAGGAGCGGATAATATCTCTTATTTTCTTAATGAAATTCATATTGTTATTCCTTACTGTTAAACTTCAATCTCTGCCATTACGGGGTAGTGGTCGGAGGGGAATCTGCCGTCGGGGCGGTCAGTGAGAACTCTGTATTTATTAACCTTAACATCGTCAGAAACATTGATAAAGTCAATAATGGCAGGGTCTCCCTTATCGTTGAGCAATGGATAAAACGCATTGTATGTGATGCTGTCCATTGTGTCTTCAGCAGCGAATTTTGTATCCACAAGTCTGCCCGAAACCATTTGTTTGTAGAGGTCACAGCCTTCATCAAAATTAAAATCACCTGTGAGAACGATTTTTTCCTTTAAATCCTTTGCAAAATCAAGGAGCAGCTGCAAGCCCTTTGTTCTTGCCTCGGGTCCTATGTGGTCAAGGTGGGTGTTCATATGAATATAAACCTCACCGCTTGATTTCTCCTGAAGCTTTGCCCATGAGCATACACGGTGGCAAGCGCCGTCCCAACCCTTGCTGCCTGCAACATCGGGAGTTTCTGAAAGCCAAAATGTGCCGCTGTCGAGGACATCAAATTTATCTTTAAGATAAAAAACTGCCGAAAATTCGCCCTCTTTGTCTCCGTCCTCTCTGCCCACACCTACATAAGCATATTGAGGCAATGAAGAGGAAAGAGTTTGCATCCAGTCATAATGTGCCTCCTGCACACCAAAAGAATCGGGGCACTCTCTTGTGATGAGGTCGGTCACCATCGGGTGTCGGATAGTCCAATGCATATCATCGGGTCCGTAGCAAAGGATGTTGTAGCTCATAACTTTCAGTTTCATAATTATCACTCCTGATATCAGATAAATTTATTTTACCAAAACAGATTTTATGTGTCAATTATTTCATTGATATATACATATTTTTAATATCGTCATAAGAAAGCGGAATAATATTTCTTTCAAGAAGCGGAGTCATACTCATTCTCGTCAAGGTTTCAATTTCTTCGTCGGTGCCGGCACCGATTTCAGTCAGTGTCATTGCCATACCCATTTTCTTTTTGAGTTCGGTTATGGCATCCGCCATTTTATAAGCATCATCAAAACCGCAGTCACGGGCAAAACGGTGAAGTCTGCCGCCCTCTGCCTCGGCATTGAAGCGGGTGAAATAATCAAGCGTCATTGCGCAAGCCTCACCATGTGGCACACCGTAAAGGTTGGTCAACGGGAAGGAGCACGCGTGGCTGCCTGCAGTGCGCGGGTTGCTGAATGCAACACCTGCGATGATTGAAGCCTCCGCCATTTTTTCTCTTGCTTCAAGGTTATCGGGTTCGGTAAATGCCTTGTACAGATATTCAAAAACAAGCCTCGTTGCGTGAACAGAGCAGCTTTCACAAATGGGCTGATGAAGAACACTCCAGAAGCTTTCAAGGGCGTGAGCAAGAACATCGAGTCCTGTTGAAGCCGTAACCTTTGGCGGAACGGTTAATGTGAGCTTCGGGTCAACTATCGCCGCAACGGGATACATCAGCGGGTCATTCATTGTTGATTTGACATTTTTATTGAGGTCAGTGAGCACAGAAATGTTGGTGATTTCACTGCCTGTGCCTGATGTTGTGGCAACGGCAATCATCGGAATAACCTCATTTTTGTCAACAGCTTTGCCACCGGTGTGGTAGCTTTCAATCACATCGTCACCAAGAGCAATGGCACAAGCCGCCTTGCAGCAATCCATAGGTGAGCCGCCGCCGAGAGCCACGGCAAACTGAGCCTTGCTTTGGCGAAGCACCTTAACACAATCGTTCACATTGTCGGTAGTCGGGTTTGGCCTGATGTCGTGAAAAACATCAACAATTCTGTTTGCGCAGTTTTTCATAATTTCATCGGCAACGCCGTTGTTTTTGAGAGTGTTTGAGCACACAAGCACTCCCCTCTCAAAGCCGAAAGAATCAATAATCTGCGGCAGGTCTTTCACCTTATCGTTACCAAAATATATTTTGACGGGCATAGAAAAATCCCAAGTCATAATATCACCTCTGAAAAAGTATACAATGATTATATAACAAAAGCCCGACACTATCAAGCGTCGGGCAATAAAATTATTTTCTCTTGATTTTCTTTGTGGTTGTTTTGGGGAATTCTTCATCTCTGAACTTAACATCAACAATCTTCTTGAATGTGGGAAGTTTGCGGTTGAGCTCATTGATTTTTGCTTTGATACCATCCTTAATTGTGTTAGCATCATCTTCTTCGCCAACAGCAGGGAAAATTTCAGCAACAATCTGGTCATTTTCACCTGAAACAACAACCTCGTCGATTTCGTCGATATTGTCGCAAAGGATTGCTTCAAGCTCTTCAGGTGAAACATTTTTGCCGTTTGAAAGAATGATGAGATTCTTTGCGCGGCCTGTGATGTAAAGAAGACCGTCTTCATCAAGGTAACCGAGGTCACCTGTTTTGAACCACTCGCCGTCAAAAGCAGCTGCTGTTGCAGCTTCATCTTTATAATAGCCGAGGAAAACGATGTCGCCCTTAATCTGAATTTCTCCGTCTTTGATTCTGCATTCAACACCGGGGTGAACTGCACCAACGCTGGCAGGAGAATAATGCTTTGTTCTCATTGTTGAAACAATGGGTGAGCACTCTGTGATACCGTAACCGCTTGTAACGGTGATGCCAAGGTCTCTGAAGCCGGCAACATATTTTTCATCAAGAGCAGAACCGCCTGAAATAATCATTTCAAGGTTACCGCCAAAAGCATCAAGAATCTGCTTGAAGAATACACGGCGCATATCAATGCCAACCTTGAGAAGACCGTTGCTGACTCTGATCATTGTTTTGACAAGCTTCTCTTTGCCCTGCTTTCTGATGTTGTCCCAGATTTTGTTGTACATAACCTTAAGCACCATAGGAACAACCGAAACGTGACCGGGTGCAGCATATTTAATATCGCTGAGAAGCTTTTTAAGGCTTGAGTTGATAAATACAGGGAAGCCTACGAGCATCTGGCAAGCAACGCCTGCCATAAATCCGAATGTGTGATAAAGGGGAAGCATAAGAACAGTTCCCTTGGGGATTGAAAGGTTCATAAGGCTGGTGATAGCGTCTGTCATAAGACCCTTATGAGTGAGCATTGCGCCCTTGGGTCTTGATGTTGTGCCTGAGGTGAACACGATTGCAGCCATAACTTCTCTGTCTACCTGGTGGTCAACAAAGCTTCTTTCACCGTTTGCGATAAGCTCTTTTCCTTTTGCGATGTATTCGTCAAAATTTTCCATTGAAATTTTCTGAACATTGCAAAGGTCAGTTTTGTCAGCATAAAGCTTTGAGTGAATGATAGCTGTTGCTTCACTCTTTTCAACAACATACTGAACATCCTCGGGAGTCTGTTCTTTATCCACGGGAACAATCACATTACCGCCGCAGATAACTGCAAAATAGCAAACAATCCATTCGTAGCTGTTTTCACCAATCAAAGAAATGTGAGTGTTCTTGAGTCCGATTGAATGAAGGTATGTACCCATGGCATCCATATCAGCTTTGACATCTTTGAAAGAGTGTCTGATTTCGTTCTTGCCTTTTGTGTACCAGAAAGCAGTGTCATCACCATAGGTTTTGGCGCAGAACTCGACCATTTCTTTCAGATCTTTGGTTACAGGTATGTCGTTGTAGGGATATTTTTTGTTGCTCATATTCTTCTCCTATAAGTATAAATAATCAATTTAGACCAAATCACCACTTATACAAAATTATATAATATGTTTCAAAACAATGCAAACGACACATTTAAAAATCTGTCTATTTTTCTGTGAACGAATTATTAATTTTTTATATTTTCTCCGTTCAAATCACATTTCTTCGTCAAAAATCAGGTTTACAAAAGCCTAGCGATGTAGTATAATTTTTCAAAATAACTTATGAGGTTACAGTATGAACATTGTTTTAATCGGGATGCCCGGATGCGGAAAAAGCACCGTTGGCGTTTTGCTTGCAAAGGCTATGCAATTCGGATTTGTTGACTGCGATTTGCTCATTCAGAAGCATTGCGGAATGAGTCTGCAGAATATAATTGATACCAAGGGGCTTGACTGCTTTTTGAAAGAGGAAGAAAACACACTTCTAACAGTTGATGATGACAACTGTGTAATTGCCACAGGAGGAAGTGCTGTTTATTCGCAAAAAGCTATGGAGCACCTCAAAAAAAGCGGTATTGTGGTTTACCTTTCGCTTCCCCTTGAGGATATTGAAGGAAGGCTCACCAACATCAAAACCCGCGGCGTGGCAATGACAAAAAGCTCAACTATGGCAGACCTTTACAGTGAACGTTGCCCCCTTTACGAAAAATATGCAGATATCACAATCAACGCTCGCGGACTTAACATTGAAGAAACCGTTGAGTGTGCTGTTAAGGCTATCGGCACAGTTTTATAAAACGAGGTGCATTTATGAATTTAGGATTTTCTTTCTTTTTTAACAGCATACTGCTTGGCATCGGACTTGCAATGGATGCATTTTCCGTATCCCTTGCCAACGGACTTAACGAGCCGTGCATGAAAAAACCAAAGGCGCTCGGTGTTGCGGGAATTTTTTCACTCTTCCAGTTTGCGATGCCAATGATCGGCTGGGTTTGTGTTACAACTGTTGCTCAATACTTTACCGCGTTTGAAAAGTTCATTCCGTGGATTGCACTGGGACTTCTCGGTTACATAGGCGGCAAAATGCTGTATGAAGGCATCCATAATAAATGCTCCTGCGAAGAAAAGCCCTCCGTCGGATTGGGCGCACTTCTTATTCAGGGCGTTGCCACATCAATCGACGCCCTTTCGGTCGGCTTCACAATATCTGACCACAATTTTATTGAGGCGCTTATTGCCTGCCTTCTCATCGGTATTGTTACTTTCTTCATCTGCTTTGCAGGTATTGCAATCGGCAAAAAAGCTGGAACGTGCCTTGCAGGCAAAGCGGGAATTTTCGGCGGAGCAATTCTCATTTTTATCGGTCTTGAAATTTTCATAACAAGTTGGTTTTAACTGAATAATACAACAGCAAAAAAAACAGTGCAATTCGTAAGAACTGCACTGTTTATTTTTTTAATTATACCACACTGAAAAGAAGGTCGCCGTAGGTGGGGAATGGCCAGTAATCTCTGCCCACAAGAAGCTCAAGCTCGTCGGCAGGCTTTCTCACAGCTGCCATAGCGGGGATGATAACCTCTTTGTAATATGTTGCGGTTACAGATGCTTCGTCACGGGGAACTTCACTGAGAGCTTTTTTCAATGCATTCACTGCAAAGAACAGCTCATCCTGCTTTGCAGAAATTTCACTGATGAGACCCTGCTCGCAAGCACAAGCCATATTGGGGTTTATGCTCATTTTGAGTGAAGCTGACTGACAGATGTCTGTTACATAATCAACAACGGCAGGAATAATTTCTTTACTTGCAATGTGAAGCATTGTAACAGCTTCGATGTTGACGGTTTTTGAATATTCTTCAAGCAAAATATCTGTTCTTGAAATAACTTCAATTTCACTGAAAATGTTGTGCTTTGTGAAAAGCTTGATATTCTTTTCATCTTTATAATGAGGGATTGCATCAACCGTTGTTTTGAGGTTGAGAAGGCCTCTCCTCTCAGCCTCTTCCACCCATTCGTCAGAATAGCCGTTGCCGTTGAAAACAATTCTCTTATGCTTGATATATTCTTTTCTGATAAGCTTTCTTGCGGCTGCTTCAACGTCACTTGCTTTTTCAAGAATGTCGGCAAACTTTGAAAGAGATTCTGCAACAATTGTGTTGAGAACAATGTTAGATTCAGCAATAGAAAGAGTTGAGCCGAGCATACGGAACTCAAACTTGTTACCTGTGAAAGCAAAGGGTGAAGTGCGGTTTCTGTCGGTGTTATCCTTTGAAAACGCAGGAAGAACGCTTACACCTGTATCAAATTTAAGGTGCTTTGCAGAATGGTAGGGCTTGCCGGCTTCAACAGCATCAAGCACCTTCTGAATTTCTTCACCGAGGAACATTGAAACAATTGCAGGGGGAGCTTCCGCAGCACCGAGACGATGGTCGTTACCTGCATTTGCGATAGAAATCCTCAGCAAATCCTGATAATCATCAACAGCTTTGATAACAGCAACAAGGAAAAGCAAGAATCTTGAATTTGAATAGGGGTCTGAACCGGGTTCAAGAAGATTTTCACCCTCGTCGGTTGAAAGTGACCAGTTGTTATGCTTACCGCTTCCGTTTACGCCGTCAAAGGGCTTTTCGTGAAGAAGACATTCAAGTCCGTGCTTATGAGCAACCTTTTTCATAATTTCCATTGTAAGCTGGTTATGGTCGGTTGCGATGTTTGTGGTTGTGAAAACGGGAGCAAGCTCGTGCTGAGCAGGTGCAGCTTCGTTATGTTCTGTTTTGGCAAAGACACCCAATTTCCACAATTCTTCGTCAAGCTCAGCCATAAAAGCCTTGATTCTGGGCTTGATTGTGCCGAAATAGTGGTCATCCATTTCCTGCCCCTTGGGAGTGGGAGCGCCGAAAAGAGTTCTGCCGGTATAGGTCAAATCCTTGCGCTGGTCAAAAAGCTCTTTGTCAATGATGAAATATTCCTGCTCGGGGCCAACTGTGGAATTAACACGCTTAACGCTCTGACCAAAAAGGGTGAGAACGCGCTTTGCCTGCTTGTTAACCTCCTCCATTGAACGGAGAAGAGGTGTTTTTTTGTCAAGAACCTCACCTGTGTAAGAAACGAATGAAGTGGGGATGCAAAGGGTGTTTTCTTTAATAAATGCAGGTGAAGTGGGGTCCCAGGCTGTGTAACCGCGAGCTTCAAATGTGGCTCTGATACCGCCTGAGGGGAATGATGATGCATCGGGCTCACCTTTGATAAGCTCCTTACCCGAAAATTCCATAATGATGGTGCCGTCACCCTGGGGAGAAAGGAAGCTGTCGTGCTTTTCGGCGGTGATACCCGTCATGGGTTGGAACCAGTGGGAATAGTGGGTTGCGCCTTTTTCAATCGCCCAGTCCTTCATTGCACTTGCAACAACATTGGCAACGCTCAAATCAAGCTCCTTGCCTTCGTTGATTGTTTTGCGAAGTGAACGGTAAATTTCCTTGGGAAGTCTGTCGTGCATAACGGAATCGTTAAACACCATACTTCCGAAAAGTTCAGATATTTTGCTCATTGTGACTACCATCCTATCAAAAAATCAAATTGAATATCAATTAAAAGTGTCTGCGGTCATTTCATCCAGAGTGAGACCATAGCTTTCGAGAAAATCCTCAATAAAGCACTTTGCCTCGGGCATATTCATTTCTTCAATAGCCCTCTTGGTGCTGATTGCGGCTTGTTCAAATTCAGTGTTGCCTGCCTTGGCTTCTTCAATGCATTTGGTAAGCGCGCAGATTTTATCCGCCGCTTTGACAAACTTCCAGAGCTGTCTGTCCTCCTCCTGCTTTATAAAGAAGGGGGCGTACTCTTCGCGCAAATCCTCGGGGAGCATTTCAACAAGTGCCCGGCAAGCATTGTCTTCAACCTGAGCGTAGGCCTCGTGGACCTGTGCGCTGTAATATTTCACAGGGGTGGGCATATCACCTGTTATAATTTCAGGTGTATCGTGATACACGCCGAGCACCGCCGCTCTTTCGGCATTGACATTTCCGCCGAAGCGTTTGTTGTGAATAACGGCAAGAGCGTGAGCAACACCCGCAACCTCAAGGCTGTGTTCACTGATGTTTTCAGTATGAGTGTTTCTCATAAGCGCCCAACGGCTGATATATTTCATGCGTGAAAGCATCGCAAAAAAGTGATGTCGTTTGTTTTTGGCCAAAAAAATCGCCTCCTCGCAAAATTTTATCATAAAGGTATCATTTTTGCAAGGAATTTTCTTTGATTTTAAAAGGTTTTGTGTTATAATAGATTGAAGTTTTATGTTTACATCCTTTAAATATGATTTTCGGAGAACAAAAATGCTCAAAAAGAACGACAAAATTGCAATAAATATAGATTCCTGCACATCTCTGGGAAGCGGCGTGGGCAAACACAACGGTATGACTGTTTTTGCCGCCAACACCGCCCCCGGCGACCACGTGCTTCTTCACATAATCAAGGTGAAACCAAACTATGCAATCGGCAAGGTCGAAAAAGTTATTCATCCGTCAAAAATGAGAATAACTCCCGAATGCCCTGTTTTTGAAAAGTGCGGCGGCTGTGCCTTCGGCCACATTGATTATGAAGAAGAGCTCAAAATCAAGGCACAGCAGATTAAGGATAATTTCAAGCGTCTTGCGGGCATTGACACCGAACCCAAGCCAATAATCAGCGGTGAAAGTGACAAGCGTTACCGCAACAAGGCGCAGTACCCCGTGCAGACAGACGATAAAAATCTGGCTCTCATCGGCTTTTATGCTCCCCATTCCCACAGGGTAATTGATTGTGCAGACTGTTTGCTTCAGCCTGAGGATTTCAAGAAAGTTACCGATGTGTTCAGAAACTGGGTAAGACTTTTCAAAATTTCAACATATAACGAATTAACCAAAAAAGGCTTACTCAGGCACATCTACATCAGAAAAGCTGTTAAGACAGACGAGCTTATGGTATGCATCGTTGTAAACGGTAACGACATTCCCTTTAAGGACGAGCTTATTTTTGAATTAAAAGATGCTTTACCCAACCTTAAAAGCATAATAATGAATAAAAACAAAAAAGATACAAATGTTGTTCTCGGTGATGAATGTGTCACCCTCTGGGGTAACGGATATATCACCGACGAGCTGTGCGGCCTCCGTTTTGACATCTCTCCCCTTTCGTTTTATCAGGTGAATCACGACACAGCAGAGCTGCTCTACAGCAAAGCAAAGGAATACGCTGACCTCAGCGGTAACGAAACCGTGCTTGACCTTTATTGCGGAACCGGTACAATCGGCCTGACAATGGCAAAGGATGCGAAGCAGGTTATCGGTGTGGAGATTATTCCCCAAGCCATTGAAAACGCACTTGAAAACGCAAAGAAAAACGGCATAAATAACGCAAGGTTTATTTGCGGCGACGCTTCAAAAGCGGCAGATATGCTCAAAGACGAAGGCATCCGCCCCGATGTTGCAATCATTGACCCGCCGAGAAAGGGCTGCAGCAGAGATTTGCTTGAAACCCTTGCAAAGATGAACCCCGAAAGAATCGTTTATGTTTCCTGCGACAGTGCAACCCAGGCAAGAGATGTTAAAATTCTCACCGAACTCGGATATGAATTTATTGAAGTAACACCTGTGGATATGTTCCCCCGCGCACCCCATTGCGAAAGCGTGGCAATTTTAAAAAGATAAGGACTGATATTATGAGCAACGGACTTACAAGACGCGAACTTGAAATTACAGATATTGAAAAAATCAGATATATTCTTGACAAATCACTGGTAGCCCACGTGAGTATGGTTGACGGTGACGAGCCATACGTTGTGCCAATGAATTTCGGATACATCATGGGCGGTGACAAGCTCACAATTTATCTTCACGGTGCAAGAAAAGGAAGAAAAATTGATGTTCTGCGCGCTAATCCCAAGGTTTTCTTTGAAATGGAATGCGACCTTCAGCCCTTTGAGGGTGACGTTGCCTGCAGATACGGTATGGCATATTCTTCGCTTATGGGCAAAGGCAAGGCCGTTATTGTTGAGGATATTGAAGAAAAAAAGCTTGCTTTGAGCACGGTTATGAAAACTCAGACAGGCAAGGATTTTACATTTGAAGACAAGATGGTCAGCTTCGTCAATATCATCAGAATTGATGTTGACTCCTACACCGCAAAGCACAGACCCATACCGAAGAAATAAGGAGAAAATATGTAGATGAAAACAGAAGTTTTACAGAAACCCACACAAAAAATAAGAACTGTTTATCTTGATTATCTGAGAGTTCTGGCAACCTTTGCTGTTATTGTTATTCATGTCTGCGCTGATTTGTGGACAGAAGGCTCCGTTCTTTCTTTAGCGTGGAATACACTTACTGTGTACGAATGTTTGGTAAGATGGTGTGTTCCGATTTTTGTTATGATAAGCGGTGTTTTATTTTTGAATCCTTCAAAAGAAACAAATCTGAAGCTGCTCTTTTTTAAAAATATTTTAAGACTTGTTATTGCTTATACTTTCTGGTCTTTCGCGCATGCTTTAATAGAAAATCGACACGAAATCAACATTCTTAAAATTTTATCCCAAACCGTAGGTGGAGTAAATCACCTTTGGTTTGTTCCAATGATTATCGGAGTATACCTTGTTGTTCCTTTCTTAAAAGGATTGATTAAAGACACTCAACTAACCAAACTTTTTCTTACACTATTCTTTCTGTTTACTGTTTTAATTCCTCAAATAATCGTTATTATATATGATTGTTTGAATATAAACCTATTAGTTTTACTCGCCGACCCTTTCAGAAGTTTTCTTAAAAATATGAACTTCTTTCTCCCGTTAGGCTATGTGGGTTATTTTGTGTTAGGATTCACTGTCAATCGTATTAATTTATCAAAAAAGCAAAGAATTATGATTTATGTTTGTGGTCTGATTGGTTTTGTTTCTACTTTTGTTTTTACAATATTCGCCTCAGTTCGCTTATCAAAACCTGCAACTTTCTTTTTCGACTACCTTACTGTTAACGTTATGTTAGAAAGTATATCTGTTTTCGTTTTCTTTAAATATCTATTCCAAAAAATTAAAATCAGCAACAAAGTAAATGCTTTTGTTGCAAAACTCTCCAAATACAGTTTTGGCATTTATCTGTGCCACATGCTTGTTTTGAAGGTTGCAGAAAAAATAGGACTAACTGCAGTTTCTTTTAACACTATTTTCGCGGTTCCTGTAACAGCGTTGTTTGTTTTTGTGGTATCTTGTATCATTTCTGCAATTATACATAAAATACCCGTTTTGAAGAAATATATCGTATAACCCACAATTCCCATAGGAGGAATTTTATGAAGCTTTCAGAAATTCTCAGCATTACCGAATTTACAAGCATTAAATATGTCGCATACTCAATATTAATATCTACAATAAAGCTAAAAAAACCATTTTGCTTGTTAGAAGATTTCAAAAACACTAATTTAAACTATCGGGGTTGTATTATGCAAAAAATAACAGAACCAACACAGATTGAATCCCTTGAAAACAACAAATTCATCGGCGAACTTCCAAAAATGAGAAATTCAACGATTTCTTTTCTGGGAGAAAACAATATTCTTTTCTGTGATAAAGATGTGGTTTTATCAGATTGCAACATTACTTTTAACGGAAGTAACTCTGTAATTTACCTTAGTTCTAGCTCTCACGCTTACAAATTGAACGTAACAGTTAACCATAACAACGTATTTTATGTGGGTACAAACAACTATTTCAATGGCGTATTAAACGCTGTTCTTTCTGAGCAAAAGCACATTTTCATCGGTAACGAAGGATTGTTTTCTTTCGGAATCTGGCTCAGAGTTGCCGACCCTCATTTGGTATATAGTGTTGCAGATAAAAAAAGGCGAAATTTTTCAAAAAGCATCTTTTTGGGTGACCATGTATGGATTGGACAATCTGCTATGATTTTAAAAGGTTCAAAAATCCATTCTGGAAGTATAGTAGGAGCGCTCAGCGTAGTAGCTAACAAAAAAATACTTTCAAACACCTCTTGGGCAGGAAATCCTTCAAAAGAAATTGCTCAGGGCATTTTTTGGGACGGCACGTGTGTTCACGGTTGGACAGACACTCAAACTCAAGCACACATGACCTTTAATTCTGACAAATACATTTATAAGTATCAAAAGAATCATTTTATCGATTTTGCAAAAATAGATACAGACCTCCGTCAAGCCAACAGTTCCGATGAAAAGTATTGTATTCTTAAAAAAATTTCTGATAATACAAATAAAAACAGATTCGCATACAGCCATCCGGAAGAAAAACCCGCAATTAGAAAACTTTTTTCAAAACAAACTATCTCTTCAGGAGTACTCAGATGAAGCTTTCAGAAATTCTCAGTGTTGTCAGCTATGACGGCGCAATCAAAGAAAATGTTGAAATCAAAGATATTGTTTATGATTCCCGCAAGGCAACTGACGGTGTGATTTTCGTGTGCCTTTCAGGTCTTAAGCTTGACGGTCACAAATTTGCACAAAGTGCCTATGACAACGGCGCCCGTGTGTTTATCTGCGAAAAGAATGTTGATTTGCCCTCGGATGCGCAGATTTTTATCGTTGAAAACTCCCGCGTTGTTCTTGGTGAAACTGCCGCAAAATTCTTTTCCTATCCCGCCCGTGAATTGAAGGTTATCGGTGTCACAGGCACAAAGGGTAAAACCACCGTGGCACATCTTGTTCAAGGCATTCTCAATGAAAGCGGCATCCCCTGCGGCATCATAGGCACAGTCGGAGCTGAATTCGGCGGAGAAAAATTTCCCACAAGCAACACTACCCCTGAATCCTATGAATTACAAAAGCTTTTCAGAGCTATGCTCAACAAGGGCTGCAAGGCGGTTGCGCTGGAGGTTTCGTCTCTTGGCGTGAAGCACGGCAGGATTGACGGAATCCCCTTCGCCTGCGGAATTTTTACAAACCTCTCCCCCGACCATATCGGCCCCCTTGAGCACGAAAGCTTTGAGGAATACGCTTATTGGAAATCGGTTTTCTTTGAAAGATGTAAAACTGCCGTTATGAACTTTGATGACGCAGCTTATGAAATTATGAAAGAAAACTGTAAGTGCAAAATTCTCTCTTACGGTCTTAGTGAGGGTTATGACATCAGCGCAAAAAACGTTTCTCCCCTTCGCACAAGGGAAGAAATGGGCATCAGCTTTGACTGCCGCGCATTCAATCAGGAGCTGAAAATTACCTCTGCTCTCCCCGGCACCTTTAATGTTTACAATATTATGTCTGCAATAGGTGCAGTAATCTCCATCGGCTGCAGCATTGACAAGGCCGTTGGTGCTTTGAAAAAGGTTCGTGTAAAGGGTCGTGCCGAAATCGTAAACGTTGATGCTGACTACGATGTTATCATTGACTACGCCCACAACGGACTGAGCCTCAAAAGCATTGTAGAAACGCTTTATGATTACAAAACAAACCGCATAATTTGTGTGTTCGGTTCAGTCGGCGGCAGAACTCAGGAGCGCCGCCGCGAAATGGGACTTGTTGCAGGCAGCATGTGTGAAATGTGCGTGCTCACCTCAGACAACCCCGATTTTGAAGAGCCTATGAGCGTAATCAACGACATTGCAAAAGCTGTTGAGGAAGTCGGCGGAAAATATATTTGCGAGCCCGACAGAAAAAAAGCTATTGAAAAAGCATTGAGTATTTCAGAAAATGGTGATATAATTCTCCTTGCAGGAAAAGGCCACGAAGAATACCAGCTCATTGAAGGTGTTAAGGTGCCTTTCTGTGAAAGAGAATGTGTCAATGAATATATGCGGAGGTCCGGCGCAGATGCTTGAATTCAGAACAGAAAACAATATGCAGGAATACGATGGATTTTTAAACGAGCATAAAGGTTCGTTTATCCAGTGTTCCCGTTGGCCTCAGATTAAAACCGCGTGGAAGCCTTATTTTTATTCAGGCTTTGAAAACGGTGAGCGTGTTCTTGCTTGCCTTGTGCTTGAAAGAAGTCTTTCAGTCTGCGGAAAGATATGGTACATTCCCGACGGTCCTGTTACAGATTACACAAGACCCGAGATTATAAAAGATTTCACAAAATTCATTAAAGGCGAGCTCAAAAAGCACGGCGCCACCGCTTTGCTCACCGACCCTCACATTCCGTTGAGAATCAACAACGAGGAAGTTCAGACCGGGCTCAATGTTCATAAGACATTTATTGATGCCGGATATGAACTCAATCACGATGCGGCGCGCTACATTTACAAAGCTCCCATTCAGTATATGATTGACCTCAAGGACGAAAACGGCAAAAATCTCACCGCCAAAGATATTCTCAAAAAATGTGAAAAAGGCGTACGCTATTCCGTGAGAGTGGGTGAATCCCGCGGGCTTGTGAGCCGTTGCGTTACTATTGATGAGGTTGAAAAAGACCCGTCATTACTTGAAGACTTTGCAACGGTTATGCGTTCAACCTCTGAGCGTGACAGCTTCATTGAAAAAAATTCAGACTACATCAAAAAGCTGATGACCGTTTTCAATGATTGTATGGATTTGTCACTTGTTTATTACGACAAAAATGCTGACAAAAAGTTTGAGGATGACCGACAGAAACAGTTGGCTGCTAACCTTGAAAAAATGGAAACAGCAAAGGAAAGCGTTAAAAACCGCCTCACTAATGAAAATGAAACGATTCTTCAGCAGAGCAAGAACTACCATCTGCGAAAAGAAATTGCCGACGGATTTTCCAAAGAAGACAGGTTTGTTGTTGCCGGCGGACTCACAATCCGTTACGGTGGTGTAGCAAGCTGTATATTCGGCGGAAGCATCGACATTTTGCGCAACGAAACACGCCCAAGCCATTTTGTGAATTACCTCAGACTTTGTCAGAGCATTGACTCCGGCTGTGATTACCATGATTTGGGATATGTTCTTGTTGATAACCTCAATATCCCTGCCGACAAAACTCAGCCTCTCGGTGAGCTCACCCCTAAGGCGAACTTCGTGGGTATCAACTCATTCAAAGCAAGCCTCGGCGCTGATTTATATCAGTTTGTGGGTGAATATGTTTTAATTAACAACAAACTTCGATACAACATTTATGATAAACTTGTTCCGGCTGTTAAAAAAGTTAAAGTTCAACTTTTGAAATTGCTCAGAGCAAGCAAAAATTAAGGAGGATATATTTATGAAAGATAACGATTTTGACACAAGTGAGCTTCTCTCCAACCTTGATAAGCTCAAAGCAAAATATTCCTTCAACTTTGAAGATGAGGACACTTCTCCCCAGGTTAAAGACGAGCCCGTTGAAGAGGTCAGAGAAGAGCCTGTTATTTCAGCAGACACCGTTGTTGACGAAGCTCCCGCTATTGAAGATACTGTTGAAGAAAATATTATTATTGAAAAGGAAACACCTGCAACCAACGATATGTCCTGGCTGATTGACAGTGACGTACCTGCCGAAGAAAAGGAACAGGTTGCTGATGAACCTGAAATTGTAACGGTTCCCGACGTTGTTGAGGAAGTCGTTGAAGCAGAACCCGAAATTGACGAAACAGAAGAAGCTGATGAACCTGTGGTTGAAGCTGAGCCTGTTGTCGAAGCTCCCGCTGTTGCCTGGTACCTTGACCCCGAGGTTAAGGAAGATGAAAACGAAGACGTGGAAGAAGAAACCGAAGAAGCAGATGAATTTTCTTCAGTTGAGGAAGAGGCAGAAGAAATTCCGACCCTTGAAGAAGATGATGAGGAAGACGAATTTGCTGACCTTGATGAAGACGACGAGCTTGTTGTAATCAGAGGCAACGCCCCGAAAGAAGAGAAAAAAGAGGAGTCAGCTTTCTTCACTGCATTTATGGAAAACACCGCAAGTGATGACAAAAAAGTTAAACCTCCCAAGCCTGTCAAATCTCCCAAGCCCGCGAAGCCCGTTAAGGAGCCCAAAGAGCCTAAGGAGAAAAAGGCAAAGAAGCCTGCTAACCCCAAGCGCAAAAAGCTTATTCTCAACATAGTGATTTCCGTTGCTCTTGCTGTTGCTTTGTGGGCATGTCTTTTTGTGACTGATATTCTTCTTGTAAGCAACTGGTCGGCTCCTGTTTTCTGCGCAGAAAGTGAAACTTATGAGGACGGAAGCAAGACATATACAGGCGCATTTTATCAGATTCAGATAAGCGTAAACGAAGACGGCTCTGTCAGCCGCGTAAGTCTTCCCTGGTTTGCAAAAGGACCCAACGGTGAAAAATAATCAATCTGACCGACTTCTTTTTGAGAAGTCGGTTATTTTTGTTTATTGACATTTTATCCCTGTATTGTTAAAATGAAATCAACCGATTTGAAAGGGTGATTTATTTTATGAAGCTTGGTATTATCAATGGTTGGAGTGAAGGCTGCATTCAGTATGTTCACGAAAAAGGTCTTGACGCCGTTGAATTCTGCGTTAACGATAAATATGACTCTGCTGAATTTCTTGCTCAGGCAGAGGCGATTAAAGGATACGCCAAAAAGCACAATGTTACAGTCGGCTCTATGGGTCGCTGGGGCATGACAAGAATTGACGAAAACGGCAAAGTTATTCCCGAAGCCTTGCAGCATGACAAAAATCTTATTGAAGCCGCATCAATCATCGGCTGCCCCGTATACAACTGCGGCGTAAACTACACCGAAAGTCTCGGCTTTTTTGACAACTGCCTGATCGCGATTGACTATTTCAAAACTTTGGTTGCCTTCGGCAAAGAAAAAGGCGTTAAAATTGCAACATATAACTGCGATTGGGAAAACTTTGTTATTGAACCCAAAGCATGGGAACCCATTCTTTCGGCCGTTCCCGAGCTCGGCATCAAGTATGACCCGACCCACTGTATGAGCAGAGGCTGTGACTATCTTGTTGAAATGCGTGATTGGGGCCACAGATTTTATCATTTCCACCTCAAGGGCCGTGTTGAAATCGGCGGGGAAAGCTATGATGACGCTCCTGCCGGACTTGATATGATCAAATGGCCTGCCGTTATGGATATTCTTTATACCAAAGATTATAACGGAATGCTTTCAATTGAGCCACACTCACATTATTGGGAAGGCAGAAAAGGTCAGTGGGGTGTTGATTTCACAATCAACTATTTCAAGCCCTTTATTATGCCCGAAAATTATGAATTTGACGACAATCCCTATATGCCGTAAGGAGGTTATTTTATGATTAATGTTACTATCTGGAACGAAGATTCAATTAAAACCACAGCCGAAGACGTGCTTAAGGTTTATTCCAAGGGCCTTAACGGCGCCCTTGCTGATTTTCTTGGCACAAATGAAAATATGAATGTCCGCACTGCTAACCTTGAAGAGCCTGAATGCGGACTCCCCGATGAAATTCTTGAAAGCACCGATGTGCTTCTCTGGTGGGGTCACGGCAAACACCATCTTGTGCCCGACGAACTTGTTAAAAAAATCCACAACCGTGTTCTTCGCGGTATGGGTATGGTATTTTTACATTCCGCTCACTTCTCCAAGCCTTTCCAGAGCCTTATGGGCACCACCTGCTCCCTTAAATGGCGCGACGGTGACAGAGAAAGATTGTGGACCATTCTCCCCAACCACCCCATTGCAAAAGGCTTACCCGAGTTTTTTGAGCTTGAAGAAGAGGAAATGTACGGTGAAAGATTTGATATTCCTCAGCCCGATGAGCTGATTTTCCTCGGTTGGTTCTCAGGCGGTGAGGTTTTCCGTTCCGGCTGTGTGTGGAACAGAGGTCTCGGCAAAGTGTTTTACTTCCAGCCCGGCCACGAAACCAATCCCACCTACCTCAATCCCAACATTCAGAAGGTTATCACCAACGCTGTGAACTGGCTTGCCCCTGATGAAGTGGTTAAAGAAATTGATTGCCCCTTTGCGGAGCCGGTGGAAGCAAGCTGGAATGAGCGTCACCCCAACTTCAAAATTTGAGCATAAGTTCCACTTATTTTGCACACCTTTGTATATTTCGCACAAAGGTGTGCCGTTTTTTTCGTTTATTCAGAGAATAGACATTTCCGGGAAATATGCTATAATATAGATGAACTTAAGGTGAAGGGAAGTTAAAGAACCCTACCACCGCACTAAAGGAGGTTTTTGAAATGAGAATATCAACTGAATTCAAAGGCCGCTGGGTGAATGACCGGACAATTTAAGCAAGCGGGCAACCGCTAACACAACACCCAAGCAGGCGGAAACTAAATTTAATATTTAGGAGTTGGGTGTTATGTCAAAAATTGTCATAAGAAACAAAGCCTCAAAAGAAATAGGCTATATCAGAACTGACAGCAAAGGTAAGCAGACGGCTTACAATGTTAAAAATGAAAAAATCGGCTGTTTTGACCCCAAGTTGAATTGCACAAAAAACATTAACGGCAGGGTCATCGGTCACGGTAACTGGTTAGCAAGTTTGATTTTAAAAGCTTCATAGTTCTGACCGCCGCACAATTTAATATCTTAATATAAAACAAGAGCCGCTTTCGGGTGGCTCTTTTTGGTGAGTTCATATAAAGAAAGGTTTTTGACTATGATTAAATTTCTTGCAGTAACAGACATCCATTATTGTGACCGCGACGTTGAAGGCGCAGAAAGACGAAATTGCCGTTCCCCCTTCAAGCTCAGAAACATTATGAAAGAGCATCTTGATGGCTGCGACTTTATTGTTGACCTTGGCGACACAGCTGACCAGCTTGAGGGCTACGGAGACCAGGAAACGTTTATGAAGGAGATTTCCGAAATTCTCCATTCAGGCGGCGTTCCCGTGCGCGCTCTTATCGGCAACCACGACACTTCTATGCACAAAGATAAAATCACCGAAATCCTCGGTATGCCCCACAGATATTATTCCTTTGATGCAGGTGAATTCACCTTTATCGTGCTTGACGGCAATATGAACGACCCTGCTATTCCCTACCCTGAAAAAGAAATTCATTGGCCCGTGACCTGGCTTGACCCCGAGCAGATTGCCTGGCTTGAAAAAACAGTTGACGAAGCCACAAAACCGGTTATCGTGCTTTGCCACGAACTGTTTTTGCTTGAAAAATATGACAATGACGATGACCTCATTTTGAGAAACCGTGACGAAGCCGTACAAATTTTTGAAAAAAGTGACAAGGTTAAGCTTGTTATTTCGGGTCATTGGCATTTTGGTGATTACGTTTATCATAACAACATCCACTATGTTGCTTTGCAGGCTCTTTGCCTCCACGAGGAAGAAACCTGCTCGGTTGTTACCCTTGACGGCAACAAAGCAAAGATTGAAGGCTTCGGCTATCAGAAATCTTTTGAACTTGAATTAAGATAATAAATAACTCCCGATTTTCAGGTTATAGTAAAATCGGGAGTTGATTTATTTGATTGAAAAAATAGAAAAAGTAATCAAAGATAATATTGAAGATGACAATTTGAAAATTGATATGACCACATCCTTCAGAGATGATCTGGGGCTTGATTCTTTTGAAATGGCTCAGCTTCTGTGCAGCCTTGAGGATGAGTTGAACATCAGCCTTGATGACTCGGATATTATCAAAATAGAGACCGTTTCTGACCTTATAGGCTTCATAGAAAAAAACTGAGGCAGCGTATGCGCTGCCTTAATTCTTTATTGCTCTTTTTTCTTAGAAAGAACTACTGCCGCAACAGTCGAAACAGCTAACACGCCAAAAGCAACCGTTACACTTGTCAGGCTGTCGCCCGTGCTCGGGTTTTCAACCTCGGGCTGAAATTCGTTCACGGTTGGCTCTGCACCCTCTTCTGTTGCTGCGGTTGTGGTTGCGGGAGCCACATATCCGCCCGTATAAAGGCTGACAAGGGTGTTCAACGCCGAACCGGAACGCAGGTCCTTCATAATTTTGTCAGAACCATAGCTGCCATCAACCATAAACTTTTCAAAAACAGTTTTAACTGCTCCGCGAGAAGCAAAAATCACCTTGGTATCGTCATTTTCATTTTCGGCGTATTCAGCGGCAAGTTCAATAACAGCAGAAATATCGCCTGACTGTCGGGCTGTCTGAAGGTCAATATAAAGCTTGTCTATTGCCTTTTTCACAGCTTCATTGTCGCCTTCACTTTCGGCTTCAATCAAATCACCGATTCCGTCAACTATATCTGCAACGAGGCCGTCTTCAATCTGCGGCTCAACCGCAAAGGCGCCAACCGAAAGAGTTAAGCAAAGCACAAAGGCAAGCAAAACACCTGCTATCTTTTTCATAGGTATACATCCTTTCAAAATTCATCTTGTGTTTCAATTCAAAAATAACAGCTATTCTGTTACACCCGCCGAAAGGAGAAGCTCCTTTGCACTTTCGATGAATGACTGTTCGTTTTCACCCGCTCCCATTATTCGGGCAAGCTCTGCAGCTCTTTGACCGTAGCTGAGCGAATCAACACGTGTGAAGGTTTTGCCGTCGGCAACATATTTGGAAATGAGCTTGTGGCAATCGGCAAAAGCGGCAATCTGCGCAAGGTGAGTTACGCATATAACCTGCCTGCCCCGTGAAACCTCAAACAATTTTTCTGCAATTTTTCTTGCAGCGGCACCACTGACACCTGTGTCGATTTCGTCAAAAATCATTGTGTCTGTACCGTCTTTGAGAGCAAGTGAATTTTTGATAGCCAACATTATTCTTGAAAGCTCACCGCCTGAAGCAATTTTGGCAAGGGGCTTCGGCTCTTCACCCACGTTGGCAGAAATAAGAAATTCAATGTTATCACAGCCGTCAGGAGAAAAAAGCTTTTCTTCCCTCTTAATTTCAAATGTGATATTCGGCATATTCAGAAATTCAAGCTCTGAGCATATTTTTGAAGCAAGTCTTTCGCCGGCTTCTAATCTTGAGGCGGTAAGTTCGTCGGCAAGGGCCTGCGCTTTTTTCAGAATAATCATACGCTGAGCATTGAGCTTTTGCGTTCTTTCTTCAGAAAGAGCTATAGTTTCAAGCTCAGCCTTTGCTTTTTGCAAAAATTCAAGCATTTCAGCTTCATCTGCACCATATTTTAATGAAAGACGGTGCAGCAAATCGAGCCTTTCTTCAATTGAGTTAAGCTCGTCGGGGTCACTTTCGGCAGAAGAAATAAGCGCGCGGATTTCATCACAGCAATCTTCAAGCTCATATTTGGCATCGTTAAGCCTCTGAGCCACGGAAGCAACGCCTTCATAAAAGCTCTGTATACCTTCAATCTCATAGGCAGCATTGCTGACACTGTCACAACCTGCACCGTCGGAATAAAGATATCCGTAAGCTGTGTTGAGAGCATCAATAATTTTTTGCGCATTTTTCAAAAAGCTTCTGCGCTCTTTGAGTTCTTCGGTTTCACCAACAGTTATGGCGGCATCTTCAAGCTCGTTTATCTGAAAGGTGAGCATATCAATGCGTCTTACTTTTTGCTGTTCATCCATATCAAGGCTTTTTATGGTTGAGGTGATATCGGCAAGCTCGTTGTATGAATCGGTATATTCACCGAGAAGCTTGTCCAAATCACCAAAAGAGTCAATAAAACCGCAATGCATTTCACTTTGAAGAAGTGACTGGCTGTCGTGCTGACCGTGAATATTGATGAGCTCTCCGCCCACGGTTTTGAGCATTGAAACAGTTACAGGGGTGCCGTTGACGGTGCAGATATTCTTACCGTCTTTTTTGATGCTGCGGCTGAGAATAACGGTGTCTTCTGCGTCGATACCCATATTCTCCAGCTTTTCGGTAACCCTTCGGCTCACATTTTCAAACACGGCTGTCACCTTGCCTGACTGCGCTCCTGTGCGGATAAGCTCCTTTGAGGTGCGCTCACCTGTTACGGCATTGATTGAGTCAATAATAATTGACTTACCTGCACCTGTTTCACCGGTCATAACGTTAAAGCCGTCAGAAAAGCTGATATCGGCAAGCTCAATGATTGCAATATTTTCAATTTTAAGTCTTGAAAGCATTGACGTCACCCTTATTTAATGAGTTTGGTTATGGAAAGTGCAAGCTCCTGCGCAAGCTCGGGCGTTCTGCACAGGGCAAAAATTGTATCGTCACCGGCAATGGTGCCCACAAGGCCCTCCCACTGCATACTGTCAAATGAGGCACAGGCAGCCTGAGCCATACCCTGAATGCACTTGATAACGGTCATATTGCCTGCAAAATCGGCAGAAATAACCGAATGAGCAAAAATAGCATTGAACTTTGAAAGGTATTCTTCAGTTTCGCTCTTGCTTTCAACATAGCGGTAAACGCCCTGCTTGTTCATCTGCTTGATGAGATTAAGCTCTTTTATGTCTCTTGACACTGTTGCCTGAGTGGTGGAAAAGCCGGCTTCCTTAAGCTTTTCAAGCAATTCTTCCTGGGTAGAAACGGTATACTGTGAAATAAGTCTCAAAATTTCACTGTGTCTGTTCTTTTTCATACTTTATCCTCTCTTTGTATCAGAGTCTTCTTTGTGCAAGTTTATTGTTGAGAATGTCGTGGAAAGCATCCGATTTTATTCTGATAAATTCCGCATCCATAGGCGCCCTTTCCACACAAACAAATCCGCCACAAGGAATGTTGACAGACTCACTTCCGTCACAGGAAACCCTCATTCCGTCTTCAGACAAAACCTTCAGTTTCAGCTTTGCATCGGGTTTAAAAATCAGTGTTCTTGAAAAAAGCGAGTGGGTGCAAACGGGAGTGAGAAGCATACTTTCGATTTCGGGGTCAACCACCGGACCTCCTGCTGAAAGGTTATAGGCTGTTGAGCCCGTTGGAGTGGCAACAATAATGCCATCGGTAAAATAATCGTTAATCGGTCTTCCGTCACATTCAACGGCAATTTCAACCATTTTTATTTTTTCGCCTCGTGCCGCCACCACATCGTTGATACAATGGCTGCAGGCAATTTCTTTTTGCCCGTCGTTCATTGTTGCGGTGAGCATCATTCGTTTGTCGGTTTTGTAGTTTCCGTTTTTAAGGTGAGACAGCAAATCGAGCTCGGTGGGTTCAAGGCCTGCCATAAAGGCAATGCGCCCTGCATTGATGCCGAGCACCGGCTTGCCGAACTTTGCAGCGCCGAGAATTGTTCCGTCACCGCCAACGGGAATGATGATGTCGCATTCGTCAATCATCTGAGCAAAGGGCATAAAGCAACCGCCGACTTCAGACAATGCGTCCTTCTGCGCTTCATCGAGAATATATGTAATGCCCAGGTCGTTGAGCTTTTTGCAAAGCTCAATTGTAACGTTGCGGGCATTTTTTCTTGTGAGATTTGGTATAATCGCTGTTATCATAAGCGGCACCTCATTTATCAAGCTGAGCGTGAGAACGGCTCACAAGCTCCGCAGGGTCAACTCCGGAAAGGTTTTCACCCTTTTCACTTTTGATTATATGCATAAGATATTCAATATTTCCTTCGGGACCCTTTATGGGAGAAAAGTCAAGGTTGAGAACAGAAAAGCCTGTTTCTACGGCAAAATTACAGATGGTTTCCACCACGCTTGTGTGCACATCCGGGTCACGGACAACACCTTTTTTGCCGATGTTTTCGCGCCCTGCCTCAAACTGGGGCTTAATCAGGCAAACAGCCTGACCGTCGGCCTTCAAAAGCTCGCGCATAACAGGAAGAATAATTTTAAGAGAAATAAATGAAACATCAACGCTTGCAAAGTCAACGTCTTCGGGAATCTGCTCGTGGGTGACATAACGGAAATTTGTTCTTTCCATATTCACCACGCGCTCGTCAGTGCGAAGCTTCCATGCAAGCTGACCATAGCCCACATCAATAGCATAAACCTTTTTGGCGCCGTGGGTAAGCATACAGTCAGAAAATCCGCCTGTGGATGCACCGATATCCATACAAACGCAATCATTCAGGTCAATGTCAAAATTTTCGGCGGCTTTCTGAAGTTTGAGCCCTCCCCTGCTGACGAAGGGATTTGTGCTACCTCTGACTTCAATCACGTCATCGGGCTTGACGGTTGCCCCGCCTTTAAGCTCCTTCTGACCATTGAGATAAACCTGACCTGCCATAATGAGCGCTTTTGCTTTTTCTCTTGAATCTGTGAACCCCTGCTGAAAAACAGCGGTATCAAGCCTTAATTTTTCTGCCAAATTATACACCTCTGTGTGAACGGATTTTTTCTGCTATGGAGTCAGCGTCCAATCCGTATTGCTTCATTAACTGTGGAATTGTGGACTGCTTCACAAAGCAATCTTCAACGGCTGTGAGGCTGAAACTTCCTTTGTATCCTTTTTCAAGGAGAGTTGCGGCAAGCTTTTCACCAACCGAGCCTGTGCGCACACCCTCTTCAAAGAAGAAAATACGCTTTGCTTTCATTGCAAGGTCGATTGCCTCGGGGTCAATGGGTCTTATTCTGTTGAGCTTTAACACACAAGCAGAAATCCCGTCTTCACGAAGCATTTTAACCGCTTTGCCGGCAGGGCCGAAAACTTTGCCGTAGGTGACAATCATTGTGTCACTCATTTCACCGTATAAATCATAAGCCTTGAGTGACGGCACAAAATCCTCGGGAATTTCATACTCGCCTCCTCTGGGATATCGCACGGCAACAACATCACTGTCACGGTAAAAGGCGTTACCGAAAGCTATTTTCATTTCGTCATAGGTTGAGGGTGAATAAATTGTCACCTTGGGAATGCTGCTCAAAAACGAAACATCGTAAATGCCGTTGTGGGTTTCACCGTCGTCACCCACAAAGCCTGCCCTGTCAATGGCAAGAACCATACGCTGGTTCTGCAATGCACCGTCGTGAATTATCTGGTCGTAGCAACGCTGGAGGAATGTGGAATAAACCGCAAAAACAGGCAGCATTCCGCCCTTGGAAAGACCGGATGCGAAGGTAACCGCATGTTCCTCTGCAATACCCACATCAAAAAATCTGTTGGAATAATCCTGACTGAATTTTTCAAGACCTGTGCCAAGAAGCATTGCGGCGGTGATAAGGCAGATTCGTTTGTCCTGAGCTGCCATTTTACACATCAGCTCGCCAAATTCACCGCCAAAGGTTACACCTGAATTTTTGTATTCACCTGTGTTAATGTCAAACTTTGAAATTCCGTGGAAGGTTGAAGGAGATTTTTCGGCATAGTCATAGCCCTTGCCCTTAACTGTGCTCACGTGGAGCAAAACAGGACCCTTGACCTCCTTGGCGGATTCCATAGCTTCACACATCTGCTCAATGTTGTGTCCGTCAATGGGTCCCATATAACGGATGCCCATATCCTCAAACATTGTGCTTTTGTAAATAAGATTCTTAATCTGAGTTTTCAGCCTGAACACGCAGTCAGCAAGGCGCTTGCCCACAAAAGGAATAACGCTCAGCGCCTTTTCAAGCTTGGCTTTCATTGAAGCATAACGTTTTTTGGAGCGGGTAATTGCAAGATAACGGGCCATTGAACCAACATTTTCGGAAATGGACATTTCGTTATCGTTGAGAATGATGATAAGCTTATCTTTTGTTCTGCCCGCGTTGTTGAGAGCCTCATAAACAAGGCCTCCCGTCAGCGAACCGTCACCGATAACCGCCACGGAATAATTCTGATTGCCCTTGATTGAGTTGGCGCAGGCAATACCGTAGGCCGATGAAATGGAAACACTGCTGTGTCCGCTGTAGAAGGTATCGTGTTCACTTTCATCAGGGCGTGAAAAGCCGGAAATACCGTCTTTTTTTCTGAGGGTGTGGAATTGCTCGTATCTGCCCGTTAGAAGCTTGTGAACATAAATCTGATGACCCACATCCCAAACAATGCGGTCGTTTGGTGAGTCGAAGCAACGATGAATAGCAAGAGTAAGCTCCACCGCACCGAGATTTGACGCAAGGTGACCGCCGTTTTGAGAAACGGTTTCAATAAGCACTGCTCTGATTTCCTCTGCCAGTTCACTGAGCTGTTGCTCTGTCAGATTTCTGATATCGGAGGGAGAATTGATTTTGTCTAAATATTTAATTTTATCCATCAATTTTCACTTCACTTTTTTCTTATGAGTAAGTTATCTGCAAGCTCGCTGAGAGCTTCGGTATTTTCATCATAAACCGCAAGAACTTCTTTTGCTTTCTTAGTAAGCTCTGCGGCAACTTCTTTTGACTTTTCGATGCCCAGAAGAGAAACATAGGTTGTTTTCTGATTTTCGGCATCACTGCCGATCGGTTTACCCAAAGTTTCGGCATCGCTTGTAACGTCGAGAATGTCATCAACAATCTGAAATGTGAGTCCAATACCCTTTGCGTAAGCCTCGGCTGCTTTGATTTTTTCTTCGTCCGCCCCTGCTGCAATGCAACCCAACACACAAGCAACGCGGATAAGCTCACCTGTTTTGAGGTTGTGAATCTGCTCAAGCTCACCGAGGGTAAGGGCTTTGTTTTCATTCTGAAGGTCAAGAACCTGGCCGCCCACCATACCGAGAATACCCGCTGAATAAGACAGCTCTTTAACGGCTCTTACAACATTTTCGGCGGGTACATCTGCTTTGACAACAGTTTCAAAAGCAAGAGTGAGAAGAGCATCACCTGCAAGAAGGGCGTTTGCCTCACCGTAAGCAATATGGCACGAAGGCTTGCCTCTGCGGTAGTCGTCATCGTCCATACAAGGCAAGTCATCGTGAATGAGAGAGTAGGTGTGAATCATTTCAACTGCGCAGGCAAAAGGCAAAGCCTTTTCGGGCTCAGCTCCGCAAGCTTTACAGAATTCGAGAGTGAGCACAGGACGGATTCGCTTGCCGCCGTTGCTCACGCTGTATTTCATAGCCTCTGACACAATATCATCACTTTGAGGAAGATACTGTTCAAGAGCTTCATTTATCTTAGTAAGAAAATCCATTATTCATCTTCCTTTTTTGAAAGCTCGGTTATTTTAAGCTTGGCAGTTTCAAGACCCTGATTGCAAAAAGCGGTAAGCTTTGTGCTCTCTTCAAAGAGTTTGAGAGATTCATCAAGACTGAGCTTGCCTGAATCAAGCTGTTCAACAATTTCTTCAAGGCGTTTGATTGCCTGTTCATAAGTCATCTTTTTCATATCAGTTTTCCTCCATTTCGTCAACGGTCACATTGAATGCGCCGTCAAGAAGTCGGATTTTTAGTTTGTCGCCTTTGTTTATATCAAGTACAGAGGTAACGGCAGTTTCGTTTTTATAAGCAATGGCATAACCTCTTTGCATAACCTTCATAGGGTTGAGGGCATCGAGCTTTGCAAGAATTGCTGCAAACTCACCCGATTTGAGAGCAAGATTTTCTCTCACCTTATCATAGATTTTTTGCGAAATAATGTCCACGGTCTGAATTTTGTTTTCAATCACCGTCATAGGGTTTGCATATTCAAGCCGTTTTGTAATAAAGCGGAGGTTATCCTCTTCACTTTGAATTTTGGCAAGCACGGTGTCCTTGCTTTGGTTGAACAAAGCGTCAACATAAAGCTTCTGCTCGCGCCAGTCGGGAACAGCAAGCTCCGCCGCCGCAGAAGGTGTGGGGGCGCGCAAATCTGCCACAAAATCACAGATTGTGAAATCCGTTTCGTGACCCACGGCAGAAATCACGGGAATATGAGAATCATAAACCGCAAGTGCCACAATTTCTTCGTTGAATGCCCACAAATCCTCAACCGAACCGCCGCCTCTGCCCACAATGAGCACATCGGCACCGTCGCAAGCATTGAATTCTCTGATAGCCGCAGCAATCTGCCCCGCTGCCGAAGCCCCCTGCACCTGAACGGGAGCAATAACAAGCTCGGTCATGGGAAAACGTCTTGAAATAACATTGATTATATCGTGAACTGCGGCACCTGTGTTGGAGGTCACAACACCTATTCGCTTTGGCATAAAAGGTATAGGCTTTTTCTTGTCGGGGTCAAACAGCCCCTGTGAAGCAAGCTTTTGCTTAAGCTGTTCAAATGCTAACGCCAGCGCACCAGCACCGTCAGGCTGCATATCGTCAATATAAAGCTGATACTGACCGTCGCGTTCAAAAACAGAAACTCTGGCTCTGAGGATAACATTCATTCCGTTTTCGGGCATAAACCGAAGGCGCTGATTGGAATATTTGAACATAACGGCTTTGATTGAACTGTCGCCATCTTTGATGCTCATATAGTAATGACCTGTTCTGTAATGGTTGGTGAAGTTTGAAATTTCACCTTGAACGAAAACATTGTTAAGATTCAGGTCAGAATCAATTACAGACTTAATATAAGTATTTAATTGTGTGACCGTCAGAACAGGCGGTGTTTTCATAATATCACTCGTTTTTTAAATAAGTTAAATAAGCAATTCCTGCGGCATTGTCACAGGAAAATTCGGGCTTTGCAAAGTAGGCACCAAAGCGTTTCGAAAGCTCTGCGCTGATTACCTTGCTTGACATAACTCCGCCCGAAAAGAGAATGGGCATCTCTCCCAACCTTTCAAGCTGATATTCTGCCATTTTGACAAGTGCCGCCATAACGTAATCAATGCAATAACGGCAGATATCCTCACGGCTTTCACCGCTTTGAAGCATTGATTTGCACTTGTTTTCAACGCCTGAAAGGCAACAGTTACCGTCTTTGAGTTTAACATTGATTTTATATTTCTTTTCGCTTTTAAGGGCAAGCTCGTCAACATATTTGCCTGCGGGGAATGGAAATCCCAGCATAACGCCAACTCTGTCAACAGCCTGTCCTGCCTTCAGGTCAAGGGAATAAGCAAGCATTTCGCAGGAGATTATATCGTTTGCATCAGGCCTTACGAGCAGAGCATCGGTAGTGCCGCCCGAAACGTGAAAGGCAAGAAACGGCTTTTTAAAAAGCTCAGGTCTTCCCGCGGAATAAACCGCCGCGGCAATGTGACCCTGCTGATGAGAAAAGCGTGAAAGCTTTGTTCCCGAAGCAAGGGCAAACGCTGTTGCACCGTTGACACCCGACAAAAAGCAAGGCATATATGAGCCTTCCATTCTTCTTGGAGCATCAGATACACCAACCCCTGCAATCTGACCGTCAAAGCTGTCAAAAAGCTCAGTCATAAGCTCAGGCAGCTGCACCGTATGGTGAAAAACCGCATCACTCTGACGAAGACCAAGCTCACCCTCTTTAACAGGAAGGAGCTTCTTCTTTTGCACAACCTCACCGTTGTCCGCAAAATAAAGTGCGCAGGAAGTAGTATAGTTGCTGGTATCAATACCGAGATATGCTTTCATAATTATGCCCTTGAAACAGAGCCCAAAACTCCGTTGACAAAGGACTTGTCTTCGTCTGAGCCGTAGTCCTTGCAAATGTTGACAGCTTCGCTGATGATAACGCCTACCGGTGCAGGCTTTTCGGCAATTTTGAGCTCATAAACGCCCAGTCTGAGCACTGCAAGGGCAACCTTTGAAATTCTCGATTTGCTCCAGCCGCGAAGATTGGCTTCGATGAGCTTATCAATTTCTTCAAGGTTAGCGTCAACACCCTTTGCCATATTGGCTGCCTTTTCGTTGAGAGTAACGCTTTCGCATTCACTTGCGTTGGCAACAATCTCTTCAACCGAAAGTTCGGGATTGAAAAGCTTTTCAAATGTGATGATAAAAGCCTGCTCTCTTGGTTTTAACTTCTTGTCTGCCATTTTTATTCCTCCAAAAAACAAAGCCCTCTCGCGTTGGAGAGGGCAATAAAACATTTTAATTTCAGTTTTTAAAGTTGCGCGATAAATGTATATATACATCCCTCGATGCATATTATACCATAAATTTTGAATTTCTCAACTATTTAATTCAAAAATTGTTATATTTTCAGGGGTAAATTTACCCTGATTGAGCACCAAATCCTTAATCTGCATTGTTACCGTATCGGTAAGCACTCCTTTTTCTACCACAACCTTGACTTCACCCGAATCAATTATCACCACGCAGTTGCTTCCTGTTTTGGCTTTTACAAGAGTTTCAAGGTCGCTTTCACGCTTGATTGAATCGCTGAGCTGTTTGAGAGCTTCGGTTGCCTCTGCCACAGCCGCCTGTGATGAAGACGAATCCTTGATTACCGCGCTGAGGGTTTCTTCCGCTTTGTCGTGGGCAGTTTTTCTTTCAAGTCTGAAGGTTGCAAACTCGTCGTCTGCTGTTGCGGCAACATACTGGGCATCACCGAGGTTTTCATTCTGCTGCGAAACCGAAGTTGATACCTCCTCGTTTCCGGGCTGAACCTGCGGCTTGGTGTAATACCAGTTGATAAAAATTGCCGCCCCCAGCGCCAACACCATTGCGGCAAGGGTAACCTGTTTTTTTCTTATTTTTACGCTCATAGTTTATCCTCCGTTGTCTGTTTTCATTGTTGCTATGCTTATGCGTGCCGAGCTGATATCAAGCACCGCAGTCAGAGTATCAATTATGCTTTGCCTCACCGTGGGCGAGGCTCCCCCTGCGCACACCACGGCAACCCCTCTGATTCTGGGCTGTGTCACCTTAAGAAGAATTCCGCCCTCCCCGCCCTCAGTTTCCACAATTACAACGCTGTTTTCAAAGGAAGCGTCGTTGCTTTTTTCTTCCACGGCATAGACGTTTTCATCGGAGCATTCAAGGGTAACCATCACCTTTGTTTTTCCTGCACCCTGAATGCTTGAAATCATTTCTTCAAGACGGACTTCGGTTTCTTCGGCATAAGTTTCATAGCTTGCTTGCGGTTGCGACAATTCGTCTTCCTCCGGCTCGGCTTCGGGAATAAATTCTGAAACAACCAGCATCACCGCCCCCAGCACCCCCACAAAAATGATGACCGCCGTTTTCTTATCAAGCTTTGTTTTTTCACAGATAAGTCCCAACAGTTTTTTCATTTTAATCCTCCGGCTTCTCAATTGTAACCTCTGCTTTGATTCCAAGCTGAGCGTCAAGAATCTGTGCAGTCTCGTTCACTTTTTGAGAGCTTGCTTTTTTAAGCGCCACGGTTATTTTTTCAACGCTTAATTCATCACCGTCTGTTTTAATATCTATGCTGACAGAGTGAACTTGTATGCCCTCTTTTCTGAGAATATTTTCAACGCTATCCGCTATCTTTGTTTTCATCTGCTCCGCCATTTCACCTGCAATTGAATTTTCGGTTCCGGCCGCATTCTCTTCCAAATAAAATTCCGTCTCTGCTTTCCAATCTGTATTTTTTGCAATGGGCAGAACAATTGAAGAAACAAGAAAAACCGACACCATTGTTTTAACCGTTTTTTCCGCCCCTCCGCCGGGGGCAAGAACGAGCACAATTGCGCCGATTATTGCCGCAGTTGTAAGCCCTGTTATCCACAAACGGAGTTCATCCATTTTTTCACCTCATTGCCAGAATAAGAGCCATTGAAATAATAAACAGAACGCTGTTGAACAAAAGCACCACGTTAAGCAAAGTTGCCGCTGAAGAAAGAGCTTTGAGAAGCCGCACAGCACCGTCAAGCATAAAAACCTCACCTGTTGCCGCACCGATTTTAAGAGCAAAAATCCAGAACAGAAGCTGAAGCATTGCAGGAGCGGTAATCACCGCAATAACAACAATGCCGAAAATTCCCACGGTACTTCGCACAAGCACAAGAGAGCCGAGAATCCCGCTGTAAGCCTCACTGATTGCACCGCCCACCACAGGCACAGCGGAGCTGATGATGAGCTTTACACCTTTGTTTGCCACGGTATCTGCCGCACTTGCCAATGCACCTTTTATACCGAGAAACGAAACATACAAACTCGCTGCGAATGAGAGCACACCCGTAACCGTTTTCTTCACCAGGTCGGTAATTCCGCTGAGCTTGAACGACGGCATCAGCGCACCTGTGATATCAAGCGCAATTACAGCACCGACAATCGGCACTGCATATTTTTCGCAGGCAAAGGAAATCACCTGAGCCAAGCCGAAAGCAACAGACTGAAAGCTCAGCGCAAGGGCAGGGTTGCCCGAAGCGGAAACTACCCCCGTTAAAACAGGAATTAGCCCTTTCATAAAGCCTGAGCATACACCGATTGAAGAAATTGCCGACTCAATTGCCTGATACAGAGGCACTATCACAACGCTTATGCAAAAAAGCGCACCGAGAATTCCCATAACCGGCCTGAATTTTTCATCATCGGGAACAAAGCTTTCTCCGAGAGCAAGAAGAATGATTATTCCGAGCAGCTTCACCAGAGATTTGGCGGGAGCCTCAAGACTGCCGTTCCACGCATTTCGGATTATGTTAAAAACCTTTGCAAAGGACACATCAAAAAGAGAAGAAAAATCCACCCCGTTTATTCCAAGCTCACCGAGAATATCTTTCACATCCTCACCAAGGGAGTCATAAAGCTCATCTGCCCCCGAGGAAAAAACAAGTGAAGAAAAATCATCTGTTTGGCCCTCTGCAAGAGCTCCCGTGCTCAAAACAAAAATCAGCACAATGCACACTGCCGTTATTTTCACTGCCTTCATAAAATCAACCTTTCAAAAGCCCTGATGTAATATCCGCAAGATTTCTGAGCATAGGCAAAGTGAGAAGAAGTATTGCGGCCTTCGATGCCAGTTCCACACCGAAAGCAAGGGCACTGTTACCCGAATCACGGCACACATCACCTCCGACTTTTGCCGCAACGGCAATCCCCAACGCCTTGAACAAAAGCTTCAGATATCCGCTGTCAACAATCCCCTCATCGAGAAAGCCTTTGCAATAATCCGTGATTTTGTCCATCACTGCAACCGAAAAAACAAGCACCGCCGCAAGGCCCGCGAGCTGAATCAGCAAAGAAAGCTCCGGGCGGTGTTGCCTGACCAAAACAATCAGTATGCATCCGATAACCGCCACTGACGTGAGTTTAATAATTTCTTCCATCACAAATCAAAAGCATTAAGAATCTCTTTGAGTTCATCCAGCTCAGGCAAAATCATAAGCACAACTGCGAGAATGCCTGCAAGAACTGTGAGCATTGCATATTCGTCTCTGCCCGAGCGCGAAAGAATCTGACCGAGAACCGCAACCACTATTCCGATTAATGCTATTTTTATTACAAGCTCCATAATTCCTCCGTCACACCGATAAAATCAGAACAGCAACACCGACAAGCAGACCAATCCCCTTTGCAGAGCGTGCATACATATTGAAATCTTTATATGCGGCGGTGATTTTTTCTTCGATTAGCTTTTTGTGAATTTCACAGTTGGAAAGCTGACCGGTTGTGTCGGTTGTTCCAAACCCTCCGCCAAAAGAAAAAAGAAGAGAAATATCCTCTTTTTTCAGCTCCGAAACATTTTCCTTTTTTAAAAGGGCTGTTTTCCACGCCGCCTCAAAGCTTTCACCCTGCAAAAGCCTGCAGGCGCAATCGCTCACAAACGGAAGTGCATCATAGCTGTGGCTTTCATTCAGGGAAGAAAAAATATCTGCCGCGCAATCTGCCGTGAATTCAACACGGGATTTTATGTCAGAAAACAAAACATAAATTTTTTCAAGCTTAGTTATGCGCATTTGCAGCTTACCCGAAACGAGCCTACCCGCCAGAAAAAAACAAACAGCTATCAAAAATGCGGCGGTGTATCTCATCAGAAGTCACCGTCCACACTGACCGTTTTACAAATTCTGCAGGGCACACCCTGTTGAAGAAAAATCAGCTTTCCGAACGCTCCTGTTTTAACAAGGGAATAAAGCGATGGCTTACTGCGGATATCCTCGACACATGTTGCATGAACAGCTGCCACAAAGGTAACGCCCGAATTAACTCCGCCCCTGACTGCCGCCACATCGTTTTCTCCTCCGAGCTCGTCACACACAATAACATCGGGAGAAAGAGTTCGCACTGCCTGAAGAATTCCTTCGGATTTTATGTAACCGTCGAGCACATCGGTGTTGATGCCCACATTGTTTTGAGCTTCGCCGTGGCTCACGGCGGCAATTTCGCCCCTTTCGTCAACAACTGCAACCTTTTTGAACATTGAGTCGGACATAATTCTTGCACAATCACGAAGCAGCGTTGTTTTGCCTGTTGAAGGTGCTCCGCACAGCAAAAAACCGTCAAAGCCATCGGCAAAGGCTTCAGTCACAAGAACCTCGGCACAACCGCAGAACTCTCTCGCGATGCGCATATTTATTCCGCTGACATCGCGCATTCCGCTGATTTTTCCGCCGGAATAAACCGCCGTGCCGTAAACTCCGGCTCTATGACCGCCCGAAACCGTGATAAACCCCGATGCAATGTCGTTTGAGTGAGAATACACAGAATATTCACAAAGGCGGTTGAAGCTTTCTTTGACATCTGCTTTGGTCACAATAAAAAGTGATGTATTGACAAGCCCTGTTATTCTGCCTGTCCGCGTTATATACATACTTCCGTCAAAGGTCACAACACACAGGGGCTTGCCCGCCCTCAGTCGGATTTCGCACACTTTTTTGCAAAAATCCTCAGGCAGAACACTCAGCGCAGAAAAAACTCTTTTTGAAAGAAATCCGCAAGCTTTCATAAATCTTTTCATTTTTTCACCTCGCAGTTATTATTTTTTATGAAGCCTTGTCCCTGATTAGAACTTAATTTTGAAATTACTGTTAAAATAATTATATTTTATTGAAAGAAGATAGAATATATGGTAAAATTATAAATGTAACCTGAACTCGGAGGATTTTCTTTATGGCACCAAAAAATGCTTTAAAAAATAAAAACAAGAAAGAGACCGTTCTTTCCCGTTTTTTGAATGAAAATATATTTATTATTCTTGCTTTCGTTTGCTCGTCGGCGTTGATGCTGATTGTATATTTCTGCTTTGACGTTATACCGTTCGGCGAAAAAACAGTTTTGCGAATGGACCTTTATCACCAGTATGGCCCGCTGTTTGCCGAGCTTTATGACCGACTGACAGGCTTCAGAAGTCTGCTTTATTCTTGGACCTCTGCCGGAGGAAGCAGCTTTTTGGGCAACTATATGAACTATCTTTCAAGCCCTGTGGCACTGATTATTCTTGCCTTCGGCCATGAAAACATTCCCGAAGCAATCGGAGCAATGGTGCTCATCAAAAACGCTCTTGCCGCTTCAACCATGGCATATTACCTCAAAAAAGCTCACGGCAAGAATGATTTCACCCTCCCCGCTTTCGGCATTATGTACGCTTTCTGCGGATTTTTCATTGCATATTACTGGAATATTATGTGGATTGATGCAATGTATCTTCTTCCCCTTATTGCGCTGGGCATTGAAAGACTCATCAACGAGCGCAAAGCAAAGCTCTATATCGGTGCACTTGCGGTGACCTTTTTTGCAAACTATTATATGGCATTTATGGTTTGCGTTTTCTCCGTTTTATATTTCCTTGTTTATTTTTTCAGCAAGTATTCAATCAAAAGTTACGACAAGGCTCCCCGTCAAATTGAAGTTAAAGAAGGAAAATTTGTTAACAAAAAGATTGACTGCATAAAGAATTCTTCATTCATAAAAAGAGGCTTTCTCTTTGCCGGCAGTTCCTGCCTTGCGGCGGCGCTTATGGCGTTTGTGCTCATTCCCACACTGTTTGTGCTCCAGGCCTGCTCTGCAACTTCAGACAAAATGCCCGGCGAGCTCACAAACTACAACACCGTTTTTGATTTTCTTGCAAACCATCTTGCCTCGGTTGTGCCCACAATCAGGAGCAGCGGTGACACGGTTATCCCAAACGTTTACAGCGGAATGCTCACTCTTGTGCTTGTCCCTCTTTATCTTTTCTGCAAAAAAATCCCTCTCAAAGAAAAAATTGCCAACACTCTTCTTCTCGGCGTTTTCTTTGCCGCTTTCAACTTCAATATCCCCAACTTTATTATTCACGCTTTCCACTTCCCCAACGACCTGCCATGGCGTTTTTCATTCATCTATTCATTCCTGCTGATTACAATTGCCTACAAGGCGTTGCTTCACATCAAGGATTTCAGCGGCAAGGAATTGCTCACAGCAGGCATTGCAATTATCGGATTTGTTGTTATTACAGAAGAACTCGGTCAAGGCAACGTTAACCTCAACACAGTTGCAATCAGCATTGCTTTTGCGGCAGTTTATACAGTTGTTCTCTGGCTTATGAAGCATCCGAATTACTATCAGCCCACGGTTGCTCTGCTTCTTATGTGCTGTGTTTTTGCGGAAGCATCCATTGCCAACACCAACAATTTTGAAATTACCCAGCACAAGCCCAATTTTACCAACGGATATTCCGAATTCCGCACCCTTAAAGAAAAGCTTGACTCCGACGAGGGCAACGACCATTACCGAATGGAGCTTACCAACATCAACACCCTTATGGACAACAGTTGGTTCAATTACAACGGTACTTCCGTGTTTTCTTCAATGGCTTATGAAAAGGTTGCCAACGCTCAGAACGATCTGGGAATCAAGGGTAACTACATCAACAGCTATATCTACCACTTGCAGACACCGGTTTACAACGCAATGATGTCGCTGAAATATGTGGTTGATAACTACGGCTACACAATGAATGATGCACTATACACCGAGGTTGCCTCTGTGGGTGAATTCACCGCATACAAAAACAACTACTGGCTTCCTATGGGTTATTGTGTTGACCCCGCAATCAAAGATTGGAACACCGATTTTTCCGACAATCCTTTTGAAGTTCAGTCTTCTTACTGGGAAAAAGCAACAGGAATTTCAGATGTTTTCACTCAGATTGAGCTCACCGATGTTACGCTTGACAACATTGACAATGACAACTCCACCTTTGTGGGTCAGAACTTTTTCTATTCAAAGGACGATTATAATGCTGAGGCAACTGTAACCGCCAACTATTACATCAGACAGCCCGGCAATGTCTATGTTTATGTTGCCACAAACGCGAGCGAAAGCATAAATGTGAGCTGCGGTGAATTTTACGAAACACAGAGCCTTGACGAATATTACATTCTTGACTTAGGTTATCACTCAGCGGATGAAATTTTATCTATTGAAATGCCCCTTGACGACGGCCAGGATACCGGAACAATCGCCAGCTATGTTTATTCTCTTAATGAAGATGCTTTTAAGGATGGTTACAATCACCTTGCAAAGGGCGGTCTTGAACTCAGCACATTCACCGACACATCACTCAGCGGCACGGTAACAGCAGAAAACGACTGCATTTTCTACACCTCAGTTCCCTATGACAAAGGTTGGAGCGTCTATGTTGACGGCAAAAAGGTTAAAACATTTGACCTTGCGGACGAAACCTTCATCGCTTTTGACCTGAGCGCAGGCGAACACGAAATTGAAATGACCTACTCCCCCAACGGTCTTGCAGCAGGCGTGTTCATTTCGGCTGCCGCGTGGATATTTGTTATCATCTTCCTTATCACAAGCTCAATTAAAAAAGCACGTAAAAAAAGCAAAGAAAAGAAAGCAAAGGCTCAGGAAGAAAAGCCCATTATGGGCATAGAGGCTCTTATGCTTCAGGATTTGGGCCCGAATGCCACCGCAGAGGACTCGGAAGCTTTGCTTGAAACGGAGCACGAAATTATAATTGAAGATCTTACGGAAGAAAAGGACATTCCTGTTTCCCCGCCAAAGGAAGAATCTGACTTCGCCGAGATAAAAGAAATCCCCGTTGAGGATGAAGAATAAAAAATCCACGGTTATCGCAATGATAACCGTGGTATTTTTTAAAGCATTTTCTTTAAATACTGACCTGTGTATGATTCTTTAACCTTTGCCACTTCTTCCGGAGTACCTGAAGCCACCACAAAGCCGCCCTTGTCACCACCCTCGGGGCCAAGGTCAATGATGTGGTCGGCAACCTTGATAACATCAAGATTGTGTTCAATAACAAGCACTGTGTTGCCTGCATCAACAAGCTTCTGCAGCACTTCAATGAGCCTGTGAACATCGGCTGTGTGAAGACCCGTTGTGGGCTCGTCAAGAACATATATTGTTTTGCCGGTGCTTATTCTTGCAAGCTCGGTAGCAAGCTTCACTCGTTGAGCCTCACCGCCGGAAAGAGTTGTTGCAGGCTGACCGACTTTGACGTAGCCCAAGCCAACCTCATACAATGTGCGAAGCTTTCTGCTGATTTTGGGCACAGCGGAGAAAAACTCCATTGCCTCTTCAATGGTCATTTCAAGCACATCGTAAATGCTCTTGCCCTTGTATTTCACTTCGAGAGTTTCACGGTTGTATCTTGCACCGTTACAAACCTCGCAGGGCACATAAATATCGGGCAAAAAGTGCATCTTGATTTTGGTTATGCCGTCGCCCTGACAAGCTTCACAACGACCGCCTTTAACATTGAATGAAAAGCGTCCTGCCTTGTAGCCCTTGAGCTTTGCATCCTTTGTTTCGGCAAAAAGATTTCTGATATCATCAAACACACCTGTGTAGGTTGCGGGGTTTGAGCGGGGTGTTCTGCCGATTGGTGACTGGTCAATGTCAATTATTTTATCAAGATTTTCAATCCCCTCAAAGCCTGTGTGCTTACCGGGGAATTTTTTTGCACCGTTGAGCTTTGAAGCAAGCTTTTTGTAGATAATTTCATTAACAAGTGAAGATTTGCCGGAACCCGAAACACCCGTTACGCAAACAAACTCTCCCAAAGGAATTTCAACATCAACAGTTTTAAGGTTGTTCTGCGCCGCACCTCTGACAACAAGCTTGTTTCCGTTGCCCTTTCTTCTTTCTTCGGGAACGGGGATTTTCTTTCTTCCGCTGAGATACTGACCTGTTACAGACCTTTCGCAGGCTTTGATTTCATCAACACTTCCGCAACAGACGATTTCGCCGCCGTGAATACCTGCACCGGGACCGATATCAACAATATAATCCGCGGCATACATTGTGTCCTCATCGTGCTCAACTACAATGAGGGTATTGCCCAGATCACGAAGATGACGGAGAGTGTCAAGCAGCTTTTCGTTGTCACGCTGATGAAGACCGATGCTGGGCTCATCAAGAACATAAAGCACGCCCATAAGAGACGAACCAATCTGCGTAGCAAGGCGGATACGCTGACTTTCACCGCCCGAAAGAGTGCCCGAAGAACGGGACAGTGTGAGATATTCAAGACCCACGCTTGTTAAAAAGCGGATTCTGTCTTTGATTTCTTTGATAATTGCTTTTGCAATCATTTCATCTCTTGATGATAATTTAAGGTTGTCAAAAAATCCCAGAGCCTCACTGATTGGCTTTCGGCAAAGCTCATCAATATTTGTGTCGGCAACAGTAACACCGAGGCTTTCTTTTTTGAGCCTTGCCCCCTTGCAGTCGGGACATTCCACAATGCTCATATACTGCTCAATGTCGTTGCGGGACCATTCACTTGCTGTTTCGTTGTATCTGCGCTCAAGGTTGTTGACAATGCCCTCAAAATCGGTCATATAAGTTCCGCTTCCGTAGGCATTTCTGCGCTCCATTTTAATCTTTTTTCCCTTTGTGCCGTACATCAGCACTTCTCTTGTTGCCTTGGGCAAATCCTTGTAGGGCGTGTCCACGCTTCCGCCGTAGGCATTGAGAATGCCCTCATAATACATCTGAGCAATTGTGCCGCCGTCGGCATTTGACCAACCCGTTGCTTTGATTGCACCGTCAGCAAGAGAAAGGCTGTCATCGGGCACAATAAGGTTTTCGTCAGGCTTTGTGAAAACACCAAGACCCATACAGGTCTGGCAGGCGCCGAAGGGATTGTTGAAAGAAAACATTCTCGGTGAAAGCTCTTCCACACTTACTCCGTGCTCGGGGCAGGCATAATTCTGTGAAAACAGAAGCTCCTCTCCGTCGGCAACATCAACCATAAGAATACCCTTTGACATTTTTGTTGCTGTTTCAACCGAATCGGTAAGTCGGCTTTTTATATCGTCTTTTATAATAAGACGGTCAACCACAATTTCGATATTGTGCTTTTTGTTTTTATCAAGCCTGATTGTTTCCGAAAGGTCGTAGATACTGCCGTCAATTCTCACTCTCACAAAGCCGCTTTTCCGAGCAGAATCAAGCTCTTTGGCGTATTCTCCCTTTCTTCCGCTGACAATGGGTGCAAGAATCTGGATTTTGCTTCTTTCAGGAAGTTCCATAATTTTGTCAACAATTGTGTCAATGCTCTGCCGGCTGATTTCTCTGCCGCAGACGGGACAATGAGGAATGCCTACCCTTGCATAAAGCAAACGCAGATAATCGTAAATTTCGGTTACCGTGCCCACGGTTGAACGGGGGTTTTTGGAGGTTGTTTTCTGGTCGATAGATATTGCGGGAGAAAGACCTTCAATATAATCAACTGCAGGCTTTTCCATCTGTCCCAGAAACTGACGGGCATAGGAAGACAGAGACTCAACGTATCTGCGCTGACCCTCGGCATAAATCGTATCAAAAGCAAGAGATGATTTGCCCGACCCCGACAAACCCGTGAACACAACAAGACTGTCACGGGGAACACGGACATCCACATTTTTGAGATTATGCTCTCTTGCTCCTTTTATAAAAATATCTTTAACCTGCATTTTAATTTCCTTTTCTTAATTTTTCGATTTTGTCTCTGAGATATGCCGCATGCTCAAATTCAAGAATTTTTGCCGCGGCTTTCATTTCGGCGGTGAGCTGTTTAATCATAGCTTCGCGCTGTTCACGGGTCATTCTCTTTGAAGGCTTGTCACCGTCGTGAGTTGAAATTTCAAGAATATCACGGACATCTTTTTTGATTGTTTTGGGAATGATGCCGTGCTCCTCGTTGTATTTCTGCTGTTTTTCTCGTCTTCGTGCCGTTTCTCTGATTGCGCGCTCCATTGAGGGCGTAACACTGTCGGCATACATAACAACCTGACCCTCCGAATTTCGTGCAGCACGGCCGATTGTCTGAATAAGTGACGTTTCGCTGCGAAGGAAGCCTTCCTTGTCGGCATCAAGAATGCACACCAGCGAAACCTCGGGAATATCCAGACCCTCTCGCAAAAGATTGATGCCTACAAGCACATCATATTCACCAAGACGAAGCTCGCGAATGAGCTTCATTCGTTCAATGGTTTCAACATCATAGTGCATATAGCGGACTTTTATATCAATATTTTCAAGATAATCGGTCAAGTCCTCTGCCATTTTTTTTGTGAGGGTTGTAATCAGTACACGCTCACCTTTTTCCACCCTTTCGTTAATGAGTGAAACAATGTCATCAATCTGACCGTCGGTGGGTTTAACAATGATTTCGGGGTCAAGCAGACCTGTGGGGCGGATAAGCTGTTCTGCTGTGTGAGAGCTTGTTTGCTTTTCAAACTCACCGGGAGTAGCGCTGACAAACACCTTCTGCCCCGTTTTCTGATAAAATTCTTCAAACTTAAGCGGGCGATTATCATAAGCCGACGGCAAACGGAAGCCGAATTTAACAAGGCTGTCTTTTCGGGAATAGTCGCCGCCGTACATACCCTTAACCTGAGGAAGAGTAACGTGAGATTCATCCACAAAAAGAAGAAAATCATCGGGAAAATAATCGAGCAGGGTGAAGGGCGGCTCACCGGGCTTTCTGCCTGACATAATTGCAGAGTAGTTTTCAATGCCCTTGCAAAAGCCGGTTTCACGGAGCATTTCAATGTCATATTCCGTGCGCTGTTTAATTCGTTGAGCCTCAAGAAGTTTGCCCTCCGCCTGAAAACACTCCACCTGGCGCTCCATTTCTTCATAAATAATGCGGATGGATTTTTCCATTTTATCGGGTGAAACAACGTAGTGGGACGCGGGATAAATTGCCACGTGAGAAAGTGTGTTTTTAACCTGACCCGTGAGAGCATTTATTTCACTTATGCGGTCAATTTCGTCACCGAAAAATTCAACACGGATTGCATTTTCGTTTGAGTATGCAGGGTAAATTTCAACCACATCACCGCGGACTCTGAACTTGTTTCGTGAAAAGCTGATATCGTTGCGCTCATACTGAATTTCGATAAGCTTCTGAATCAATTCATCACGCTCTTTAATCATACCCGTACGCAAAGAAATTACCATACTGCGGTAGTCAATGGGGTCACCCAAGCTGTAGATACAGGAAACACTGGCTACAATAATTACATCCCTTCGTTCCGAAAGGGCAGATGTTGCCGAATGGCGGAGCTTGTCAATTTCATCATTGACGGCACTGTCCTTTTCAATGTAGGTATCGGTTGTGGGAATATAGGCTTCGGGCTGATAATAGTCATAATAGCTGACAAAATATTCCACCGCGTTTTCGGGGAAGAACTCTTTGAACTCACTGCAAAGCTGAGCGGCAAGAGTCTTGTTATGGGCAAGAATGAGAGTCGGTCGGTTGAGGCGGGCAATGATGTTTGCCATTGTGAAGGTTTTGCCCGAGCCGGTTACGCCGAGGAGCGTCTGCTCACGGTTGCCGTTATTGATGCTTTCACAAAGCTCGTCAATAGCCTGGGGTTGGTCACCCATTGGCTCAAACTGTGAAACCAGCTTGAATTTTTCCATACTCTCACTCCTTTTTATCAGTTTCATTTTATTATAACACATATACATCTAAAAATAAAGATTTGTGTTAATCTTGACACAAAATTTTCACTAATATATAATGATTTTATAATATTGCAAAGGAGCGGTCTTATGCTCGTTTTAGGCTTTGATATAGGCGGCACAAAGTGTGCCGTAATCACTGCAAAAGTAGAAAACGGTGAAATTGAAATTCTCAAAAAAGAAAAGTGCTCTACCGACCACACAATTTCACCCCGGGATATGATTAACAAGCTGATGAATATGGCTGACGGCATTCTGCCCTCAAACCCCGATGCAATCGGTATTTCCTGCGGCGGACCTCTTGATTCAAAAAGAGGTGTTATTATGAGCCCGCCAAATCTCCCCGGTTGGGATAATGTTGAAATTGTGAAGCAAATCGAAGCCCGTTACAGCGTGAAGCCCAAGCTTCAGAATGACGCCAACGCCTGCGCAATGGCTGAATGGAAGTTCGGTGCCGGCAAAGGATATGACAACGTTGTTTTTCTCACCTTCGGCACAGGTCTCGGCGCAGGGCTGATTCTTAACGGTAGGCTCTATTCTGGCACCAATGACAACGCAGGTGAGCTGGGTCACATCCGCCTTGACCGTTTCGGCCCCGTGGGTTACGGCAAGGCAGGCTCATTTGAGGGCTTTTGTTCAGGGGGCGGCATTGCTCAGCTTGGCTACACCAAAGCCCTTGAAAAGGTGCAGACGGGTGAATATCCCCTATATTTTCAAAAGGGTATGACCGCAGACGACATCAGTGCAAAATCAATTGCCGAAGCCGCTGACAAGGGCGACGAAACCGCCATTGAGGTTTACAGAATCTGCGGAGAATATCTCGGCAGAGGTCTCAGCGTTGTGATTGATATTCTCAATCCGCAGGTGATTGTGCTTGGCAGTATTTTTGCACGCTCCCATCATCTTTTATGGGAAAGCACACAAGAGATTATAAAACAAGAGGCTTTACCCCTTTCGGCAGGTTGCTGTCAGGTTGTGCCTGCAGAATTGGGAGAAAGCATCGGAGATTATGCCGCAATAGCAACGGCTTTGGAGTGATGATTATGTTGAATGAACTGATAAAAAGATACCCCTCTTTGATTGAAATCAAAGATGACATTATAAAAGCAACAAATGCAATTATTGATTGCTATGAAAAAGGCGGCAAGGTGCTCCTTTGCGGAAACGGCGGAAGCTGCGCCGACTGCGAGCACATTGTGGGTGAGCTGATGAAAGGCTTTCTGAAGCTCCGCCCGATTAGTGAAGCAAAAAAATCTGAAATGAAAGCAAGCTCCCCTCTCGTTGACAACGAACTTCTTTCAAAGCTTCAGGGTGGTCTGCCGGCAATTTCTCTGCCTTCAATGACCGCTCTCAACTCTGCTTTCTGCAACGATGTTGACCCTGAGCTGATTTATGCTCAGCCTCTTATGGCTCTTGGCAACAAGGGTGATATTCTCATTGCAATCAGCACCTCGGGCAATTCCAAAAATGTTTTCGCAGCCGTTAAGGTTGCCAAGGCTCTTGGGGTTACTGTTATCGGCTTAACAGGTAAAACAGGCGGAAAGCTGAAAGAAAACGCTGATATCTGCATTTGTACCCCCGAAACAGAAACCTTTAAAATTCAGGAGCTTCATCTGCCCGTTTATCACTATATCTGCGCCGAGGTTGAGGCACACTTTTTTGATAAATAAGAGGTTTTTATGATTATTTTGATTACAGGTGCTTCTCACACAGGCAAAACCGCTCTTGCGCAAAGACTTCTTGAAAAATATAAATTTCCTTATTTATCAATCGACCACCTTAAAATGGGGTTAATCAGAAGCGGCAACACTACTCTCACCCCCTTGAGTGACGATGGTGACCTGACCGAATATCTGTGGCCCATTGTGAAAGAAATCATCAAAACCGCTGTTGAAAACGAGCAAAACCTCATTGTTGAGGGGTGCTATATTCCCTTTGACCGGGAAGATGATTTTTCCGAAGAATATCTTAATTCAATAAAATTCTGTTGCCTTGTTATGAGTGAAGGCTACATCCGAAACCACTTTGACGACATTGTGAAATACGCAAACATTATTGAAAAACGGCTTTGTGATGATTGCACTATTGAAAGCGTTATTGAAGATAACGCCCGAATGCTTACTCTTGCACAAAAGCACAATGTCCGCTATGTGCTCATTGATGACAGTTATGATTTCGAAATTGAATTTTGAGGCGTTTTTCTTAAAAATAAGCTTAAGATAATTTGCAATTCTGCCATTATGTGTTATAATGGTTGAGCATAGATTTTTAAACAGGAGGAAACAAAGTTTATGGAAAATAAACTCAGCAAACGAGTGTGGCTGAACATCATTATTTTCAGCTTTATGGGCGGTATTGCCTGGAACCTTGAAAATATGTATTTCAACACATTCCTTTACGGCGAAATTTACGAAGGTGTAACTGCCACTGCCCTTGCAGGCGTTATGGCTCCCACCACAGCAATAAGCCGAATGGTTGCTCTTTCTGCCGTTACGGCAGTTGTGACAACCTTCATCATGGGCACATTGAGTGAAAAAATGAAAAAAAGAAAAGTTTTCATCTCAGTGGGTTACATAGTATGGGGTGCAATTACCGCCGCATTCGGCTTCATCACCAAAGAAAACATCGCCAACATTTTTGGCTTGAACAACGAAGTTAAAATTCTTGCTTACACTGTTTGGGCAGTTATCATTATGGATATGGTAATGACCTTTATGGGTTCAACAAGTAACGACTCCGCCTTCAACGCGTGGGTAACCGATGTTACCAACCCCTCAGTTCGACCCAAGGTTGAAACAGCACTTATGATTGTGGGTGTTGTTGCAATGGTTGCGGTTATGGGTGTCGGCAGCCTGGCTCAGGGCAGCGTTATTTCTTACAAGGTCTTTTTCCTCGGTCTCGGACTTGTGGTTGCAGTTTGCGGTATTGTTGGTCTTTTCACTCTTGACGAGCCCGAAATCAAAGGCGAAAAAACAAACTCAAATTATTGGAGCGACCTTTTCTACGGCTTCAGACCCTCAGTTGTTAAAGAAAACTCAAAGCTTTATCTTGCTTTGGCAGCAGTTTGCCTTTACAACATCGCTGTTCAGGTTTTCTTCCCCTATCTTTTCGTTTATCTCGGAGAGGTTGTTCTCCCCGGCCTTGTGTTTGATGCCAAAACAATTATCACTGCCGTTGTTGCTGTTGCAGGTCTTGTGGCAGGTATTGTAGTTCTTCTTAAGGTTGCAGACAAAAACAAGCTCAAGGCATTCATCCCCACAATCATCCTTTTCATTGTCGGCCTTGCAATTCTTTCAACATCCACAAATATTGTTGTTGTGCTCATCGGAATTGCACCCACACTCATCGGTTATGTTATTCTTCAGATTCAGCTCAGCGCCGCTGTGCGCGACTTCATCCCCGAAGATAAGGTTGGTCTTTTCCAAGGCATCAGAATGATTTTTATGGTGCTTATTCCCATGGTTGTTGGTCCAATGATCGGCGACGTTGCCTGCCAGATGTCCAACCTCACAATCATTGAATACGGAGTTGAAAAGCTTGTTCCTTCAACAAGTATGTTCCTCTTTGCATCGATTGTTGCGGTTACCGTATTTGTTCCTATCATCATTCTTGCAAAGAAAAAGGCATTTGCAAAACAGTCATAAAAGCTACCCCACAGAAAATTCTGTGGGGTATTTTTTCAAACCCTCTTGACTCTCACGTTGCGTTATAGTCTATACTTTCTTTTGAGAGGTGATAAAATGAAAATGCAGATTAAAGAGTTTGCTGAAATTACCGGTGTAAGTGTGCGCACGCTTCATTATTACGATGAGATAAGCTTGTTGAAGCCTGCTATCGTTGACAAAATTACAGGCTACCGTTTTTACAATGAACAGTCTGTGCTCCGTATGCAGGAAATCCTCTTTTTCCGTGAGCTTGATTTTTCTCTGAAAAGTATCAAAGAAATTTTATCATCACCCAATTACGACAAGCAAAAAGCACTCACACAGCAGAAACAGCTTCTGATAATTAAAAAAGAAAGATTAGAAAAGCTGATTTCTGCCATTGACGATGCCGCAAAAGGAGAAAATGTTATGAACGCTTTTGACAACAGCAATTTTGATCAACACAAGCAAGAAGTAAAAGAAAAATGGGGCAACACCGACGCCTACAAGGAACACGCCCGAAAGACAGCGGATTACTCAAAAGAAAAATGGAACAGCCTCACAGACGCTCTGAACGGCATTTTCAAAGATTTTGCTCAATGTATGCAAGAAGGCAACAAACCCGATTCTGACGAAGCGCAAGCACTTGTTGAGACCTTGCAGAAGCATATCACCGAAAATTATTACCATTGCACCAATGAAATTCTGGCAGGGCTTGGTCAGATGTATATCTGCGATGAACGATTTAAATTAAACATTGATTCGCATGGTGACGGCACAGCTCAATTTGCAAGTGAAGCAATAGAAACTTATTGCAAAGTTAAATAGGTCAACATTTTCTCAAATTGTGTTGTTCATTTTGTTTCCTTATCAGCGTAAAATAGAGCTATAAAATAACAAAGGAGACGATGATATGAACACAGAAAAAATCGTAGCAGAATCAATTGCAAAAGAATATGCCCCTAAAGACACATCAAAGCTCATTGCATTAAAAAAACTTGACAGAAAGGCAAAAATGCCCGCTACCGTCTTCACTTACACATTCGGTATTATCTCCGCACTCGTTGCAGGGCTCGGGATGTGTCTTTCAATGGAAGTTATCGGAGGCGGCGTCATCAGCATTGTCATCGGAATCATCATTGGAGTTCTCGGATTTATCGGATGTGGTATAAACTATTCAATCTACAAAAAAATTCTAGAAAAAAGCAAAGCAAAATATTCTTATGAAATCATTGAGCTGGCACGTCAGATAAGTGAAAGCTAAAGTACAAAGCCCATAGGAGTTGACAAAATGACAAATCGTGAAAGTAAATATTTCAGCACCGCGAAAAAGATGAACCTCGCCCTGATTGCTTTATTAAAAAAGAAGCCGCTCGAATACATTACTGTTAGCGAACTGTGCAAAACAGCCGGAGTCCACCGTTCAACTTTTTATCTGCATTATGAAACCATCGGTGACCTGCTTGAAGAAACAACCAGATATATGCTTGATGATTTTCTTTCGTATTTCATCAAAGAAAAAGAAAACTTTAATTTCGATTTTTCAACCTGCGAATTAAAAAGATTGAATTTTATTTGCAATGAATATCTCACGCCATATCTCGAATATATCAAAAACAACAAGGAATTGATTTTTACTGCCATTTCAAACGGTAAAGCTTTCGGATTTGAAAACATTTATAAGCGTATGTTTGAAAATGTTTTCAACCCGATTATGGAAAGGTTCAATTATCCCGAAGCCGACAGAAAATATATTATGATGTATTATCTTAACGGTATTCACGCAATTAACACCCAATGGCTAAAAAACAATTGCGATAAGCCCGTTTCGGAAATAATACGAATAATCAAAACCTGCATTTTCGGTTTAAACAATGAGTTACTAAAATAAAAAGCGGCAAGACGATTTCATTTCTCGTCTTGCCGTTAAATTTATGCAATTGGTTTATAGTGGCGCAGGTTTGCGTCGATGAAAAGTGTGCCCAGGTCAAGAGCGTGGAACAATGTTCCGTCTTCCATAGGAAGAATTGTGATATCCTCACCCTCTCCGCCGAAATTATCGATAAGAAGCGGCTGATACATAATACGGTCAAAATATTTAGTAACTGAGCCTGTATCGGGGTTAATCTGATAAACTGCTCTTGTGGCATCGTTGGTGGCGGCGTACATAATGCCGTTATACATCTCTGCGCCCTGAATAGCAACAACCTCTGTTTCAAAAGCAATTGTTTTCACATATTCAAATGTGTCAAGGTCAAAGCAATACATCTGAGTGGTGTCACGGCTGTTTGCAACGTAGAAATAACCTCTTTCAGCGTCACAACAAACCCAAGGACACCCTCTGTTGAGCATTTCTGTGCTGAAGTGGATGTATTTTCCTGCATACTCAAGAGTATCTGCATCGTAGATTGCAACAATGGGGCTGTTCCACACCTTGCTGTCTTCAAGGGGAGCATAAATATAGCCGTTGTAATAGCTGATTCCGCCAACGTGGTCAACACCGTAATCTTCAAAACCGAGGAAGGGATTACTGTTTTTAACCTCAACCTCGTTTGTTTCAATGTTAACCTTTGTGAGTGAGCCCTTACCGCTGAAGAACCAATATTCACCGTCGGTGGTTACACCCTGACTGCGGTCAAAGGTTTCAAGGCCGATAACCTTTGTGTTAGATTCAAACGGATAAATATCACCGTTAAAAAGAGTGTTCAATCCGTTTGAAAGAGGGATAAGGAAGCTGCAAAGAAAAGCAACTATTTTGGTAAGTATCGCCATAAAATCCATTTCACACACCTACAACCTTCGTAAGAATAAAGCAGAACAATGCGCCGAGAGAACCTACAATGGGAACAGTTATAAACCAGGAAATTACGATTTTTTTAACATTTATCCATCTAACTGCACTCATTCTTTCAGCAGCGCCCACACCCATAACAGAAGTGCTCACAATGTGGCTTGATGAAACGGGAACGCCCAGAGCATTTGCCGTGAGCAATGATGTTGCGGAAGCAAGCTGAGAAGAAAACGCGTGGATTGGCTGAACCTTGAAAATCTTCATTCCGACAGTTCTGATAATGTTATATCCGCCGAAAAGGATACCTGTTGAAAGGCAGGTGCCTGCAATCAGAACTGTGATCACAGGCGGTTCAGTGGCAACAGCACCGCCGCAGATTGACATCAGAAGCATTATAATACCCAATGTTTTCTGCGAATCGTGAGTGGAGTGGCTGTATGCAAGGAGCAAAACATTAAACACCTGAACACGCCTAAACACATTGTTTGCGCCCCTTGAAGCGCTCATGAAAGCGACCTTGCATATTTTCATAATAACAAAACCGACAACAAAGCCGATAACAGGTGCAAGAAAAATCATAAGAACAACTTTGTATAAAAACTGGAACCAGGCAACGCTGCTGAAGCCGTAGGCAACAATGCTGGAGCCTACAATTCCGCCCAGAAGTGCGTGAGTTGAGCTTGATGGCACATGGGAAAGCCAAGCGGCCAAATTCCACAGCACGGCGGCAAGCACACCCGCACCGATGAAGCACAGGGCCCGGTATTGGTCCTCACCCGTTGCACCTATGTAGTTTTCCTCATACACCATATTCTGAATGGCACGGGAAACGCCGAAGCCTGTGATAAACAGAGTCAAAGGAGAAATAAATTCAACCGCAGCGGCAAAGCGCAAGGCGGTTCTCGGCTTCATCGAACGGCTGGCAATCAGAGTTGCAACAGCAGTGCTTCCGTCAAGAAAGCCATTGAGCAAGGTCAGGCTGAAAGTGAGAACACATAAAATCCAGAAGACCACCGGCATTCCCAAAACCTCATACATCAACAAAGCTATTCCCCCTTCCAAAATTATTTGGTTATTATATCATATTCTATGTTCATTTTCAAGTTAAATTTTCCGATTATCTTAAAAAATTATGTGCAAAACATAAAAAATAAGGCTACCTTTTCAGATAGCCTTGATATCATTTAAAGATGTTTTTAAATTTAGTCCACAGTGAACGTGATGTGTCACAAGTCATTTCAATAAAATCTGCAAGACCTGCATTCTCAAAAAAGCTCACAACTTTCGGGTGAGCATTTTTCTGAAAATCAGATTTGAACGTTGCCGTTTCGTAGCCAACACTTGCTTCTTCGGAATCACCGTTTTTCACCGTAAAAATCTGCTTACGCTGATTGAAGGGCGTGATGCTGCCAAGAAGAAAATATGTGACCGTAACCTGAGCGTAGGTTGTGCCCTCGGGAAGCTTTCCTTTGAGGTAAGCAACAGTGCTTTCCCCAGGCTGAATAAGCTTCATATCCCAATCAAACTCAATGTCAATACCGTCACATTTAACGGACATAACCGCCAGAGGATATTTGTAAGAAAGATTTTTGATAATCAGTGCATTATCATCAACGGTAATGTACCCTTCACCGCTTTCGTTAAAGGAAGAAAAAACAGATGATGTTACGCTTGTTGTGTCGTGAAATCTTGTGTAATAGCTGTCGGTGTACACATCAAAAGGCTTGCTTGTGGTGGCAAGCTTCATCAGAAGAGAGCGTGAATATTCATCCCAGAATTCCATTCCATGATAAAGTCCGTTGACAAACCAAGTGTTGTCGGGCAGATAGCAGGTTGAAGCGTCGATGTTCATCCACGGAGAAATCATCCTTTCTCCGGTGCTTTCAGCCTGAACATATCCGTCGGCAAAACGCTGACCATAAGGGGCGCAGGTTGCACCCGTAGAAGATGCAACGGTGATAATTCCGTCGGAAAGCTCATTGGTTCCTGTGACTATTTTGTGCCCGGCACCTGCAATGATGTTGATATTCATTCCCAGCGCCTTGGCGTTTGCAAAAATTTCACGGTAGTTGCCCATAATTTCATAATGAATGTAATCGCTCTGAGCAATAAGCTCGGCTGACTCTACAGGGTCAAGGTGAATTTTTTTCAATTTTTCATATTCATTCAGAGGAACAAAATCCCACAGACTGCCCCAGAATTTAACCGACTCTATAGCATAAGGAACAATTGTTGATGCAGCTTCATCTACAAAGTCCAGAGGCTGGGATTTGAAAATTCCGTCAAAATCAATTTCGGACTGCGAATGATATTCAAGATAATTTATAAGTAATTCTTCATCCAGCGAAATAGAATTATTGAGAAAATCCGCCGCCATATATGCACCCTCAAGGGCAGGCTCATCCATCACAACATTGCATACATCCTGCTTTTGCATATAAAGAGCAAGATAGGTAGAGGTTATCAACCCGCCGTGGCTGACTGCAACGATGTTCACCTTTTCTTTGCCGGTGTGAGCCTTAACCTGAGTGATATATTCATCGAGAACCTCGGCACATTTCACCGCACTCATTCTGAAATCACAGTTGAAGTAAAATACGTTTTCTTCACCGATGAGTTCATCGAAGGCACGGGTCATATCAAGCTCAACACGATAGTCCCCTTCGGGATAGGTTGCATTGAGATATTCATCACTTGTTACCTCAGCGTCAAACAAAACAGGGCGCACATTCTTTTTGCTTGTTCCGTCGGGATTGCATTCCATTTTTGCAAAAAGGTCCTGCATAGAGGTACCCACAGCATTGAGAAAATAACTGTCATCCCCGCGCAGAAGAAAGTCTATTCCCGCAAGAAGCGAAAGACCGTTGTTGGCAAAATCGTTGGTTAAGTCCGCAGCCTTCCATCCCCAGGCAGAGCGGACAACACCGTCTTCTTCATAACAAAGAGATGCGGAGGCATAGCCGGGAACAAGCACAACGGGATAGCCGTTGTAATCTGCTTTTTCTTTAGCTGTCGATGTTATGCAAAGCGAGCAAATCACAACTGCAGCGCAAAACAAAACCGCAACGATTTTTTTCATAGCCTCCACCTCCTTTTGATTTTTCAGTTAATTTTATTTAACAGAAACTGTTTCTTTTTTTGATGCTCTTTCTGCTTTTTCCTGTTTAAGAAGAAACAATTTAAGAATAATTCCGCACACAACAGCACCGACTGAATTTGAAACGATATCGGTCATAGTGTCAATAAGAGCAAAGCGTGCAAACCAATCCTGTGAGTGGAACTCCTTGGCAGGCTGGAAAATGAGAGTGAGATTGTCTGCCTCTTCCGCAAGAACATAAGACCAATGCTGAGTGTCGCCGCCGAAAAGCTGGTCAAAAGTGAACTCAAAGCATTCCCAGAAAGTGCCGAACATAAACGATGCACAGAAGGAAGCAAAAACAATAACAGTTGCGGGCACCTTGCGTCCGTCACGCTCTTCATAAGCTTTAATCATAACATAGCCCACCATAACAAGAAGACCGCCGCTGACAAGGTGCAAGGATTTATCCCACCACCATACTTCATAATACCAGTTAACATAAGCGCCCATAAATGCGGTCAAAAAGACATATACGCTTGTAAAATTCTGAAGGTATGAGGGAAGATATCTGAAAAGGTGCGTTTTGGGGAAGGCCTGAAAAATTTCCCAACCGAAACAACAACCGAGATTAACAATCATCATTGTTCTGATTTTGTCTTCATACTTATCAGCATTCACAAAAGAATCAATAAGGCCATAAAGCATTATTGCTCTGAAAACCCACCAGAGAACCATTTCCCACTTCTTGCCGTTGTGAGTTATTCTGTAAAACCAATCTTTAATTATTGCGCTCATTTAACATCTTTCTCCTAACTTTTTAGTTATACAAATTTTATCACAAAATTATTTTCAATTCAATGTTTTTAACGCTTTTTTATGTCCTTTTTTGCAAAAACAAAAGGCATATTTCTATGAAAGAAATATGCCTCAAATCTGATTGTTATTTGTAAATTTTAAGTGTAAAACCAAGAGAAGAATAACCAAGTTCAAGTCTTTTGCCCTGAGCGTTTTCCGCTTCAAAAACAACGGTGTTGCTTTCCTGAACAACGGTTTTCGTGTCCACTTTGTTAAATCCGCACTGTTCAAGAGTTTCAACATAATTTTCAACCTCAAGAAAGTTTGCCTGACGGATGAGGAACATATAATGGTTGCCTTTTGAGTCGCTGTCTTCCATGCTCATGGTGATGTTTGCAAAATCAATTTCAGGCACGCCGTCGGTATATTCGTTTTTTACCCAACCGGCACCAACAGTCCATTCTCCCTCTTCGTTCGAAAGAGTACCTGAACCGTCATCATTAAACTCAAGTGTGTAGCCGTCGTTTTCAACAGCCTGCTTAATCTGTTCCCTTTCGTCATCGGAATATTCATCCAGATTATCCAGCATTCCCTTTTCGAGCTTGTCTGCTATATGCTCTATCTTCTTTGGGAGAGTTGTTGTTTCTTTTGTTGAGGAAGTGGTTGAAGCCGCATTTGAGGATGTGTTATTTTCCTGCTCAGAGTTATCCTCACAGGCGCAAAGCATAAGCAATGCACAAGCAATGAAAACAAACCAAATCTTTTTCATAAAACTCACTCCTTAACCTCTTTAACAGTCAGTTTTTCAAGCTCGTTGCAATATTTTGAGTTTGAAATTCCGAAGCAATAGTTAATTGCGAGAACCTCCTGAATTCCGTTGTCTGCAACAAAATCGGGAAGGTACAAATCAACCTTTCTCGGGTCAACAACATAAATTTCTTCATAGTTGTTGCAAAGGAAAGGAACGAAAGCGTTGCCGAAGGACTCTTTGAGCACCACAATCTTTTTGCCGTTCATAACATTTGTTGTAATTTTTTCAATCGGCTGGTCACCTGAAATAAACGCAAGATATTTGTTGTCGGTGTTCACCTTTTTTGCCACGATATATGTGCTGATTCCGTCTGTCATTTCGGGAGTTGAATAAACTGTGTTGGTTGCATCAACCAGAAGCTCAAAGCATTCAACATAATCCGGATTTTTCTTGAGGGAATCTGCCTGAGATGAACGATAAAGCGAACCGACAAAATCTTCTATACGGTGTGTTGTAAATGAATCAATTTCAGGAACCGTCTGCCCTGCTTTTTGGCAAAAGGCATCATAGGCATAATATGCACCGCGCGCTGTCCAATGATGGTCGGTGCGGAAATAAATATATTCCTTACTCTTTTCAACAAGTGAAGAATAAGCATCCACGCTGATAACGTTTTTATCAAGCATTGAATAAATGTTTTTGATTGCATCGCGTTGGGAGTGAATACCCTCACGGTATGTCTTTGTGCCGTAAAACTCAACTGCTGTGGGGGCAACAAGAGAATAGAATTTAACACCCTCGGGCATTGCTGCAGCTGTTTTGTTAACAATTGAAGCATACCTTTTGGCATCCTTTTCCTTGTAAGTATAAATCTCCATAGCACGATTGCCGCTGACAATAATTGACCCTTTGATCGAGGCCTCGTTGTCGGGTGTAACTTCAGCGGTGTTTTCTTTCATTCCTTCATTTTCCTGCGGCTTTGCGCCAAGGTCTATACCCTCACCTGCAAAGTCATCGTCAGATTTATCGACGGATATGATAACATCCGTGCTTTCACCAACAGAAAATCTTGTGAGCACGTTTTTGATTTTGCCGTTGACACCAATGAAGAAATCTCGGGCAGGAAAATTATCGGAATAATAGTTTTCATATTCTACCACAAACTTTCCGCTGAAAATGGCAGAAAGTGTCAGCTGAGGTCTTGTTGCAAGAACTCGGTTTTCGGTTTCGGAAACAAGCTTGTCTTTATCAACAAAGCTGATAACACCAAAAACAACCAACACACATGAAAAAATCACAGCAGAAGCGGCATAGAGAATTTTGAGCGCAAGCTGTGAAATGCGGAACTCCTCTTTTTCCACAATTTCATAAGGATTTTCAATAACCTTTTCTTTATGGGAATCTGTATCACATTCACCAAAAAGGCGGATAAGGGTTTCTTCGTCAGGGTCTTTTTCATTCACCTGCTCAACTGCCGCCTTGAAGCCCTGCATCATCACTGCAAAATCTTCTTTTTCTTTTTGGTCGATTAATGTTTGCTCATCTGTAGCTTCGGGTTCAGCCTTTGCTTCGTTTTCGTCAGGCTCTTCCGGTTCATCTTCTGTCTGCTGAGAATCTTCGGCAGATTCTTCCTGAACGGCTTTTTGCAAAGCATCTTCTGCACCGTCAGGGTTTTCAGCCGTTTGCTCAGGCTCGTTATCATTCTGCGGCGCAGGAATGTCTTCTTCAGCCTTGGGTGTTTCAAGCTCCTGTTCAAGCAGCTTTTCTTCAAGCTGTTTCTGCTTTTTCTTTTTTGCTCTTTTTGATGACATATCCTCACCGCCTTTCTGAAAAAATTAAAGCTGAATTAAAATCTGAAATAAAGGAACGGATTGTAGGTTGAACCCACAAGCGCGGCTACGCAAATGAACAAAACTCCAAGCTGGAAAACGATTGTTGCCGCCTGAACAAATTCTTTTCCGTTTCTTTTTCTTGAAAGCTTTCTTGTGAGATTTTTGGTAAGGTTTGAAGCAACGGGGGTTGATGCAACAGCCGCTGCAACAAAAAGCACCGCTCTGTTGAGAATGACTGTGAAATCTCCCGTCTGTGCAAACCCGTTGAAACCGAACATTGCTTTGAGCAATCCGCCAACGGACGCCATATCTTCGTAATAGAAAAATACCCAACCGATAATTACAACAAAAACACTGTAAAATCTTCTGACAAAAACAGGGAGCTTTTCAAGGTATTTGCCGTAAACCTTCTTTTCGAGAATGAGCATTATGAAATAATAAAATCCCCAAAGAAGGAAGTTCCAGCTTGCACCGTGCCAGAATCCGGTGAGGCTCCACACAACAAGCATATTAAAAATATGATACTTGCGGTTGCCGCCCAAGGGAATATAGATATAATCACGAAAAAATGAGCTGAGAGTTATGTGCCAGCGACGCCAGAACTCAGTGATAGACTTGGCAATGTACGGGTAATTGAAGTTTTCGGGGAACGAGAAGCCCATCATTTTACCAAGACCGATTGCCATATCGGAATAGCCCGAAAAATCAAAATAAATCTGGAAGAAATAAGCAATTATGCCAATCCAGCCCTGAACAGCCGAAAGCTGTGAAATTTCACCGTCGAGGAACATTGTTGCGGTTTCTCCAAGGAAATTTGCAAAAAATGCCTTTTTGAAAAGACCGATAACAAAGCGGGTTATACCTGACGAAACCTTATCAAAGGTGATTGTTCTGTTTTCAATTTCTTTTTCAATGTCAGAATATCGTACAATGGGGCCGGCAATAAGTTGAGGGAACATGCTGACATAAAGCAAGAGCTTTGCGTAATTATTCTGACATTTTACATTGCCGCGGTAAACGTCAATAACATACGACATTGCCTGGAAGGTATAAAACGAAATGCCGATGGGCAGAGCAATGTTCGTTTTGAAATCAGAACCGAAAAGAGAAAAAATGTTGTCGGTAAAGAAGTTGAGATATTTGAACACAAAAAGTGCGCCGAGAGTGATTGCAACCGAAAGCGCAAGGAACACCTTCGCCTTTTTTGTGTTGCGGTGTTTGTCTACAAGCTTACCTGCGAAAAAGTCCACCACCGTCACAAGAAGCATCATCACAATCCACTTGGGTTCACCCCAAGCATAAAACACAAGTGAAGCTATCAGAACAACTATATTTTTGAGCTTGACATTGGGCATAAAATGCTGCAAAAGCAATGTCACAGGCAAAAAAACAAACAAAAAGAACAAGCTGGAAAATACCAAATGCCAAACCTCCTTAATTTTAGTCACTCATAATATGATAATACCTAATCCGACAATATTCAAGTGTTTTCATCAATATTTTACAATTAAAATTTTTCCTTTTTTGCTCTTGTATTCCTCGCCCGTTGCAGTTATACTTTAAGAGAGGTGATTTTAATGAAAACTTTTCTCTTTCAAGGAGATTCCATAACCGACGCTGACCGTCAGCGCGAACGTGAAGACACCTACAGCTACGGTCTGGGCTACCCCAATCTGGTTGCCGCCGACCTCGGTTTGAGCCATCCCGGTGAATTCAGATTTTTGAACAAAGGCATCAGCGGTGACAGAAGCACATCTGTATACGACAGAATGTACACTGACATTGTCAACCTCAAGCCTGATTATATGAGCATCTTAATCGGTGTTAACGACGTGTGGCACGGTATAAACGGTGAAAACGGAGTCAGCCCCGAAAGATATGAGCAGATTATGACCATGCTTTTTGAAGACCTTCTCGCAAAGCTGCCCGATATCAAGATTGCAGTGCTGGAGCCCTTCGTTCTCAAAGGCACAGCTACCGAAGCGCGTTGGGACGACTTTTATAACGGCACAAAGGCAGTTGCCCAAAAAGCAAAAGCTGTTGCTGAAAAATTCGGCTTCACTTTTGTTCCGCTTCAGGATAAATTTAACGAGCTTAATAAAATTGCACCGTCAGACTGCTGGCTCACAGACGGTGTTCACCCTGCCCCCGCAGGTCACAGAGTAATTGCAAACGAGCTTATTAAAGCTCTCGGATTTTAAGGAGGATAATAAAAATGTTCAAATTCCCTGTTGGTGTTATTGTTGATTCATTCCGTTTGCCCATTCCCGAGGCAGTTAAAAAGGCCGCTGAAGTCGGTGCAGACGGCATTCAGGTTTATGCTTCTCGCGGTGATATGGCTCCCGAAAATATGGATGCTCAGAAAAGACGCGAATTTAAAGCTCTCGTTGAGGGCAACGGTCTTGTAATTTCTGCCCTTTGCGGTGACCTTGGCGGCGGCGGATTTGTTCACAAGGATCAGAATCCCCACAAGGTTGAAAAATCCAAGAGAATTCTTGACCTTGCAAAAGAGCTTGGCACAGACATTGTTACAACTCACATCGGTGTAGTTCCCGAAGACACAAATTCTGACAGATACAAAATTATGCAGGAGGCCTGCTTTGAGCTGAGCTCATACGCTGACTCAATCGGAGCTCACTTCGCAGTTGAAACAGGACCTGAAACCTCACTTATGCTCAAGGGCTTCCTTGATTCCCTCGGTTCAACAGGTGTTGGTGTTAACCTTGACCCCGCAAACCTTGTTATGGTTACAGGTGACGACCCCGTTCAGGCTGTTTACAACCTCAAGGATTACATTGTTCACACCCACGCTAAAGACGGCGTTCAGAATTTCTATGTTCATCCCGACAAGGTTTACGGTATGCCCGGTGCAGACAAAATTCTTGTTGAAGGTGAGCATGTAACTGACGCTGATTCTTTTGAAGAGGTTCCCCTCGGCAAGGGCAGTGTTCCCTTCCCCCAATATCTTGCCGCTCTTGACGACATCGGCTTCAAAGGCTTCCTCACAATTGAAAGAGAAGTTGGTGATGACCCCGCAAAGGATATTTCCGACGCTGTCAACTTCCTGAGAAACATTATTGGTTAAGCTAATACATAAAAAATCCGTATCACTCGATGTGATACGGATTTTTTGTTGTCACACTCTTTCAACAGTGAATGTGTATTCATAATCTTTGCCGCTGTGCATAATATAAGGCTCGCGAAGGCATGCCATACCGGGCATATCGCCGCCCACACCGCACTGCGCAAGGTCAATGCTGAGGGTTGTGATGTTTTTCTTTTCAAGCTCGTGGATGTGGGTTGCTTTTTCCAAATCCATCTGTTCATAATGCCATGCATTGAACGAAAGCGGATTGCCGACACCTGTGATTCGGATTCCTTTATTGTTATCATCAGTCACTTTGATTGTTCTCACATCAGTTCTGCAACCGTTTTCCTGCGGGCGCATATATTTATGCTCCATTTGGTCAACAGTCATTTTGTGAACGGCAATTCTTGCGCCTGTTTTTCTGTCGCAATAATTTTCGTGAGGACCTCTGCCGTACCATTCAACATTTTTGTAAGCATCCGACAAAGCAAACTGTGTGCCGAAGCGCACCATCTTAATGAGCCAGGGCTTACCCTTATGGGTAATTTCAACCTTACCGTCGGGGCTGAAGGTGTAAATTATTTTCACACCTGCCATATAGGGAGCAGAGAAAGCGCTCACCACGGTAACTGTGCCGTCGCTGTTTTCCTTAACAGACTTAATTCTACCCTTTGCCATTTCTGTTGCCGCTTTGTAGCGGTATTTTGCGTGGAAAGGAATAATATAAGGAACAAAGTTGAATGTGCCGATATCGTTGTCTGTAAGGGCTCTGAAATAGTTTGGTCTCACCGGAGCTCGAAGCATTTCAGTGCCGTTATAATTAAGAGAAACAAGCTTACCTTTTTCAACAACGGCAAAGAAATCAAGTCCGTTGATTGTAACGGTTGAATCCTTTTTGCCAACAGTGAGCTTACCCTGAGCCGGCTCGTCTGTTTTTGGTGCAGGCTGTTTGATTATGTATTGGTCAAAGGTTACCTCATAGCCTGCCTTTGCCCAGGGTTTGTCAATCTTATGCTTAAGAGTGAAAGTAATTATACTTTCTTTGTCGCTCGGGAAATTATCAAGATTATAGCCGATTTTAAGTTCTCTTTCACTCTGAGGTGCAACATCAAAGCCATCAAGCTCGGCCGCCTGAATAACCTCGCCATCGGCAGCGATTTCACAGCAAAGAACATAATCCTTAAGTGTTGAGAAAAGGAACTTGTTTTTAACGGTGAATACGCCTGTTTCAAGGTCTTTTGCTTCAACCTTAACGGGAGCGTAAACCTTTTTAACCTCATAAATGCTTGGATGGACACTTCTGTCTGCACCGATAATTCCGTTAGCGTTGAAATAAGTGTTACTGCCTGTCATAGCGGTGAGGTTGATGAAGTTGAACTTCTTGCTCTTAACCTCTTTCTTTTCGTAGTCGGTGCCGTATGTCCATTTTTCAATGCCGTCTTCCTTCACGCGGAGAGCCTGGTCAACAAAGTCCCAGATGTATCCGCCGCAAAGGTTGTCATATTTTTCAAAGTCATCCATAAATTCCTGGAAATTACCCAGACTGTTTTCCATCGCGTGGGCATATTCGCAAAGAATTACGGGCTTGCCCTCATAATCGGATGCCTTGATAGGCTTGTTATCTGCCGCGAGAGCATTTGCAATATTGTCAAAAAGTGTCGGCTTAATGTCTTCCTTGTTGCCGAGCTTTTTCATCAGATCTGCGCCGGGATACATTCGGCTGATGACGTCACTCTTTGTGAAATCAAAGTCGCCTTCATAGTGGAACTTTCTTGTGTTGTCAAGAGCGAGAGCCGCCTCCTTCATTCTCAGGAAATTGGAGCCGTCACCCGCCTCATTACCGAGAGACCACATAAACACACAAGGATGGTTTCTGTCGCGAAGAACCATTCTTTCCATTTTGTCGCAGACCGCACCTGTCCACTTGGGGTTGTCACCGGGCACATTTTTTCTGCGCACACCGTGGGTTTCCATATCACATTCATCCATAACCCACAAGCCGTATTCATCACACAAATCATAGAAATACGGGTCATCGGGATAATGGCTTGTTCTCACTGAGTTTATGTTGTTGCGCTTCATAATCATAATATCCTGAATATGGCGCTCTTTGGGAACATTCCAGCCTGTGTCGGGGTCAAAATCGTGACGGTTGACACCCTTGATAATAAGAGGAACTCCGTTTGCATAGATTTTTTCGCCGATAAAATCAATCTGCTTGAAGCCCACCTTGATACTCTTGGCGCAGACCACATCTCCGCCCTTTACAATTGAAATCACAAGTGTGTAGCGGTTGGGGTCTTCACTTGACCACTGACGGGGAGCTTCTACAAACTTTTTGAAGCTGTAGGTTTTGTTATTTTCACCTTTGAGAATGAAGCCTTTGTCTCCGATTTCAATTCCGTTTTCAAGAAGTGAAACAGAAAGAATGCCTGAGAAAGATTCCTGCGAATAATTTTTAAGAAAAACATCAACAGAAATTTCGGCGTTAACAAACTCAGCGTCAAAGCGTGTTTTAACAAAAAAGTCTCTCACGCAGACCTTAGGCTCTGCAAAAAGATAAACCTCTCTGTAAATACCCGACATATTCCACATATCCTGATTTTCAATATATGTGGCATCACTGTAACGGTAAACTGTTGCAGTTACATTGTTGACACCTTTTCTCAGATACTTTGTGATATCAAACTCGTGAGGGGTCATTGAGCCCTGAGAATAGCCAACAAACTCACCGTTAACATACAATTCAAGTGCAGATTTGCAGGCACCGAAGTGAATAAAAATTTCTCTGTCTTCCCAATTTTCGGGAATTTCAAATTCACGGCGGTATATGCCGACCTCCTGACAATCGTGGTCAATGGTGGGGATTTTATTTTTTCTTCTGCAAATAGCCTTGGGGAATGTGCTTGCATAATAAACAGGTGTGCCGTAACCGTTCAGCTGCCAAATTGAAGGCACCTGAATGTCATCCCAGCCCGAAACATCGTAATTGTCACCGTAATATCCCTCCGGCAGACCGTTTCTGACGCCCAGCTGCCAACGGAATTTCCACATTCCGTTGAGTGTCATTTTGTAAGGACTCTGCTCACCGTCAACCGCCGACTGAACGTTGTCATAAGGCATTGCAATAACGTGGCCGTCCTCTTTGTTGATTTTAAAAACCTCGGGGTTTTCCCAATTATACTTCATAGAATTCTCCTATCCTAATGAATATTCAAAAAACTCTTTATACGCTTGGCAGAATTTATTTATACCCTCTGCCCTGTATCTTTTGCACCCGCCTGCGCAGATGCCGAAGAACTTACATTCTCTGCATTGCCGGTCAATATAATTATCTTCAAGAAAAGCTTTTGCATTTTTGCAGTTAAAAAGTTCCCTGACGGAATGATGATTTATGTTGCCTAATTCTTTACCGTCGATGCAATAAAAGTCGCAGGGATAAACCGTTCCGTCACCCTCAACCACAAGCTGAATACTGCAGTTTCCGTTCATACCGCATTGCTCGGCGGGGGTACCGCTGAGCTTCATAATCAGATTGTCAAAATATCTGATTGAAACGGGAATCCCTCTTTGCCTGTCGTTAAAATAAAGAGCAAAAAGCTTTTTGAGAAAATCGGCATACTCTCGGTTTTTGAGAACAGAATGGTCTGAATCCAGTTCATCAATGCAGGGAATATACTGCTGATAATAAAAACCGTTTTCCATATAGAAGCGGTAGATTTTTTCAACATTCCGGCTCACCTCGAGAGTGACAACCGTGAGAATGTTAAACTCTACGCCTGCTTCCTGAACGGCTTTTATGTTTTCAAAAACCTTTTTAAACGTTTCGTTGCCGTCGTGAGTTTTTCTGTTTGCATTATGCACATTTTCAATTCCGTCAAGAGAAATGCCCAGAAGCACATTTCTCTTTTTAAAAAATTTCAGATAGCTTTCGTCTATCAGCGTTCCGTTGGTCTGAATCGAATAATGCGCCTTAAGTCCGTATTCATCTGCCTTTTGAACAAAGGCTTCAAAAAAATCCACACCTGCCAGCAATGGCTCGCCGCCCTGAAAAACAAATGTTGCCTCACGGGACACTTGTGCGGCTTTTTTGATTATGTTTTCTGCTGTTTCTTCTGACATAAAGCCGAGAGAGGCTTTTTCTCTTGACTGCGCCTCATCGCAGTAAAAACAATATGTACATTTCATATTACACATTGACGAAGCAGGCTTTATCAGAAAGGAAATCATTTACTCTCTGCCCTTCTTTCAGCAAGCTCGCGCTGAATGGTCTTTTTCTTTTCGCCTGTGTAATCATTGAAAAGCATGGGAATAATTGTGAGTGCAAAGCCGATTGCCGGAAGCAGAGTAATCATAAAGAAAAGTCCGTTTTTGGTGAATTCCGACTGCTGCTGAATAATGTCGTTGATTGGCTGTTTGAACTCGGTTACAGTAAGCACAACACTTGTTGCAAAGGTTGCAATGCCTGCGGTGACCTTGCTGAGAAAAGTCTGAAAAGCAAAGCAGATACCTTCACTTCTTTTGCCTGTTTTCCATTCAATGTAGTCCACACTGTCGGCAATAAGAGCATAGGTGATAACATTATACACACCCAGAGGAATACCCATAAAGATGAAACAGACAAGCAACACATAGATGTTGGAATAACCGAAAAACCACAGCGCAATGTGAGAAACAATGCCGAAAAGAGATGAAAAAATGTAGATTGTTTTGAGGTCAAATCTCTTTCTGAGCATCGGCAGGAAAATCATCGGCGGAATCATACCCGCACCGATTGCAACCGTCATAGCTGTGAGAAGAATATTCTGGGGAATTATTCCGCTGTCTTCAATAAGATAGTTGTAGATATAGCTTGCAGAAACGTTTGCCATAACCATTGTTGAGCCGAGAATTGCAGAAGCAACAACAATGAGCAAAACCTTGTTGTGAACAATGAGAGATACCGTTTCTTTGAAGGTGAATTTTTCTTTCTGCACATTTTCAACACGCTCAGTGGTGTTGAAGAAAGCAAGGCTTGAAAGAGCGGCACCCAAAACGGCAAAAATCAACGCACCGATAAAAAAGCCTTTTGTGAGACCAAAGGCATTATCTGCAATAAAAATCGGAAGAATCAGCGTGGGAAGAATTCCTCCCGCCGTGCTGCCGAGGCGTGCGGTTGAAATGAATGAGGTTCTTTCGTTTTCATCAGGGGTGATAACCGCACTCAGACCCCAGAACGGAACATCCTGAATTGTGAAAGCAATGCCCCAGAGGATGTATGTAACAGCAGCATAAGCAACCTTCGCAGTCATAGACTGAAAATCGGGAGCCGTAAAAAGAAGAATTGTTGTTATTGCAATGGGGATCGGTGAATAGAGAAGATACGGCCTCATTTTGCCCCATTTTGAACGGGTGCGGTCAACAATGAAGCCCATAAGAGGGTCATTGGCGGCATCAAAAATTCGGCCTGCAAGAATTATGTAACCTGCTGCAATAGAAGAAATGCCGACGGCATCGGTAAAAAATCTGAGCACAAACATTGACATCAATGTGTAAATTCCGCTTCTGCCAAACGCCGCAACAGTGAAAGACAAGCGCTCTTTGGTGGTTAAATATTTCATTGTCATTACCTCCTGTTTTTAACAATCGCAGGTAAGATAACAGGCTTTGATTCCCCTACTCTGACCATTTCTGCCGTAATCAGCTGTTTAAGGTGGTTTCTCACTGATTTGTATGCAGAGTCTTTTATAAGATTTGTTTTTTCATCGGGGTCTTTGTCAAGGTCGTATAAATACGCCTCAAAATAAACCTTTGCTTTTGATTTGAGATAACCGATTCCCGGTGACTGAATGCAATATTTATACCTCTTTGTTCTGATTGCTCTGCCGATCTGACCCTCACTGATTTGCATAAAGACACATTCTTTTTCTTTGCCTTCGGCAAGGTCATCGCCCATATATTCCTCGGGAATTTCTATGCCTGCCATTGCAAGAAGCGTGGGCGGAATATCTATCAGGCTCGAAAGGGCGTCAATTTCTTTGCCGCCAAGGAACTTGCCGCCGCGGATAATCAGCGGCGTGTGGGTCGCACTTTCGTGGCAGGAACGCTTGTATTCGAGGTTTCTTGTTTTAAAATGACATCCGTGGTCGCTTGTGTAAACAATAACCGTGTCGTCATAAATACCAAGCTCCTTAAGCTTTTCAACAAGCTGACCAACATTGTAGTCAAGGCGCTGGCAGGCCGACATATAGTCGGGCAATTCTTTATCATAGTCACCGCTGAGAAAAGTAAGGTCTGAGGGAACGGGATAATCCTTAAAGCTTTCAACCGTGTCAGAGTGACCCTCAAAGCGGTGAGAAGTGTTCTGATGATGAGGCTCAAGCTGAGACACAAACATAAAAAACGGCTTTGTTTCGTCGCGGTTTTCCATAAATTCAACAGCAAAATCATTAATGCAGTCTGAACGGTATCCGCTGAATTCAATTTTGTTTCCTTTTTCGTCAAAGACATAACCGCCCTTGCTGTCGGAGGTGAATTCAAGCACATCGGCAGCGCGCCAATAATCATAGCCGCCCTGACGTTCCTCCGGCACGGGAGTTTTTTCACAATGAAGTCCGACATTGGGAAATCTGTCGGAAGCAAGGTGCCACTTGCCGATATATGCGGTCTGATAGCCGTTTTCTTTGAAATGGTGAGCTATTGTTTTTGTGCCCTCGGGCAAAGCAATGCCGTTGAACACGCAACCGTTCTGCGTGGCATAAACACCCGTCTGGATGCACGCCCTCGCAGGGCCGCACACAGGTTGGCAGGTGAAGTTGTTGTTAAACCTCACACCCTCTTTGGCAAGAGTCATCAGGTTAGGAGCAACCTGTTCATTCACGGTGTCCCAACGCTGTTGGTCACTGAAATAGAAAATTATATTTTGCGGCATATCAATCACCTCTTTTACACATATGTACATTTTAACACAGAGTGGCCGATTTATCAACAAATTATTGACCAAAGAAGTAAAAACTGTTATAATTTTATCACTTTATTTAAGGAGATTTTTATGTCACAGATAAAAGAATATAAAGGTAAAAAAGGTTTTGAGGTTATCAAAACAACCCATTTTGACATTCAAAGAAAAATTGTTGCCAATATGACAACAGAATCCTGGCAGAACATCCCCCATTCTGCCATCAACTATGAGCCGGATGTTACCGACTTTATGAACTACTACAAAGAAAACATCAAGCCAAAGGGCATCTCCGTTAATTCATTGCTGCTCAAGGTTATGGTTGAGGGTCTCAAAGCCTGCCCCGAAATGAACGGTCACATTGATTTTAACCGCAGACTTGTAAGAGGCAAAATTGAAATTTACAAAGACATCAACATTTCAATGCCAATGATTATGCCTAACGGCGCTATGATGACAATCAATATGCACAACTTTGAAAGCCGTACTCTCAAAGAAATGCAGGATTATATCGCAGACGTCAAGCGCAAAATGGAAAAGACCGATATGACCGAGGCAATGTTCTCCGTGTCAATGGATAACACAATCAACGCCCTTAAAAAAGGCAAATTCATCACCACCTTCGGCAGACTCATCGGTGCAAAAACAGGCAAACACAAGGTTGTTACCCTTAAAGGCAAAACCAAAAAGGAATACAACAAAATTCCCAAAAACGACAGAATTGTGAAAGAAGACATTGAGCAAGGCACAATCACCATCACAAGCACCGGCTCGGTTTATAACAAAGGCGCCTACTGCGGCACAACCCTCATCGAGGTTATTCCGCCCCAGATTACAGCTATCGGCATCGGCTCATTTTCTGACAAGCCCGGCGTTGTTGTGAACGAAAACGGAGAAAAGGTTGTTGCAGTGAGAAATTATCTTCCCATTCTTCTGGCTTTTGACCACAGAGCCCTTGACTTTGGCGAAATGGAACCGTTTCTTCGCAGACTTGATGATATTTTTGCTCATCCCGAGCAAATGGAAAACTGGTAAACCAAGGGGGGCTTTTGCCTCCTTTTGTTAGTTGAGGAGTGATTTTTTTGGTTAGACTTTTTGCTTTTTTGTTGGCAAACATTCTGTTGTTTGTCACAAACATTTTTGCCCCCGAAACACAAACAGCCGTTCCTTCATCCGACATTTTAATTGAACAAACGCCGTCAGACTCTACTCTGAATTATGAGGAAATCCATTCTGCCAACGGCACAAAATTTTATATCGGCAGACCCGACGAAGAAAAACTCTGCACTGTCAACGCCGCTGCTTTCGGTCTTAGCCCCGATAACGACAACAATTTTCTTCCGCTTGTTGCTGCTTTGGATTATTGCAAAGAAAACCCCGGAACAAAACTTGTTTTTGACAAAGGCAAATACAAATTCACTTCCGCCAACACTATTTTCATCGAAGGTTGTGAAAACCTTGTGATTGACGGCAACGGAGCTGAATTTATCTTCAGCAGCTATGAGCAATATAACTTTTTCCGTTTGATTTATTGCCGCGGTGTTGAAATTAAAAACCTCACAATAAACTGGGATTGGGAAAATCAGCGTCTGGGCTCAGTTGTCAGGGTAGCTGACACAAACGAAAGCGGCAATACAATTGACCTTGAATTCATTGAGCTTGATGAGGTCAACGAAAACATACCGCTCAAGGCAATCACTCAATGCGATGCCCAAACATATACCTTCGGAGAAAAGCATTCTTCAAAAGAACATTATCTGTATCAGGACCCCGGCGCAGTTGTTGACGTTAAAAAAATAACAGACAATGTTCTCAGAGTTACCCATAACGGATGTATGTCCTCCTTTGAAAAGGATGAAACATGTATTTTGCGCCACTTTGTTTATGATGCAAACATTTTCAACATAAGCACAGACAGTGAGCATATAACCTTTGACGGTGTGAAAATTTACGGAAGCCCCGGCATGGCTTTTGTGGCCGACGAGCGCGCTTCACATTTTCAGATTCTCAACACCTGCATCGGCACTGAACCGGGACACGAAAACGAAAGGCATGTTTCCATCTGCGCCGACGCCATTCACATTGCAGACACCAAGGGTTGCTTCAGGGTGGACGGCTGTGATTTCAGCCGTATGGGCGATGACGCACTGAATGTGCACGATAATCTTGGTTATGTCAACTCCGTTATTGACGAAAACACATTGCTTGTTACCGCCGCCGCACTTAAGCTCAGGGAAGGTTCTGTTGTTGGTTTCAATGACGAAAATTCTGTCAGAACAGATAACACCGCAACTATAACAAACTCACGGCTTGTGGACAGAATCACGTATGAGGTTGATTTTGATGCACCGGTTGCTGATTTTGTCCGTCAAGGCTTTCTTATGTTTTATAAAAACTGCAGCAGCGGTAACTATGTTATCACCAACAACTATTTTCACGAGCATCGAGCAAGAGCTCTTCTGCTTCAGTCCCCAAACGGTCTGTGTGAAAACAACAGGTTTTATAAAACTCAGGCAATGGCAATCCGCATTATACTTGATGTTACAAAAAATCTGTGGCAGGAAGGCACAGGGGTTGACAACATCGTCATCCGAAACAATATTTTTGAAAGCTGTGATTACGGCGGTTGGGGCTCCGTGATTGAAATCGGTGCAAAAATAAACGGCAACATCCCCGATTCCCAACCATTCACCAACATCACCATTTGCAACAACACCTTCAAAGACTTCAGCGGAAAGCTTATTCAGGCAGATAATGTTAACGGCATTTTCATTAAAGATAACTTTATCGATTCGCAAAAAGATTATTGCATTTTTTCTCCCGGTCAGATGTATTTCGGAGAAACCTGCAGAAACATCACAACACAAAACAATTCTTTTGCCGAAGAAGACAGATACTCAACCTCCGTTCTGCCCGAAATCAAGAATTACAGAACCTGGTTAAACATTTACAGCCAGATTTTATAACGAAAGCGCTGTGTAAAGTTTTTTGCTTTACACAGCTTTTTTATCTCTTTGAAAAAATAATTGCAAAATTCAACATAATGTTATATACTAAATTCAGTAACCTTAGGAGGTACAATTATGAAGAAAAAACTTGCTTTATTAGCTGCAGTTACAGCCGCAGGCGCTTATTTAATCAAAAAAAAGCAGTCTCCCGTTGAAACTGTTAAAAAGCTTTCAAAATACGTTAAACCCAACAATCAGAAGGGTGAACCTTATGATAACGGCGTTGCCCTCACTCCGCCTATGGGTTGGTCAAGCTGGAACACCTTCGGAAGGAACGTCAGCGAAGAGGTTATCTATGAAATTGCCAAAGCAATGAAAGAAAGCGGACTTCTTGACGCAGGATACAAATATGTCAACATCGACGACTGTTGGCAATCTGCAATGAGAACTGCCGACGGTGAATTGCAGCACGACCCCGTCAGCTTCCCCTCCGGTATCAAAGCCCTTGTTGAAAAAATTAACGACCTCGGACTCAAGGTTGGCATTTATTCTTCAAACGGCACCCTCACCTGCGAAGATTTGCCTGCAAGCCTCGGTCACGAGCTTCAGGATGCACGCACCTTTGCAAACTGGGGTATTGAATATTTCAAATATGATTTTTGCCACAGGGTTTATATTCCCCGCGTTGCTCCGCAGATTGAAAAATTCTCAATCAAAAGCGAAGCTATGGAAAAAGAAAAGGTTTATTATGCCGCCGATGCGGTGCTTGACGGCGAAGCCAAGATTCTCAAAGACGGTAACCTTATGAGCGGTGAATATCTCACAGGTCTTTCCGACAATGCAGGCGTTGCCACATTCACAAATGTTAATGCTCCTGAAGACGGTGAATATATCCTCACCCTCTACATCCGCAAAAGAAGCAAGGTTGCAAAGCACCTTGAGCTCGACATCAACGGCGGCAAGCATTATGAAATCGACCTTCCCGAAACCAACATTCACCCCTTAGGCAAGCATCACCTTGTTGTTGAGTTGAAAAAGGGTGACAACATCATCAGAATGTATAACCCCGTTGCTTCTGTTATGGACAGCTCTGCAATTCAGTACAAAAAAATGGGTCAGTGCCTCAAACAGGCAGCTCAGGAGGTTGCCGAAAAGAACGGCACTCCCGTTAAGCCCATTGTTTATTCTATTTGCGAATGGGGCTTCAATATGCCCTGGAACTGGGGCAGCAGCGCAGGTAACCTCTGGCGCACAACGCCCGACATCAAGGCTGTCTGGCCGTCAATTCTGGCAATTTATGAGGTTAACGTTAACCTTTGGAAGCATGCAGGCCCCGGCGGTTGGAACGACCCCGATATGCTCGAAGTCGGCAACGGCAACCTCACCTTTGAAGAAAACAAAAGCCACTTTGCTCTTTGGTGTATGATGGCGGCGCCTCTCATTCTCGGCAACGACGTCAGACACTTTGTTTTCCCCGACGGCACCGCTGACAAGGATGACAAAATCCTTCAGCTTCTCACCAACAAAAAGCTTATTGCTATCAATCAGGACAAGCTTGGTCTTCAGGCAAGGCGAATCAAGGCTTCCCCCACAGGTGACATTCTTGTTAAGCCTCTTGAAAACGGTGACATTGCAGTTTGCTTCTTTAACAAATCAAATGAAGAAAAGCTCTTCATCCTCACAATGAAAGAGCTTCTCGAAAAAGATTTTGTCGGCCTTGAAGCAAAAACTGAATACAAGGTTGAAAACATCTGGGAAGAAAACGAATTTGATGTTGACCACTCCATTGCAGAAACAGTTCCGCCTCACGGCACGGCAATGTTCGTAATCAAAAAATAAAATATTTTTCAATAATTTCCACTATCTTAAAACGAGGTTCAAACTTTGGGTTGCTGCTCACAAGTTGAACCTCTTTTTCGTTAAGGACATCATCGATTTCTGTTTTAACCGTGGCGGCAGGAAGGCACAAAGCAGGGAACATCACACACCACCAGTTTTTACCCTTTCCCTCATCAATCACAACTCTCACCGCAAGATATTTCCCCGCAGGCAGAGTCACGCTTTCATAAGTTCTTGTTGCAAAAAACTCACGGGAAAGAGTAACACTCACATCATAGTCAAAGCCGTTTTCTTTCACAATATTCTCTGCTGTATGTTCTATTTTTTTGAGCTCGGGGGTTAACCTCTGAACAGCATTTTCAACATTGACGCTTCCGTCAAAAATCTCTGCCCCTGCGCTGAGCACACCATCACGGACCTTTAATTTAAGATTCTGGTCTTCTTTGCTGTCCGAAGCGGCAATAACGTGAAGCCGAAGAATATCCTGCCTTATGCCATTACAGGTTGCGGCAAAGCTGATTATACTCACCGCAATACTTAGTACCACACCTAATGCCACGGAAATTACAATTTTTTTTGATAATTTCATAAAAATACTCTCCCTTACTAAAAGAAGTATGGGAGAGTGTTTTTTGTTTTATTCATAGATTTTTAAAATCATTGCCGCTTTTTCTTTAACGGCCTTTTTCAGCTCGTGGGGGCTCACAACCTCCATACGCTCGCCAAACTGCATAATCCACGAAACAAGTCCGTCGCTGAGCTCGACATTTGCCTTGGCAACAAAATGATTGTCACCGTCGATTTTAATGGGCACATCCTCACCGAAGCGCTCCAGAATTTCTTCAATAATATCGTTTGAACAACGGAGCAGAACATTGCCGCTTTCACCGCTGAACATATTGAAAAGGCGGTTGGAATAATCGGCAGAGTCAAACTTTTCGGTATATTTGGAAACAGCCGAAAAATGTCTGCACCTTATACCCGTGATATGGATGTTGCTGATTCTGTCAAGCCTTACGTGCATCAGGTTTGAATATTTGGGATTGTTGCAGACCAGATAATAATGGTCATTTGACCAGATGAGCGCATAAGGGTTGACAGTGAAGGTTTTGCTTTCCATCCGGCGGACATAACGCTTCTGGAGCATTCTTTTTGAATAATCAAACTGCACCTGAACTCTTTTTTCAATCGCCTCGTGCAGGGTGCTGATTACTTCATACAGCTCCTCGTTGTTGCACTTGACGGATGAATTTACATACACCTGCTCGCGAAGCTTTTCTTCCTGACCCTCGCTGGCAAGGGAACCGATTTTATACACCAGGGACTTTGTTTTCTTTGGTGAAATAAACTTTGCGGCAAGCACGGCATCAGTCAGCAGTCTGACCTCTGCCATTTCAAACCTGCGGTCCTTGAGGTAATACCCCCTCTTAGGGGCACGGACATTCACAATATCAAGTCCGTATTCCTTAAGGGCATCAATATCACCGTAAATTGCCTTGCGTTCAACCTTCACGCCGTAATCTTCAAGCAGAATGTCGCACAAATCCTCGGCGCTGAAAACGTTGTTTTCATCACTTCGTCTTGTAAAAATATCGTGCAGAAAAAGAATTCTGACTTTCTGTGTATCTTTTCCCATGGCTTAAATTTTGAGCTGAGAGTTAATCTCTCTTGCTACATCGGCATCAATTTTGAGAATTTCGCGGTCGTAAGTGAGAAGTCCGTTAACCTCAAACTCAACGTCACTCACCTGAGTGTAAACAGTTGCGCAAAGTCCGCGCTTAACAAGGGGGATAATCTGCTTGTCAAACAGCTTTTTATACGCGGCTGTGTATTTTGCAGGGTCGGTGAAGTTGATATTGTAACCGAAACTCTTTTTGTCATCATAAACGTGGCCTGAAATTTTGTAGCTCAGACCGCCGAATTCACTCAGAACAAAGGGTCTGCCGTCGGGGCGGGGCATTGTAACCGGCACAACGTATCTGTGAACGCTCTTAAGCTCGGGGCCCTTCTGGTCGTGCCATCCGCTGGCGTGGTCCACAATTCTGCTGGGGTCGTATGCTTTAACCTCGGTGCCGATACGCTTTGCGTCAAACTGACCCCAGGCTTCATTGAAGGGTACCCAGCAGCCGATGCAGGGATAGTTATAGAGATTATCAATCATACGATACATCTCTTTTTCAAACTCATCGCGGAAATGCTTATCACTTCTGCCGAACCAGGAATAATGCTTGTCAGAAATGTTTGTGATTGTGATATTGGGGAATCCGCCAACAATCATCATCGGAAGCTTTTCAACGCCGCTGACCATATCCTGCCACACAATCATTCCGATGCGGTCGCAATGATAATACCAACGGGCAGGCTCAACCTTGATATGCTTTCTGAGCATATTGAAGCCAAGGTCCTTCATAGTCTGAATATCATAAATCATAGCCTCATCGGTGGGGGGAGTGAGTCCGCCGTCAACCCAATAGCCCTGGTCAAGAAGACCGCGCTGGAAATAAGGCTCGTTGTTGAGCATAATGCGGGGAATGCCTGCCTTATCCTTACCGATTGAGAACTTTCTCATACCGAAGTAGCTGTCAACACTATCAAGCTCAACATCGCCTGCAACAGCCTTAACTGTTAAATCATAAAGGAAGGGAGTTTCGGGACTCCAGAGCTTTGCATCGGGAACAGGGATGTTTTCATCGGCGGAAATCTTGCCGTCAAAAACAACCTTGTCGCCATCTTTAACGGTTGCAAACAATTCAGCTTCACCGTTAAGAATTGTTTTAACATTGATAACGCCTGAATCAATATCGGGAAGAAGTTTCAGCTTCTGAATATAGGTTTCATTCACGGGTTCAAGCCAGACTGTCTGCCAGATACCTGTGGTGGCAGTGTACCAGAATCCGTGAGACTGTGAAGCCTGCTTACCTCTGGGCTGTGAGGATTCATCGGTGGGGTCAAACACACGGAGATTAAGGGTGTTTTCACCGTCAACAAGATAATCTGTGATATCAAAGCTGAAGGGGTCATAGCCTCCTGTGTGCTCACCAACCTGAGTGCCGTTGATATAAACACGGCACTGCCAGTCAACAGCGTCAAAATTAAGGCGCACTCTTTTGCCCTCAAAGCAGGGGTTGAGAGTGAATTTCTTTTCATACCAGAGCAGATTTTCCTTGCGCACTCTTTTGGCAACGCCTGAAAGGTCGCTTTCAACAGCAAAGGGGACAAGTATTTCACCGTCAAACTTTGCGGGGATTGTGTCGGTGTGACCTGTGATAGCATAATTAAAAATGCCGTTAAGGTTCTGCCAATCCTTTCTCACAAGCTGAGGACGGGGATATTCCTGCAAAGGAGTTTTTGTAACTTTATCAAACCAACGAGTTTTCATATAATCATCCTTTCTGATTAACATATCCATTTTATACTAAATCACGCTAAAAGTCCATAGGGAAAAGAAAAAAGCAAAAATCCAAACAAATCACGGTTAAGTGAAAAGTTCGGATTTTTGTGGTTTGTGTTTATTGGGGTAAAATAGATACAAGCAGACAAACTGTGATTTGGCGTGATTCATTTTATGATACATCGATATGTATTCCAATCGAAGATTTCATATTGTGTTCTTGCCCCAAAAATTTTTGAGAAGATTTTTTTTGGCGCTTCAATTTTACGGAGAGCCTTTTGATAACCCGCGTTGCCAAACAAATCATCCGTATCTTCGTAATCAAAAACAGCATCTCCAAGCCAACGTTTGTTTTTCAAGTCGTTTGCCGAAATAAAGACGCACTTACACTGAATAATCTCTAAAACAGAAGAAATAATTTCAGATGCTAAGTATTCTTCTTGCGTGTCAAACATTTCAAAAGAATATTCGCCAAACCACAATTCCTCAAAAACAAAACCATTGGTTGTATCATTGAATTGAAGTTCTATATTTTTCTTTTGGTTATTGCTTAAAATCACAATAGAAACAACTTTACATGGTTTAGCTTTTGATGTTTTTGGGAATAGGGCAATGTGTCTCCAAAAATCTGCTACATCAGAATATTCTGTTTGGTGAAATGAGATATTATTTTGATGCAATAAAGTTTTAACTTCGTCCAATGTCACTATGCCCACCTCCTCTTCAAATTCTAATTTATCAAACTGATTGTAACATACTTTACAAAAAATTGCAATTTGGTGCAGCTGCCCCGGTAAGTGAAAAGGCAAAAATAAAATCGACGAACTTCTTATCAAAATTCGTCGATTTTTGGTGCCGCTAGGCAATCCAAATCCGAACCATTTTCGCTTGTTGCGGTTTGTACATCGGAAAGAGTGATGGTTCTGGTGCCGTCCTTAAAGTTAAAGGTCAGCAGCAGTTTGTCATCATATAGGAAGACCGCATTGACAAAGGTATCAACCAACATTTGTCTATGGGCTTCTTTGGTAACATCCAGCTTGCGGAACTTGTGCAGCCAGAATGTCATAAAGTCTGCGGAGATTTTGGGCTTTTCCAGCTTTTCTTCATCAATGCGGATTAGTATTTCTTCCTTGGCGGCTTCAAGCTGGGCCAGCTTGGTTTGCAGAGCCTTGGAAGATATACCACCCATGATGGCGGTGATAATATTATCAATGGCTGTTTCAGTTTCTCTTAGCTGCTTTTCAAAGATGGGCAAATCGGTGGATTCTTCATCCTGGAGCCGCATCAGCATTGATACGATTGCTTCAATCATATCATCATCCATCAGCATGGCCATGGTTTCCTTAACAACTAGGTCTTCAATAACTTCTTTCTTGATGGGCTTCTTTTTGCAATCGTTCAGCTTCTTCTTGGAAGCATGACATTTATAATAGCGGTGAATGGTGCCGTTGCGGCTTTTGCCGCTTTCACCATTCATGGATGTACCACAATGGCCACAAAACAGCTTGGTGGTCAAGAGGTAGGTTTCCTGGGCCTTGGCTCTTGCTGGGGCCTTTTTGTTTTTGGCCAGCCGTTCTTGTACTCGTTCAAATAGGTCTTGGGGTATAATGGTGGGTATGCCGTTGGGAATGGTAATGTCCTGGAAAGAATACTCACCAATATATCTGCGGTTGGAAAGCATATGCTGAACGGCTCCCCAGGTTATGGGGCGGCCCTTTGTATTGGTTAGGCCCTTGGAGTTTAAGTAGTCACGAATTTCGGTTATGGTCTTGCCCTGGTCATACAGCTTAAAAGCTTCCAATACAAACGGGGCTGTCATGGTATTTATCTGTAGGTGCTGCTCCTCGTCCACAATGTAGCCAATGGGCAGAGTGCCGCCATTCCATTTGCATTTTTCTGCATTGATGGTTAGGCCACGGACAACCTTTTCTTTTAGGTCTTCGGAGTACCATTCTGCCATACCCTCCAGAACGGATTCAAGCAGAATACCCTCCGCACCTTGGGAAATAACTTCTGTGGCAGATATGACCTTGACCCCGTTTCGTTTAAGCTGGTTTTTGTATCGTGCGCTATCATAGCGGTTACGGGCGAAGCGGTCAAGCTTCCACACGATAACAATATCAAACAGCTTGCGCTTGCTGTCTGCAATCATCTTCTGGAATTGGGGCCTGTTGTCGGTGGTGCCAGAAATGGCCCTATCTGCATAGGTGCCAATAATGTTGTAGCCGTTGCGCTCTGCATAGGCCGTACATTCTTTGACCTGGCCTTCAATGGATTCTTCCCTTTGGCTGCTGGAAGAATAACGGGCATAAATGACTGCATTCATATAAAATACCCCTTTGTGATTTGTTTCGATAATCATATCATACGGGGTAATCTTTAGTCAATCTGTAGCGAAAAAGTTCACACTACAGAAACAAATAGTGTGAGCGGCCAAATGTGCTGCTTTTAATGATGACCCTCTGTTTTCTGTTGGGGTCTTCTATAATACCAACAGAATATTGAGTGGTTCCATTGAACGCAGCAAAGCCGATTTGGAAAAGTTCAAGCGAAACAGTCGCAACTGTGAGATTGGATTTTTACAAAGCGGTTGCCAGGGTACGGCATCGCCTGGGGTGGCAGACCCCATGGAGATTGGGTTGGCCGTCTGGCCAGGGCAAAGCCCTGGGGAAGACTGGGAAGCCGTCTGGCTGGGCAAAGCCCATTGAAGACCGCTATCTGCGAAAGATGGGACCCACAATTTCCTGAACCAGTAGGGTTCGGGAAATGGTAGTGGGTACAAAAGCCCGAACTCCCGTTAGGAAGTTTGGGGTTTTGTGCCCATTTTGTTCTATGTTATGGCAAACAGAACGAGCCAAAAGGGCACGATGGGCTTCTCCGAGTTGGGGAAAACGAGGGGAAGAACAGAGTGAACTTGGGGCGAATGAGGTGCAGCTATGGCAGAGAAGAAAATGGGAACTCAAACGAAGGCATCAATGAGAAATGGCCGTGCGAAAAAGAGTGGTGAGGTTTACAACGCAAACCACAACACTCTTGAGAAGACACGAAGGGGCCAGCTTCACATTGATGAAACGAAGTTTGAGTTAAACCGCTACTATCAATTTAATTTGCCTGGAAAAAGGGGCAAGGTTCATTATGGCGGTGATGGTGGCTTCGATTCCAGGAAGCACGAAAAGAGGATGTATGAGCATCTTTTTGGTGAGGGTATCGAAGCCAGAAACGAAAGGTACATCAAGAGCGGTCACAGAGAAGACTGCCTGGATGTTGGGGATGTTTATTCAAATCCGAAGACTGCCCCTCTGGAGACCATTTTGCAGATTGGCAACAGCAAAATGATAGCAGAGGGAATTATGACTTCGGAAGAAATGAGGGAAAAACTGCTGGCTGCTTTTGAGCAGACAGTCAAGGATTTAATGGAAATTGGCAAAGGCCATGTGTTCCCTCTTTCGGCTGCTTTGCATTGCGAAGAAGCGGTTCCCCATATCCACTTCAGGGTGGCTATGGGTTCGACAGATAAATTTGGCCATTTTGTGGCAAATCAAAGTGCTGCCCTTTCCTCTATGGGATTTGATGGCAGAAACCCAAAGACGGGCAAAAGGGATAGAAACCACAATCCCCTGGTAGCTTATACGGATAAGGTTAGGGAGATATTTTACCAGAACTGCGAAAAGCAAGGTCTGGTTATCGACCGAGAAGTAAAAAGCGAATCATACCGCCAAATGGAACTGCTGGCTTTCAAGTGTGAAGCCTTTAGGAAAGAACTTGAAGAAGCAGAGCAGCAAAAGAAGCAAGCCCAGGAAGCGGCCAGAACAGCCCAGGAAGCCCTGGATAAGGCTGTGGGGGATACGAATACCCTAAATGCCCAAATAACGGCTCTCACGGCCTCTGTGGCGGCCCTGGAAGCCAAAAACGAACATTTGACCGATAAGAACACCAGGTTAGAAGAAAGGCTGGAAGAAGTCAAAGCAGAGGGCCGTGAGATAGTGGCTGAAAATAAGAAGCTGAAGGATGACAACCAACGGCTCAAAGAAGACAATGATACCCTTAAAAAATCAAATGGCGATTTAAGTGCTGAAAAGCTGCGGCTGCAAATGCAGATACAAGAATTGCGAAATAAAAAGGCTGCTGCGGAACGGGCAGCAGCCCAGGCCAAAGCCGACAGAGAAGCAGCGGTCAATGCGGCCAAGGCAATAGAACAACACCAAAAGGAAGCATACAGAAAATATGCAAAGGATTTTTCACCAAAGGTCTATGAAACACTACCAGCCCAGAAACAGAAGCGCAGCATTTCTGGCAAAGTCACACAAGAGGAAAGGCCAGAATGTGTGGTGGTAGAAAAAGCATCCTTTGAACGAATCAGCGAACTGGCTCAGTATCATGTAGAAGTGGACTATAACAGAGCCACCATAGCCGCCCTGGATAAGAAGATTGCAGAAAATGAAATTATCCAGAAGCAGCAAGAGCAGCTGGATAGCCAGGAAACGGAAATCAGCCGCTTAGAGCAGCAGATTAAAGAAAAAGACTTGAAGATAGCGCAGCAAGACAACACGATTTTCTACCAGCAGCAAGTGCTGCAGCAGAATGGTCTGGGCTGGATGATTCAGCAGTTCGAGCAGAACCAGGAACAGACACAAGAGCAGCACCAGGAACACCACCAGCACTTATGACGATAAAGACGATGACAACCGCCTTGGCTCCTGGGGAGCCTGGGGCGGTTGTTTTCTCTCGCAACGATGAAATTGTTGGCCCTGGTGGCCAGCACGATTGGTAGCAACTCTGCCAGCATGGTTGGCCCTTGTATTTGGGTGGGTCTTCTGCTATAATACTGTTAGACAAACTTGAATATGTCGAACAGTTAGATAACTTGAATTCAGAGGTGTTATGTGCATGAATATATATGAAAAACGTTCAAAAAATAGTTATGATAAAAAAGCTGAAAATTATGATTCGACTTTTGATGGGAAGTTTACTGTCAAGTTTAAGAAAATGATG
>JBGVFJ010000028.1:0-51827 GCA_045121005.1 Acutalibacteraceae bacterium
CATCATTTTAGAATTAAATCAATTAACATATTCAATAAAAACAAAGCTGAATAATGCACATTTGTGAAAAAACAAAGGGTTAAAACGATAAAAAGTTACGTTTTGCGTTGAGTTTTTTTATAAAGTATGATACAATTAAAAATGTATAAGTGAAAGTATGTCTTTTGGAAAAATCTTAAGGATTTGGTGAATATATATGATTAAATTATTACAGAAAATTACGATTATTATCTTTTCTCTGACATTGGTTGCCTTTGTTCTTTTTACAATGATTGACGAGTTCACAACCGACAGAACTCTGCCCGAAATTGCAGTCAGTTCCGAGGAGCTCGAAATCAGCGTTAATGACAAAAAAGACGTTTTGCTTGAAGGTGTAACAGCCTATGACGGCAAGGACGGAGACATTACCGACAAGGTGCTTATTGAGTCAATTTCAAAGTTTATCAAGCCCGGTGTGTGCACAGTTACTTATGCTGTTTCCGACAGCGACCGTCATGTTGCCAAAATTACCCGCACAATCCGTTACACAGACTATACTCCGCCTGAATTCTATATGAAGCGAGCATTGGTTTATTCTGTTGACGAGGCCCTTGATATCCGCGGTGCTGTTGGTGCCAGAGACTGCCTTGACGGTGACATCAGTGACAAGGTTACAATCCTTGCAACTGACTATGTTCAGAATACCGCAGGTGTTTTTACCGTTTCATTGCAGGTAACCAACAGTATGGGTGATTCAATTTATCTTGATGTTACCGTTCATGTTGAGGGTAACGAAACAATGGCTCCCGAAATTCAGCTTGAAAAGAGCTTGATTTATATCAAGAAGGGTGAAAAACCCGTATTTGAAGATTATATCAAAGAGGTTACTGTTAACGGAAAGCTGATGAACAGTTATAATCTTCTGATTTCAACAAACTTTGATTCAGAGGAGCCGGGCACATATAATGTCCATTATTATATTTCAACAAATGAGGGCTATGAAGGCCATTCGATTCTTACCGTTGTTGTAGAGGAGTGACAGATTTGAAAAAGAACAGTTCATGGCTTTCTTTCACCTTTGAGTGGAACAGCCTTATCAAAGACCTTATCCGTTGCTCCTGGGCAATCTTGCTTGCTGCTATTATTGCCTGGATGGGCATTCATGTTTATGAAAAAAGCGTTTACACACCGTCGTATGTCAGCAGTGCGGTTCTTGTTGTGCGTTCCAAGGTTGGTATTTCCGGCGCATACAGCAATCTGACCGCTTCTGCAGAAATGGCAAATATTTTCACCAGCGTTTTTAAACAGAACACAATGAAAAAGCTTGCCGCAGAAAACCTCGGTCTCGCTTCCTTTGACGGAGAAATTACCACCTCGGTCAGCGGCGACACCAATATGCTCAACATTTCTGTTAAGGCAGATGACCCGGAGCTTGCTTTTAAATTACTCACCTCAGTTCTTGAGGTTTATCCCAAGGTTTCTGACAACGTTTTTACCGATGCGGTAATCAATATTATTTCAGAGCCTAAAATGCCGTCGGGCGCTGCAAACTCCGCCATAACAACCTATCGCAAGCATATTATTCTTATTGCGATGATGTTTGAGGCTGCAATGGTTGTGCTCCTTTCACTTTTGCGTGAAACAGTCAAGGAGGAGAAAGGCTTTGATGATAAAATTGATTCAAAGCTCCTCGGCACAATTTCACACGAAAGGCCACATCTTTCTTTAAAAGAATTTTTGCAGAAGAAAAAAAGATCTTTGCTTATTAACGACGCCTATTCCAGCCTAAAATTTACCGAAGATTATCAGAAGCTTGCCACAAAGCTTGAAAACATCAACAGAAGCGGCGATAAAAAAATTGTTACCATCACAAGTGTTGCTGAAAATGAAGGCAAGTCCACCGTTGCGGTTAATCTTGCTTTGGCCCTTTCCAACAGAGGATACAAGGTAGCGCTTCTTGACCTTGATGTGCACAAGCCGTCACTTTATAAGATTTTTGATTTTTATGATGAAATCAAAAATGATTTTGCTGATGTTCTTTCAAGCAGAATCGGTTTGGGAAATTTCAGATTTTTCCGTTATAAAAAGAGTGATTTGCTCATTGCTTTCAACAAAAAATCCCACACAAGCTCTGCTGAATTGTTTAAGGGTCACTATTTTGAGGATTGTCTTTCAACCCTCAGGGAGCAGATGGATTTTGTCATTCTCGACACGCCGCCGTCATCTGTTACGGCTGATGCCATAACCCTTGCAACATATTCTGACCTTACACTTCTTGTTATCAAAACTGATTGTGTGCCGGTCAGAGATATCAATGATACAATTCTTTCAATCACTGATGCGGGCGGAAATATTGAAGGCTGCATTCTCAATGATGTCTATAAGCCCTTTACTTTGTTTGGTCAGATGGGCGCAGATGACCGCGGTGCTTACGGTTACTCAAGCTATTACGGTTATTCAAAATACGGTAAGGCTGCTCCGATGAGTGATGTGCTTGACGAAGGTTTTTCGTCGGACTCATTAGACGCTTTGAACAGTAAAGAGGAGGAGTGATATTATGAACAATAACATTCCCCAAAAGGATAATTTGTCATCAACGGTTGAAATCAGCGTTTTGCTGGGTGACATCTGGCGCGGTGTTAAAAAATTCGGCTGGATTATTCTGGCGCTTGCTGTTTTGTTGGGCGGATTGCAGTTTTACAGAAGCTATGTAAGATTTGACCCGGAATACACGGTTACAGCCACATTTACCGTTCACACCGAAAATAAAGTTCTCTCGGGTGATAACGGTGTTTCAGCTTACTCTTTCTATTATGACAGAGAAACTGCCGACCAGCTTGAAAGTGTGTTCCCTCACATAATCAGCAATCCCATTCTTCGTCAGAAGGTTTGTGACGACCTGGATGTGAAAAGTATGCCCGCAACCGTTTCGGCAGCTTGTGTTCACGGAACTAATATGATTACCCTCACCTCCAAGGGCTCTGACCCTCAGCAAACCTATGATACACTGTTGTCGGTTATTGATAACTATTCGTATGTTGCGGAATATATCATCGGCCGTACCAAGCTTGTAATGATTAACGAGCCTATTGTGCCTGAAAATCCTTCAAATGCAAATGCTTGGATAAAAACGGTTTTTTTGGCTATGTGTGTTGGCGCCGGAATTGGTTGTCTATGGATTTTGTTTTATGCCATTTTCAGAAAAACAATCCGTACTAAAGAGGATATTGTTAATGTTCTCAATCAGCATTGTGTTGGGGTTCTTCCTCGTATTGTGTTTAAAAAATACCGTCGGGAAATCAGCAAAAATCTTGTACTTACCAACCCCCTTATCGGCAACGAGTTTCTTGAATCTCTTCGTCTTCTGCGAAGCTCTGTTCAGGTTTCGTTGGGGGATGATAAGGTGCTTATGCTTACAAGTACTGCTCCCAATGAGGGCAAAACCGTGGTTACGGTTAACCTTGCGGCGGCTTTTGCTCAGGAAGAAAAGAGTGTGCTTGTAATTGACGCAGACTTGAGAAATTCAGGACTTCATTCTATGCTCAATGAAGGCAGATTTGAAAGAAAGCTTCTTACAGAAAATGAGTTTTTCAAAATTGAGCATATTGAAAAGCTTGATTTTGAGTTACTCAGCTTCAAGCCTGTTATCAATTCTGTTCAGAAAATTATCCGCACAGCAAATCTCAAAGAACTTCTCAATGCACTCAAAAGTGAGTTTGACCTTGTGATTATTGATACACCGCCATGCGGAATGATTTCGGATGCAACCATAATTGCAAATTCAGCCGACGCAGTTGTTTATGTTGTAAGGCAGGATGCCGTTATCCAGTCCAATATCCGCGCAGGTATCAGCTCCTTGCTGGAAACCGAAACTAACTTCCTGGGTTGTATTCTTAACGGTGCTTCAAGCGGTTTTGGCGGCTATGGTTATTACAAATATTATCGTGGTGGATATTCCTACAAATACGGCGGATACAAAAAATACGGTTATTCCGACAATAAGAAAAAAAGATGATGTAAAGTGAGATGATATTATGAAAAAGCCGGGTGAATACACAAAGCTGCTCCGTTCAATAGCTACGGAGTGGAAATGGCTTTTGCGTTATCTTTCTCACTATCGTCTTCATATGGTGCTTTATGTTGTTCTCGGTGTGGTCAGCATTGCTATGGGGCTTGGCTCAAGCGTTGCGGCAAAGCATCTGATTGATGCAGTTGTTTCCCATAACCGTAACACCATATTTTCAGCTGCGGCCTTTGCCATAACCTTTGCTTTGCTTCAGGTTGTAACAAGCTCTGTTATTTCAAGAATTGCTTCTGTTGTGGGCACAAAGGTCAGCAACGAAATTCGCGAAAATATTTACGAGCGCATTGTTTTTTCTCGTTGGGAGGATATAAGCAAATATCATTCCGGCGAATTGCTCAACAGAATCGAAGGCGACGTAACTGCCCTTGCAGGAAGTGTGGTTTCATTTATTCCCGGTGTTTTCACAAAGCTTGCCCAGTTTGCGGGTTGCCTGGCCGTTGTTTTGTATTATGACCCGGTTATGGCGGCACTTGCTTTTCTGAGTTCTCCGTTTCTTTTGCTCACATCAAGATTTTCTGCAAAGATTATGCGGAAGTATAACGAGCAGGCCCGTGAAATGAACGGTAAAATTCTCTCATTTTATTCGGAATCAATTCAGAATCTTCAGACTATCAAAGCCTTCGGCATGACAAGGCATTATGTTCAGCAGCTGAGAACAAATCTTGTTTTATACAGAAAACTTCGTCTTGACCACGGCAAATTTTCAATTATTATGACATTGTGTATGTCAGTTATCGGTCTTGTTGTAACCTACCTTTGTTACGGTTGGGGAGTGTGGCAGTTGTGGCAGGGAGCCATAACCTACGGAACGATGACTTTGTTCCTCCAACTTTCGGGTCAGCTTACTTCATCGTTTTCGGAACTGGTCAGGCAGTTTCCCAATGCAATTTCAATCGCAACCGCTGCAGGCAGAATTATGGAGCTCACCGATTTGCCTGTTGAAAGTGATGCCGACGGTGAAAAGGCTGAATCAATCCGCATCACAGCCAATGAAGACGGGCTTTCTCTTAAATGCGATAATCTTACTTATACATACAGTGACGGCACAGTCCCCGTTGTTAAAGATATTTCTTTCTATGCTCAGCCCGGTGAAACAATCGCTTTTGTTGGTCCGTCAGGCGAAGGCAAAACAACAATTCTCCGCCTGATTCTCGGTCTTGTTGAGCCTGATTCAGGTGAAATAACAATGCACACCAAGGGCGGTGAAGCAATCCGTGTGTCAGACAGTACACGCAGATTCTGTGCCTATGTTCCTCAGGATAATGCGGTTTTTTCGGGCTGCATTGCCGACAATCTCAGGGTAGTGAAGCCGGATGCAACAGATGAAGAAATTGTTAATGCATTAAAAACAGCCGATGCATGGGGCTTTGTTGAAAAACTTGAGAAGGGTATTTATACCTCAATCGGTGAAAGGGGAGTAAACTTCTCCGAGGGTCAGATTCAGCGCATTTCAATTGCCCGCGCCTTGCTCAGGAATGCGCCTGTGCTTGTTATGGACGAAGCGACAAGCGCCCTTGATGCCGACACCGAAAAAGCTGTGCTTTCCAACATAATGAACGCGTATCCCAACCGCACTTGTGTAATCACCACCCACCGTCCCAGTATGCTTCAATACTGTCAGCGGGTCTATCGTATTAACGAAAGCGGTTATTTAACTCAAATTGAAACTTAAATTTGCAGATGTATTGCTTTTGCAATGCATCTGTTTTTTTGTTGTTGCTGTTGATTTAGAAGAAATCTTGTGGTATAATCAGATTAATAATAGGGTTTTTATGTATTGTTGAAGGAGAGCTTTCTGATGTATAAAATAAAAGACGGTTTCATCGTCAGAAAAATCGGAAATCAGTTTATGGCAGTTCCTGTGGGAAGCCGCACTTCGGAAGTTCACGGAATAATTGCATTGAGTGAAAGCGGTGTGCTTTTATGGTCCGCACTTGAAAGCGGAGCAGATGAAGCTGCACTTGCAGATATCCTTACCGAGCATTATGAAGTTGAGCCTTCTGTTGCAATGGAAGATGTTAAAAAATTCCTCGACGGATTGCAGAATCAAGGTGTATTGCAGTGATTGAATGTCAGCGTTTCGGTGATGATTTTTTTGATGTTATGGGCAGTTGGGCAAGGATGAACAAAATCCCTCTTAACACCACATTCGAGCTCACTCCATTTTGTAATTTCAGTTGTGTGATGTGCTATGTACGTCTTAACAAAGAAATGGCGCACAAGCAGGGTGAAATGCTCACTGCGGAGCAATGGTTGGATATTGCCCGTCAGGCAAAGGATGCAGGAACGCTCAATCTCACTCTCACAGGCGGGGAGCCACTCACACATCCCGATTTTTGGAAGATATATTCCGAGCTCAATAAAATGGGCTTTCTCATTTATCTTCTTTCAAACGGCTCTCTTATTGATGAACAAGCTATAGAAAATTTCCGCCGTTACGGCATGCCTCATCTGATAAAGCTCACCGTTTACGGTGCAAGTAATGAAACCTACAAAAATGTTTGCGGTTCAGCCGACGGCTTCACCCGTGTTTCAAAGGCAATAGATTTGCTTAAAGATGCAGGTGTGCCAATAAAGCTTACTTCAACAATTGTCAAAGAAAATGCCTGCGATTTGCAGCAAATTTATGCTTTTGCCCGCGAAAAAGGTCTTGCGATGGAGCACACAATTTCTGTGCACAAGTCTTCAAGAGGGTCGCTTAATTCAGCCGAAGAATCAAGGTTTGAGTTTGCTGATTTCCCCGAAGAGGTGACTCTTGATGCCCTTGAAAAAAGCAAGTTTCCGCCTTTGGATTCTCCCTTTGCATGGTGCGCAGGCCGAGGCTCAAATCTTGTTGTTACGTGGCACGGGCGTTTTCAGCTTTGCACAACCCTGAGTGAACCTTATGTTCAGTATTCAGGTGATTTTCTTTCTGATTTTCATAAATTAGATAAATTGCTTGATGAAATAAAAAGCCCCGACGAATGTCAGGCTTGCGAATGGAAAGAATTTTGTCAGCGGTGCCCCGGAATTTTATGCTCCGAAAGCGGACACCCCGAAAAAATTGACCAAGCCTTTTGCCTTATGGCAAAAAGATTACAGGATTTATATTTAAAGAAAAAGGAGGAAACTCAATTATGAAAAAGAGTTATATAGCCCCCGAAAGCCGACTTATCACAGTAAGTCTTGCGGAGAATATCGCTTATTCCAGTGGTGTTGACGAAGTTGGCGGAACAATTTCAATTTTGTTTACTGACGGAATGGATGGTTGCCGCGGTAAATACACCGACCTTATTGAGGTTAAAACAACAGGTACAGATTTCCTTGATTATTACGAAGACCTTAATACCCTTGTTAATGAAACAAAAATTTATCAGGCTTGGTTTGACTGCTTCAGAAGAAGGATGTTTTAATTGAAGTTATGATTAGAATTGCAGATTTGCTGATTGATTGGCAAAATGACAGCACCTCTTTTGCTGGAAGCTTTGTTTGCAAAGAAGGTGGAGAGAGTATTATGACCCTTCGCTTTGAAAAAAGAATGCCTGAGTGCTACGGAGTTAAGTATGCTGACGGTATGCACTTCCTTTCAAACGATGTGGGTCAGTCGCTTTGTGCCAACGATGATTGGAGCGAGGCTGTGGCTTATTGCACTCCGCGGTGCGATAATGATTATGTTCTGCCTCTTGCTGCAGTGTGTGCAAGGTTTTCGTTTTATGATGTGCTTCTTGCTCACGCTTCGTTGGTGGAACATAACGGCTCGGGTGTAATGTTTATAGGTCCCTCAGGTGTGGGCAAAACCACACAGGCACGGCTTTGGAACGAATTCCTTTCAGCCGATATAATCAACGGGGATAAGGCGTTTATCCGCAAAAACAGTGACGGCTTTTATGCCTACGGCTTGCCGTGGAAGGGCTCCTCTGAATATTGCCTTAACAAAAAAGCTCCCCTTAAAGGGATTGTTGCTTTGCGCCAGAGTGAAACCAACAGAATCAAAAGACTTACCTTGTCGGCAGAAATGCTGATGCCTCATATCTTCCTTCCTCATTGGGATGAGGCTGCCGTGGGCAAGGCTCTTGATACATTAGATAATCTGGTGAGTGAAGTGCCTGTTTATCTTCTTGAATGCAGACCTGACGAAGAGGCTGTCAGAATAACTTTTGATGAAATTTTAAATAACAGATAAAAACATCCGCAAGGGTGTTTTTGTTTTAAGGTGGATGAAATATGGATAACAGAAAATGGTTTAAAGAAGCGCAATACGGTATGATGGCTCATTGGGGGCTGTATTCCCTCCTTGGCGGTGAATACAAGGGCAGACGTGTTCTTGATTATGCCGAGTGGATTCAAAGCAATATGCCCATTCCTAATGACGAATATGCCCGCCTTGCAGATATTTTTAATCCCATATATTTCAACGCCGATGAGTGGATTCGACTTGCAAAGAATTGCGGAATGAAATATTTTGTTTTTACCTCCAAGCATCATGACGGCTTTGCAATGTTCAAGTCCTATGCCGACAAATTCAACATTGTGGATGCCACACCTTTTGGCAGAGATGTTGTTGCCGAGCTTGGTGAAGCCTGCTACAAGCACGGACTCAAATTCGGTCTTTATTATTCTCAGGAGCTTGACTGGAAGCATCCCCATGGAGGCGGATACACCAATATGTCAGGATGTTCAGGCACATCATGGGACAACAACTGGGATTTTCCCGACAGAAGCAAAAAGGACTTTTCCATTTGTTTCCGTGAAAAAATCAAGCCGCAGGTTAAAGAGATTCTCACAAACTACGGTGATTTGTGCCTTATATGGTTTGATGTGCCGCATACAATTACAAAGGAGCAGAGCCTGGAGCTTAATGCTCTTGTTAAAGAATATCAGCCCGACTGTCTCATAAATTCCCGAATCGGCAACGGAGCTTATGACTATGTTTCTTTGGGCGATAATGAATATCCCACAGAATTCAAACCAACCGAAAACGATGACCCCAACAGCCTCGACGGCTTCAAATATTCACCCTACGGTCTTTATGAAACTGCAGGCACCCTTAATTCCTCCTGGGGATACAAATATTATGACCAGAATTGGATAACCCCCGAAGAAATTGCCGAAAGAAGACAGCGTCTTAATGCCTTGGGCATAAACTATCTTCTCAACATTGGTCCCGACGGTCTGGGCAGAATTCCGTCTTTTTCGGTAGAGGCACTCAAAAAAGCAACAGAATTGATGAAAAAATAAAGGAGAGCATCAGCTCTCCTTTTTGTTGTTTTTATCTGTGATTTTACCCACACACTTCGTTGTGATTGAATAGGGTGCGTCAAAAACGTTATTTCTGATTTCCGCTTCTCTGAGATATTCAAGCCAGATGAGGTGATTGCCTTCGCCAGGGCTCCTGAACACATTGCCTTCAAGCGTCAGCTTGCCGTGGACAAACTCAGTTGAACTTTCGTCCATAACCTTTGGTGTGTAGCGGATTGTGGGTGCGCCCTGCCACATTTTTGCATAGTCACAGTTGATTATCTCGTTGTTTCTGAAAACAATCTCGTTTGTGTAGCCTGACTCAAACCAGAAATTGCAGTCATCCTCAATCAGCAGTGCTGGTCCCCACAGGTTGCGGAAGCGGTTGTTTTCAATGATAACCTCACCTCTTGTTGTGCAAAGAATGCCTCTGCCTGCCGTCGGCCCGAAATCGCAGTTTCTCACCAGAAGGTCGGGTGTCCAGGTTGCGTTTTCAACCACATCTTTTTTGAGGGCTATATCAGGAAGCTTGCGGTCAAGATAAAGCCTGATGTCGGTGTCACTGAGCCTTTTGTAGTCAACAACCTTTGCGGCAGAATAGGGGATAAGAGTGTCCCATTTAATAAATTCAATTTCGTCACCCTTTTCAAACGCCTGAAAACCCCAGGTTTCGGGGTGCATAAATCTGACGGTGATGCTTTTTTCTTTTTTGTTGCGGCGGACAATTCTCAGGTGAGTGCCGTGAACGTTTATGTAATCATCGTGAGCGCCGTTTGCTTTGCAGTTTTCAATAGTCAGCTTACCTTTGCAACCTGAAAATTGAAAAAAGTCTGCCGTGCTTGCGGTTGTTCTGTGCTTGGCAGGGGTGAAATCGCAGTTGCGGAATGTTACTGTGTCGCAAAATTGCGAAACCATACCTAAACCATGCATAAATTCAACGCGTAGATTTTCAAAAACAAGGTTTCTGCATCGCTGAAAAAGGCTTCCTGTCTGGTCGCGGACAATACTTCTCGTTTGCATAATATGACCTGCAGGAAAAAATGCATCTTTGTTTTTGAGAGTTACCTTCAGAGTATGGTCTCCTGTTTTAACAACCTTTGTAAATTCAAGGTCAAGCTTTCTGAAATCGCGGCACATCCCGGTTTCAGGGTCGTAAAGCTTAAAATATCTGCCTTTGCCGATGTGATGGCTTTTCCACAAAGGCTTGCCGTCCGCATCAGGCTCACCTTCCCAAATAATGTCGTTTTTCTTCACTCTGAAACGGCAGTCGTGATTGATTTCAATTTCACATTCACCGCCGTTGTTGGAAAGAATTTTAAATTCCGTCATAGTTGGGCAGGCATAGTCAATGTGAAGGTTTTTAACGGTGATGTTTTCACATTCATCAAAAAGCAGGGGAGTCATCTTTCCATGGATAAGAATGGTTGCTCCGTTGCCGTCAATAGTGATGTTTTTCTTTTGCTTAAGAAAAATTGCACTTCTGCGAAGACCCTCAGGGTTTTCGTGTTGCTTGGCGGTGTTGGAACAAAAATATCCCGTAAGCTCAAAAGCATCATTCTGCCAGACGTGATAGACTCTATTCTTTTGTAAGGTTACGGTTTCACCATTTTTTATATTTAAAAACAAGCTGCTTAATTCGTTCATTCTATCACCTACTGCATTAAGTATAAGATAAATTAAATAAAAAATCAACTTGTAAACTGTTGTATATTTTTTAAAAATCAATTATAATTGCATTATCAGTTGCAAAGGAGATTTGATATGAACTTTATGGAAATTGCACAGGCTCGTCAATCCTGCAGAAGCTATGACGAAGCAAAGCCTGTTGAAAAAGAAAAGCTCGACGCTATGCTGACCGCGGCTCAGCTTGCTCCCTCTGCCTGCAACGGTCAGCCATATCATTTCACCGTGTGCACAGGTGAAACCGCCAAAAAAGTTGCCAAAGCAACAATGGGGCTTGGGATGAACAAGTTTGCCCCTCAGGCTCCGGTGATGATTGTTGTGTCCGAAGAGCCATATACCAAAATGGCGGCGGCAGGTTCGGTTGTGAGCAAAAATGACTACCGTTCAATGGATATCGGCATTGCCGTTGCATACCTCACCGCAGAAGCAACAGTTCAGGGGCTGAGCACCTGCATTCTCGGTTGGCTTGATGAATCAGAGGTGAGAAATCTCTGCGGACTCAAGCATACAGTAAGGCTGGTTATTGCGGTTGGCTACGCCAAAGAAGATGACCCCTTGCGCAACAAAAAAAGAAAGCCCGTTGAAGAGCTTTCATCGTTTAAATAAAACTGAGAGTACAGACGCGCTGTCTGTACTCTTTTGCTTTACTGCCAATAATCAACATCGTGAGGAAGATTGATGTTCTTTGCTTTAAACACAGGGGTTTTGCCCTGCTTACGCTGTGCATCATAATCCTTAAGTGCGGCAACTGCATATTTGCTCAGATAAATGATAACGGGCATATTTATAATTGTCATAAGACCCATTGTAACGTCGGCAATGTTCCACAAAAGGTCGGCTGAAAGGCCTGCACCGAGGAAAATAAGTGCGGCGGCAACAATGTGGTAAACTGTCATAAACTTTTTGCCGGGCACCTTGCCGAGGATATAATAAATACACTGGTCAACGTAATAAAGATTGCCAAGAAGTGTTGTGAATGCAAAAAGAATCATCGCAACAGTTATGAAAATCGGGCCGAATGCACCGAGTGTTTCTGAAAGAGCTGCCTGAACAAAAGGAGCGCCCGAAAGCTCTGCGGTGGGTTCAACACCTGAGCACATACACATAAACGCTGTTGCGGAGCAAACGAGAATGGTATCAATGAAAACTGAAAGCACCTGAACAAGACCTTGCTTAACGGGGTGAGAAACCTCCGCAGAAGCGGAAGCGTTGGGGGCAGAGCCTACACCTGCTTCGTTGCTGAAAAGACCGCGCTTGATGCCGAACATTACACAAGAGCCGCTGAAACCACCGAAAATTGCTTTGAAGTCAAATGCACCTTCAAAAATCTGCTGAAAAACTGCAGGCAGTGATTTGATGTTGATGGCAATAATCAGAAGTGAAACGAGGATATATGCAACGCCCATAACGGGAACAAGAAGGCTTGTTGTTTTAACAACTCTTTTGCCGCCGCCCATAAGACAATAGCCAACAAGCACTGCAATAACAAGACCGATTATCCAAGGGGTGTAGTCAGCATTATAAAAGCTGTAAGAAGAAAAGGTTGACTGAAGATTGTATGAAGCCAACATATTGAAGCCGAGGCCGTATGTGAGAATAAGGAAAAATGCAAAGATAATTGCAAGAGGTTTGCATTTAATTGCTTTTTCAATGTAGTAGGCGGGTCCGCCGTAGCATCCGTCAGGACCTTTCTTTTTGTAAATCTGGGCAAGTGTGCTTTCAATCAGGGCAGAAGCGCTGCCGATGATTGCGATAACCCACATCCAGAAAACGGAGCCAAAACCGCCAAGGCAGAGAGCAGTGGAAACACCGATGATGTTACCTGTGCCCACTCGTGAAGCGGTTGAAACCATCAACGCCTGAAATGAGGAAACGCCTTTTCCGTCAGCAGGTTTTTCGATTACTGCTCTTATCTGTTCACCAAACAGACGAAACGGCGCAAACTTTGTTCTGAAAGTAAAAAACAAACCGCCGAGAAGGAGTATAATGATAAGTAAATAGCTGTAAAAAGCATCATTGATTGAAGAAATAATTGTGTTTAACATCTGCATTTTCCTTTCTGAACATATCCTATCAATTATACTTAATTTCGTTTAAAAAGTCAAATGTTAAAAAACCAATATTTTTTTCTTGAATAGTGGTCTTTGATGTGGTATACTTCAAAGTTGTAACAATCTTTTGTTGCATTATTGGAGGTCTTTTTATGAGTATTAAAATCGGAATTTATGGTTACGGAAATCTCGGCAGAGGTGTTGAAAACGCAATCCGTCAGAATGACGACCTTGAGCTTGCGGCAGTTTTCACCCGTCGTGACCCGTCAGCACTTAAAATCAATACACAGGGTGTACCTGTTTATCACGTTGATAAGGCTGCAGAGCTTACCGATGAAATCGACGTTATGATTATCTGCGGAGGCAGTGCCACGGATTTGCCCGTTCAGACTCCTGCTCTTGCAAAACTTTTCAATGTTGTTGACAGCTTTGACACCCATGCAAAAATTCCCGAGCATTTCAAAAATGTTGACTCCTGTGCCAAAGAGTCCGGCAAGGTTGCGGTTATTTCTGTTGGTTGGGATCCGGGAATGTTCTCTGTCAACCGTCTTTACGGCGGCGCAATTCTTCCTGACGGCAAGGATTATACATTCTGGGGCAGAGGCGTGAGCCAGGGCCATTCAGATGCAATCCGCCGCATCGAAGGTGTTGCTGATGCAAAACAGTACACAATCCCTGTTAAAGAAGCTCTTGAAGCTGTAAGAAGCGGCTCAAACCCCGAGCTTACCACCCGTCAGAAGCACACCAGAGAATGCTTTGTTGTGGCAAAAGAGGGTGCGGACAAAGCAAGAATTGAAGAAGAAATCAAAACCATGCCCAACTATTTTGCTGATTATGATACAACTGTTCACTTCATTTCTCAGCAGGAGCTCAATGAAAACCACAGCGGAATCCCTCATGGCGGATTTGTTATCCGTTGCGGAAAAACAGGCAAAGACCTTGAAAACACTCACATCATTGAATACAGCCTTAAGCTTGATTCAAACCCCGAGTTTACTTCAAGCGTACTTGTGGCTTATGCAAGAGCTGCCGCAAGGCTCAATGCCGAGGGTGCATCAGGTTGCAAAACAGTGCTTGATATTCCCCCTGCATATATCTCACCCAAATCAGGTGAAGAGCTCAGAAAAGAATTACTTTAAAAAACAAACTCGGATAGTAATTAACCTGTCCGAGTTTTTTTGTTAAAATCAGCTGTCAAATCTGGTGTGTGACTCATAATTAACCTTGACATTTAAGCAGGGGAATAGTAGTATATAATCAAATCCAAAAGTCAGGAGAATGAAAATGGAAAATAAAGTTGTTCTTGTTCTGGTTGACGGTATGCGTCCCGACGGTATGCTTGAGTGCGGTCAGCCTTTTGTGAACGAGCTTATTAAAAAATCAACATATTGCCTCAAGGGCAGAACAGTTATGCCTTCTGTTACTCTTCCTTGCCATATGTCATTGTTTCACAGTGTTGACCCTGAGCGTCACGGTATTGTTACAAACACCTACATTCCTCAGGTGCGCCCCATTGTCGGTCTTTTTGATCAGCTTGATAAATTTGACAAAAAGTGCGCTTTCTTCTACACCTGGGAGGAGCTTCGTGACTTGGGTCGTCCCGACCATCTTCACACAGCAATGTGCTTCAATCAGCACAAGGCAGCGGATACCGACATCAAAATCACTGATGCTCTTATCCCTTATATCAAGGAAGAGCTTCCCGATTTCACCTTCCTCTATCTTGGTGAAACAGATGAGGTTGGCGGTCACGATTGTGGTTGGATGAGCGAACAGTATCTCAAGAGCGTAAATAAGGCCTTTACCTGTATTGAAAAGCTTTATAACAATCTTCCTGAGGGTTACACTTTGATTGTAACAGCCGACCACGGCGGACACGACAGAGTTCACGGTGATGATATCCCCGAGGATATGACAATTCCCGTATTGTTCTGCGGCTCTGAATTTGCTGAAGGCAACCAGCTTCCCGAATGCTCAATCAAAGACATTGCAGTAACAGTTGCAGATTTGCTTGGCGTTCCCAAGGTTAAAGAGTGGGAAGGCGTTTCAAGAAAATAAAAATTTAAGCACTTTGAGAAAACCTCAAAGTGCTTTTGTCTATGCGTTTTTCTTTTTGTCGGGCAACTGTGCAAGTACGATTGCCCCGAACATAAGTATGCAACCTAAGAATTCTCTTCCCGTGGGAATGGCAGAAAGAATAACCATCTGCGCAAGCACTGAAAAAACGGATTCAAGGCTCATCAGCAGTGAAGCAACCGTGGCGTTGGTTGCATATTTCTGGCCGATAATCTGCAAGGTGTAACCACCTGCGCAGGAAAGTGCACCTGCATAAGCAATGGGGAGCCAGGCGTTCAAAAGGTCAGCCGGCTGAGGCTTTTCGATAATCAGCATCAGCACAACAGAAATAACCGCCGCTGTTGCAAACTGAATGATTGAAAGGCGGATGCCGTCGCAACCGGGTGAGAATTTGTCAATTACAAGAATATGGAACGAAAAGCCAACTGCACAAAGAAGCAACAGAATGTCACCTTTGTTGACGGAAAGGCTTTCATTGATACATAAAAAGTAAAGCCCTGCGGTTGCAATTACAACGCCGATCCACACTTTAAGTGAAACCTTTTTTCTCAGAAAAATTCCTAACAGCGGCACAAAGAGAATATACATTGCCGTGATAAATCCGCCTTTGCCGGGGGTGGTGTATTGCAAAGCAAACTGCTGAATGTTTGCCGCAACGGTGAGCACAACGCCGCAGATGATACCGCCCTTGAGGTGGTATTTTTTCTGCTCTTTAGTGAGGGGAGCGTAAACACCCTGCTTCTTTTTGAATGAGTCTGCAATCAGCATCACGGGGATGAGCACAATCACGGCAATCACAAATCGTGAGCCCTGAAAGGTGAAAGGACCAACATACTCCATTCCCTCGGTCTGCGCCACAAAGGCAACACCCCACACGAAGGCTGCCAGCAGGAGCAAGAGACTACCCAAAAGCTGTTTTTTCTTTGTCATAAATCCTCCAAAAAAGCCGCTTTAAGCGGCTTTTTGTTTTATATAATACTCTGCAAGAACTGTTTTGTTCTTTCGTTTTTGGGATTGTCAAAAACCTCTTCGGGAGTGCCTTCTTCGGCAATAACGCCGTCACTCATAAACACAACATGGTCGGCAACCTCACGGGCAAATCGCATTTCGTGAGTAACAACAACCATTGTTTTTCCGCTTTCTGCAAGGTTTTTGAGCACCTTGAGCACTTCACCAACCAGCTCGGGGTCAAGGGCGGATGTGGGCTCGTCAAAGCAGAGAATTTCGGGCTCCAGAGCCAATGCTCTTGCAATGGCAACGCGCTGCTGCTGACCGCCCGAAAGCTCGCAGGGGTATGAATCAACCTTTTCGCTTAAGCCCACCTGCTCAAGAAGGCGGAGAGTGTTTTCTTCAATCTCTTTTTCTCTTCTTGCTTTTTCTTCCTTGGCGGCTGCTGCGCCGTGAACTTTTTTGTATTCTTTAATTTCGCTCTTTAAATTAAGCTTCGGTGCAAGAGTAAGGTTTTCTTTAACAGAATACTGGGGAAAAAGATTAAACTGCTGAAACACAAGACCGAAGTGAAGTCGATTTTTGCGGATTATTTTATCTGAAAGAGTTGCTTTATCCTCACCGTCAATGAGCACCTTTCCGTTGACGGAAATTGTGCCTTTGTCGGGAGTTTCAAGGAAGTTGAGGCAACGGAGTAGGGTTGTTTTGCCGCTGCCTGATGAGCCGATAATAACAAGCACATTGCCTTTTTCAAGGGTGATGTCAATGCCCTTGAGCACCTTGGTGCTGCCAAAGTTTTTATGAATATTTTTAATTTCAAGTATAGCCATGGCATTAACCTCTGTAGTAGCTTAATTTCTTTTCAATCTTGCCGAATACGATAGTGAGCAATCCGTTGAATGCAAGATAGAATGCGCCTGTGTAGAACAACGGCCAGATGATACCCTCGAGCTTGATGTAATTCTGACCCATAAAGATGATTTCATAAACTGCAATGATTCTTGCAAGTGAAGTGTCTTTAACAAGGGTGATGATTTCGTTGCTCATAGGGGGAATGATTCTCTTGATAACCTGCATAAGAGTAATCTTGAAGAAAATCTGAGTTTTGGTGAGGCCAAGCACCTGACCTGCTTCTTTTTGGCCAACGGGGATGCCCTCGATACCGCCTCTGTAAATTTCGGAAAAATAGCAAGCGTAGTTAATTACAAAAGCTACAAGCACTGCCACAAAGCGGTCAAACACGTTCCAGGTGGCAAGCCAGCTCATAAAAAAGCCGGGGTTTTCAAGTTCGGAGGCGTAAGCGCCAACCAGACCGGGACCGTAATAAATAACAATCATCTGGAGCATCAGGGGAGTACCGCGGATAATCCAGACAAAGGTTTTAACCAGCCATTTGACGGGCTTGAATTTGCTCATTGAGCCGAAGCTGATGATAAGACCAAGAGGCAGAGCAAACAGCAATGTGAGTCCGAATATTTCGAGAGTGGTTCCGAAACCTTCCAAAAGGTCTTTGGTAACCTGCCAGAACATAAGTTATCTCCTCTCAACCGAAAATTAACAACAAGCCGTAAGACTTGTTGTTAATTCTTAGTAGATGTTTATTTTGCTTAATTATTTAACAAGTGTAAGGCCATATTTTTCTGCAAGAGCGTCAAGCTTGCCGTTTGCTTTCATTTCAGCCATAATCTCGTTAACCTTGGCTGTGATGTCAGAGTCTTTTCTGAAAGCGATGCCGTACTCTTCTTCGTTAAGTGAGCAAACCTGAGTGAGATTTGCGTAGCTTGTGCCTTCGCCTGTCATGTTGTTAGCCATTGTGATGTCGATTACGCAAGCGTCTGCTGAGCCGGAAGCAACCTCAAGAAGAGCATCTGACTGATTAGCAAAAACAGTGATGTTTTCGTCAGCAACCTTGCCCTTGATTTCACCGTGACCTGCTGATTCGCCTTCAACAGCAAATTTAAGGTCTTTCATTTCTTCAAGTGAAGAATATTTTGCGGCGGTGTCTTTGTTGGCTACGATAACCTGAGCGTTTTTAACATAGGGGTCAGAAACGCTGGCATTTTTGAGAGCTTCATCTGTGATTGTCATACCGTTCCAGATACAGTCAACTGACTTTGAGTTGAGCGCAAGGAATTTTGTTTCCCAGTCTGAAAGCTCAAAGAATTCAGCTTTAACGCCGAGTTCAGCGCAAACAGCTTCAGCAAACTCTGTGTCGAAGCCTGTCCATTCACCCGTTGCTTTATCTTTGTAGTTCATCGGTTCGTATACTGTCATACCGATAACGAGTGTGCCCTTATCCTGAACATAAGCAAGGTCTGAATTGTCTTTACCGTCCTGCTTGTTGCAGCCTGCAAATGCAAGAATTGCACCGAGAGCAACGATAATTGCGAGAACTAATGCTATTTTCTTTTTCATAGTAACAACCTCTTTCAATTTATTACTTTACTAAGCTAACATATTATAACAGTAAAGAGTAATTTAATCAATAGTTTTCTGAAAAAAATAAAAATTGAACTGTTATTTATTTCTAAAAAGAATAAAAACATCAAAAAATAGGTATATAATTATTGTAATAACTATGAGAGAGGGTTACAAAATGGAAAAAAATAAAATTGCAGTTACGGTTATCAAAAGTGTGACGGCAATTGTTTGTTGCATTGCGGTTGCAGTAACAAGTATTTCCCTCGCAGGTAAAATCTGTGACAGCAACAGTGAGCTCACAAGGCTTGAGGCAAGTTACCGGGCGGGCGGGTTATCTGCAACGGAGAACAATGCTCAATCAGATGTTTATCAATCAACCGAAAACAACGAAGATGCTGCAACAGACAATATTGTTACCGAAGCTCCCGACAGCGGTGAGGAAAGTGTTGTTGAAGAAGTAACGGATGATGCTGCTTCAGCTAAAGAAATTTCGGTTACCTCAGGCCTTAACAGCACGGATAAAGAAGAAGTTCTTAAATATTATCAGCTGGTAATGGAAAAGAATGAAAAAGACGGCCTCGGCCACAGCCAGACACTCACTCTTAAAAAGCTTGACGGCGGAAGCGGCGGCGTAGGCAAATTCATTTCATGGTTTGAGCCTGTTGCCAAAGAAGCCCTTGCGGATAATTCAACCTCTTATGAAGGCCTTCCCGGTGTTCACGGTGAGATAAAGGCTTCTGACTTTGCTTCAGCCAAAGCGGTTAATGACGGTAGATACACAACCGTAACAATTAACCTCATTGAACAGACCGACGGAGCCTACGGCAAAACAAGCGAAGGTACGGTGGGTCGCACAATCGGTGTTCTTGACGGCATTGCAGTTGCGGTTGCCGCAATCAATGGTCTTAAGGTGGATTTTGATACCGGTGAGGTTTATCTCCACTATAAAAACCCAAAAGTTGTTATCAAGGTTGATAACAAAACGGGCGCTCTTGTTAAAGGCGCTTGCTCATGGGGATATCAGGTTCACGTTGACATCAAAAAGCTCGATGTGAGTATGATGGGCATCAGTCTTACTCTTAAAGGTGCAGTAGGCATAGTTGATATGGTATCTTCTTACTAAATTAACAACAGGCAAAAAATCAGGCATAGCGGTAATTATCCGCTATGCCTTAATTTTTTATCAATATCCGAAGAACTGGTTCCAGTCAAAGGTTGTGGTGGTCATCATTTCTTCTGTGTTGCCGGTGTCTTCAACGAGAGTAACGGTAACATCAAATTCGTCAATTTCATAATTCTGATTGATTCTGCAAAGGGTGATTGTCAGTCTGTCACCAACATTGCCGTTTTCAATCTTGTCAAGAAGAACGTCTGCTGTGGTCATCTTTTCACCGTTTACTGCCACAATAAGGTCACCGACCTCGGCCTTTGTGCCCTTGAATGCACTGTCTGTACCGATTTCTGCAATAATAAGTGAGCCCGCGGGAAGTCCCTTAATCTGAACAACCATAGCATACTGCTGATAGTTGGATGCGGGGTAATACTTGATGCCCAACTTGGGTCTGTTGGTTACATAACCGTTGGCAATAATGTCGTTGATAATATCCTGAGCGGAGGTGATGGGGATTGCAAAGCCCATACCTTCATATTCTGTGGAGGCAATTTTTGAAGAGTTGATACCGATAATCTGACCCGCTGCGTTAATCAATGCACCGCCTGAGTTGCCGGGATTGATAGCCGCATCGTGCTGGATACATTTCATATCATAGCCGATTTCACTGCTGACGGAACGGTCAATGGCTGAAACCATACCTCTTGTGAATGAGCCGAAAAACTCGGTTCCTCCGGGGTTACCGATGGCATAAACCGTTTCACCTATGCGAAGCTTTGATGAGTCACCGAAGGATGCTGCTTTGAGACCGGTCTGCGCAATTGAAAGAACGCCGAGGTCTGTTTTTGAGTCAAAGCCAACAACCGTTGCGTCATACTGTTCACCGTTATGGTCCTGAACAACAACCTTGTAGCCTGATGAACTTGCAGAAGAAATAACGTGAGCACAGGTGATGATATATGTTCTGGTAGAGTCTGAATTCTCTCCCATAATAATGCCTGAGCCCTGACCTGCAATGTTTGAGGTGCCTGTTGAATTTCCTGAATGGAAAAGTGAGTTACCTGTTGAATAAAGGATAACACCGACACAGGAGGGTGAAACATTTTTATAAACAGAAACGGCACCTTCACTGTCGGCCGCGGGTGTGTCTTTTGCGTCTTCAATCTGAAGCTGGGCATCACCCTTGGGGTTGCTGCTTTCGTCTGAATTGCTGTTGCTGTCTTTAATCAGGAATGCACCGAGAACAGCGCACAGCACAACCACAACCGAAAGGAAAACCGCAAGAAGCTTTTTGCTTTTGTTGCCCTTTTTTGGCGGCTCCTGAGGTGGGGGAGTGGTCTGGGTCTGCTGATAGGAAGAATAACTCTGCTGAGAAGAATAGGGGCTGTAGGCAGGCTCATCGTTTTTGGGCTGAGAGTAGCTCCGGTGGGGAGATGCCTGCTGATACCAAGGGGTGGATTGGTCGCTGACGGGCTCCGCCTTAACCTCGGTTGCCTGTGTTTCAACAGGGTTATTCACTTCGGGGGTGTTTGGTTCCTGATTAGGGAAAAAGTTGTTTTCGTCCATATATTTTCCTCCTGTGGAAAAGTGCTGTTATTTGAGTGGAATCCAGAAAGAGAAGTCGGTATATTTTCCTTCTTCGCTGGTTGCTTTGATTTCACCGCCGTGCAGGGTTATTATGCTTTGAACAATATACAGCCCGAGCCCTGCGCCTTTGACATCAAAGCTTCTGGATTTGTCGATTTTATAAAATCTTTCAAAAACCTTTTCAAGCTCTTCGTGTGAAATTCCGTCACCGCTGTTGCGGATTGAAAAATAAGCCTTATCATTTGCCGCAAACAGCTTGAATGCGATGTAACCGCCGTCGGGAGTGAACTTGATTGCGTTGTCCATAAGGTTATAAACAACCTGCATCAACATATCCTCATCGGCGCTGACGGTGAAGCTTTCAAGGGCTTCAAGGCCGATGACTTCTATTGATTTTGATGTGATTTTTGTTTCAAAGTTGAGAATGGTTTTGATAACGCTTTGTGAAAGGTCAAATTCTTTTGCGTTTATCTGCATTTCGCCTGCTTCAAGCTTTGACATATTGAGCATACCTGTCACAAGTCGTGAAAGGCGTTTAACCTCGTCGGAAATAATGCCAAGGTAATATGATTCTTTTTCTTTGGGAATTGTACCGTCGAGAATGCCGTCGATAAAACCGCTGATTGTAGTCATAGGGGTCTTCAATTCGTGAGAAACATTTGCAACAAAGCTTCGTCTTGTACTTTCAAGGGCAGAAAGCGATGTTGCCATTTTATTAAGCCCCTTGGCAAGCTCGGTTAGTTCATCGTCACCCTTTTCGGGAATTTTGTAGCCGAAGTCACCCTCCGCAAAGCGTTTGGTGGCATAAGACATCTGCCTGAGAGGGCGGGTGAATCTGTATGCCATAGCGTATGAAATGAGAGTGATTGCAAACAAAACGCTAAGTGCCGAGAACAAAACTATTTTGGAAATACTTAAAATGTACGAGTATATTGTTGAAGCAACAGATTTTGAAGCAAAAACAATGCCGACGGTTTTGGAGCCGGAATTTATGGGCGCACCCACAACAAGCTGATTGACGGAATAAATTCCGCCAAGGAGTGTGATATCGCTGTATCCTCCCGCTTCGGCTTTTTTTATGATGCTTTCGGGCACAACATATGACGAATGAATTTCACAATGCTTTTTTGTGCGGATATCACCGCTTGTCATTTCCCGGCAGAGAATGACCTTTCCGTTTAAATCGCATATAAAAATGTCGCAGTTATTAGCTGTGCACATTGTGTTGAGGTTGTTGGCAAGAATATAAACGGGAATGGTGTTTACCAACGCACTGTCGTGATAGTTGTGCATCAGATTTTTGACGTTGCCTGCAATAACATCCGTGTAGCTTGACAGTGATTCGGTCTGCTCATTTTTCCAACGGCTGGTTTCAATGCCCAGAAATAAAAGGCTCATAAGCACAAGGCTTGCCATAACTATTGAAAACATACTGAGCATATACCGCCTGAAAAGCTTACTGCCTTTTTTAAGTTTCATAATTATTCCTTCGTTGTGAATTTATAACCAACGCTCCATACGGTGGAAAGCTCCCACTTGTCAGAAACATTGGCGAGCTTTTCGCGGATTCTTTTGATGTGAACATCAACTGTTCTTGAGTCACCGTAGAAGTCAAATCCCCACACCTCGTCAAGAAGCTGGTCGCGGGTAAAAACTCTGTCGGGATTGTTGGCAAGGTGGAAAAGCAGCTCCATTTCTTTCGGAGGAGCGTCAATTTTTTTGCCGTCAACAATCAGCTCGTAAGTGGTCAGGTTAACAGAAAGCTTGTCATATTCAACTTTTTTAATGTTGCTTTCTTCAACCGCATTGCCTGTTCTTCTCAAAACAGCCTTAATTCTGGCAATAACCTCTTTGGTGTCGAAGGGCTTGGTGATGTAATCATCTGCGCCAAGCTCAAGACCAAGCACCTTGTCAAAAACCTCACCCTTTGCGGTGAGCATAATAATGGGCTTGTTAGAGGTCTTTCTTACTTCGCGGAGAATCTGCCAACCGTCAAGCTGAGGGAGCATAATGTCAAGCAATGTTATATCGGGTTGAACGCGGTTAAAGGTCTGCACGGCAGACATGCCGTCGTTTGCAATGGAAACCGCATAACCCTCTTTTTCAAGGTAAAGTCTTAATAATTCGCAAATGTTAATATCATCATCAACGACAAGAACTTTTTCATTACTCATAGAAAATCCCTCTTTCTGTTATAATTCTTATCTTTGATTTTAATTATATTCTTTATTTTGTATTTTCTGTGAACAATTAAAGAAATATTTGTAATAAATCAGAATTTGAACTGATATTTGGTGGTGGAACGGAACACTTCACCTGCTTTGAAGTTGCACTGAGGGAACTGAGGCTGGTTGGGTGTGTCGGGGTAGAACTGTGTTTCAAGGCAGAAGCCTGCATTTTTGATGAGGGGGAGTCCGCCCTTGCCGATGATTGAGCCGTCAAGGAAATTGCCTGTGTAAAGCTGAACACCGGGCATATCGGTGTAAACATCCATTTCAATGCCTGAACTTTCTTCCTTGGCGGTGATTACTGCACCTGCTGTTTCATTCAGGCAGAAGTTGTGGTCATAGCCTCTGCCGATTGCAAGCTGGTCGTCGTCAGCGTCAATATCTTTGCCGATTGCCTTTTCGTTTGTGAAGTCAAATGCACCGCCTTTGACAGGTCTGATTTCACCTGTGGGAATGCTGTCTTCATCAACGGGAGTGATAGCATCAGAGTCAATTCTGAGGGTGTGGTCAAGAACATTGTTTTCAGTGCTGCCGGTGAAGTTGAAATAAATATGGTTTGTGAAGTTGATAGGGGAGTCTGCAGAACAGATTGCGGTGTAAGAAATTACAACCTCATTGTCATTGTTAAGAGTGAAGCGCACCTTTGACTTCATTTCACCGGGGAATCCCATTGCGCCGTCGGGGCTGGTGTATGACATAACAACGCTGTTGCTGCCGTCTTCAACTGCATCCCACACAGCGGTTGAAAACTCACCGCCGCCGTGAAGGCAGGTTTTGCCTTTTTCGTTTGCACTTAAAGAGTATTTCCGGTTGTTGAGTGTAAACTGAGCGTTATGAAGTCTGTTGGCATAACGGCCAACGGTGTTGCCTTCATAGTCAGAGTGATTGATGTGACCGTCGAGGTCGTCAAAACCAACGGCAACATCGCGGATTTTACCGTCTGCGCAGGGGATGAGCACAGACTGAATTGTTGCGCCGTAGGTGATGAGCTCAAGGGTCATATTGTTATCGTTGGTGATAGCGTATTTGTCAACGGCTTTGCCGTCGGGAGTTGTGCCGAATAAACTTTTGTTGATTTTCATTTTATTACCTCGTTTTTAATATTGCTGAACTGTCTGAAGCATCGCACCGCATTTCTGAACATATTCAACGTCAGTTGCATTGATGCTTGAAGTGTTGTCAATGTCACCTGCTTCAAGCTGTGCAGGTGTAAAATCAGAATTTTTAAGTGCACCTGAAACAAGAGCCGACATAAGAACGGAATCTCGTCCGTCAATGTAGCCGTCGCAATCAACATCACCGTAAATTACAATGTATACGGAGTCTATTATTGCCGTGCCGCTTGTGTTGTAAAGGTTAATTATGCAACCTGTTGTGACAATGTCATCAGATGCAAGAACTTTTCCGTCAACGCCCACGATTTCTTTCTTTTCTGCGTTGGCAAACTGTGTCAACACATAACCTGCAAGGTTGAGTGAAGTGTCGATGCCTGATACATAGTTAAGCGTTCCGCGGGTCACTTTATATGATGAAGAGCTGGTGGGAATCAAAAGATTAACTGCCAGCTTGCCTTGAACGTCAATACCGTAGCCCGGGGCAGAAATTTTATAATAGCTGTGATGAAGGGCAACATCGGTTCCTCTGAGAACAAGCATACCCACGGAGTATGATGGGTAGGTGAGTGTTATCGGGCTTTCTGAAACAGGATAGGTTTCAGGGAGCTCTGCCGTTTCAGAAAGGAGAACTTTTGACTCAACATTTATAAGGTTAATTTTTTTAACTGTTGATGAAAGATAAACATCATTGTCATCAGTGATTGTTGTGAAGGTGTTCTGTCTTGCAACAGCAACATCATCCTGATAATAAACATAGGCGTGTGCAGCTCTGTAAAGATTGCCTGAGCAATAAATTGCCTTGCCGTTACCGGAACCTGTGAGACGGTTGTTGGTGATTGTACCGCCGTAAAGGTATACATTACCGCCTGCGGAAATGTTGATTGCGCCGCCGTTTAACGAGCTGTTGTTGCGGAATGTTCCGCCGAACATATACATATCACCCAGCACGGAAATTGTGCCTTCTGTAGAATAACTGTATTCAAGATAGAAATCGTCGTAGGTGTAAAGCGTTCCGCCTTTGAGAACTTTGATAGAGGATGTACCCATTGCACCGTAGTAGTTGTTGCCGCCGTCAAGGTGATATTCACCGCCGACAGAATCGGTTGCCATATTGCCTTCTTCATCGGGTGCCATTTCGGCACTGCCCTGAACCTCAACCGAAGAATAACCAAGACGAAGCGTTCCGCCCGGCTGAACTTCAAACAAGGCTTCAGAAAAGCTACCGCTTCTTCTTGAAGTGAATATCTGATCGGTTTCACTGAGAATTGTAACATCACCGTAAATCTTAATTGTTTCGGAAATGGTGTTGTTGCCGATGATGGTGATGATTCCCTCTTCGTCTGCGCCGATATTTGCAGCAGCTTCGGCAAGTGAAACATATTCAACGGAATAAGCTCCGAACTTACTCAGAGATGCAACATTTTCGATTTCTGTGTTCATCAGATATCCGCTGGAATTTACATTCCAGTTATAGCCTGAATTATCGGGCGTGATTTCAACCCTCTGATATCCCAGACCCATACAGTCACCGCTGAGAACATAGTAGCCTGCGGAGTATGTGTTTGGGGTGATGGTTAATGCCGTTCCGTTTGCGGTGAGAGCTTCTATGATTTCAACAGTTTTGTTTTTGGCAAGATAAACATCGTTGTTGGTGATTGCTGCTGCGCCGCCCATCTGCATTTTGCCGTAAATCACAAAGCCGTAGCCTGAGCCTGAGCCGGTATAGACATAGTTGCTGTCAATCACACCGCCGTTCATTGTGAAAACACCGCTTGAAGAAACAGAAGCAGCACCGCCGCCACCTGCGGTAATGGTTGAGCCTCTTGTGTTCCATGCAAAGTTGCGGCTGACAGTACCGCCGTTCATAACAAAGCTACCGGAGTTAACATAGAAGGCTCCGCCTGCTTTGGAGTTGTTTTCGGTGAAAGCTGCCGTTCCCGAAACGGTAACAACCGCGTCGGTGCCAAGGGTGTAAATTGCACCGCCCATATTTTTGCCGTAGTTGTTTGAAAATGAGCCGCCGGTGATGGTGACGATACCGTAGTTATTATAAATTGCGCCGCCCTTACCTTCGCTGCGGTTTGAGTCAAATGTGCCTGCGGTCATATTTATGGTGCCGAGGTCGTTATAGATAACACCGGCATCTGCTGTGCATTCGTTTGCATTAAAAATACCGCCGTTGATGTTGGCTGTGCCTTCGTTATAAACTACACTGCCGGTGGCTGAAGATTTTGCATTTGTGACACGGAAGCCCTCATAAGTGTTGAGTGTAGCACCGGGAATTACATAGAAAACAGGAGCGGTTGCCGTAACATTGACGCCGTTTCCGTCAAAGGTCAGCAATATGTTTTCGTCATTGCCGTTTTTGATGTCGCCAAGAGAGAGTGTACCCGCAACATTGAACATAACACCTGAGAAGGAGGGGTCACGGGTGATTGTACGGTTATAGTTAAGGCCGTACAATGTAACGTTGTTGGCAATGGTTATGGTTTCATCCAATGTTATGTTATGAAGGGGGATGATATATCCCTTTCTTGTGCCGATGGCATTCAGCGCATCGTTGAAGTTTGTGTAATAAGAGTCTTCTTTACCGTCAATTTTAATATGAAGAGAGTATTGCTTCTGAACAACCTTGGTGCTGTCAAGGGAGTCGGCTCTCATTTTTTCGCAGTTTGCGGTAGCAAGAGAAATGAGTTGAGGGAAATAATCAAAATAAGAATTGCTTGCTTTGCCCGACCAGATACCTGCCTGGAAACCAAGCGTTGAAACAATATCTGCACCTGTGAGCTGTGATGAATCACGGCCCGAAGCATAGGTTGTGTTTGTCATAACGCTGTTTTCAACCGACGTATCGTAGTAGCAGTTTGTAAGGCTGCAGGTTCCGCTTACGGCACCGATGAAGTTACCTGTGTTGGTGCCCATTGTGTTTTGCGAATTAACGTGTCCGCGGTTGTAGCAGTTTTTGATTGTGGCGCCTGTGGCGTAGCCTGCGATACCGCCTATGTAATAAGCTCCGTTGACAGTTCCGGCATTGTAGCTGTTATGAATTCCGTCACCGGTAACGCTTCCGCAAAGTCCGCCGTAATAGTTGCCTATCGTACCCTGAACAGTGCCATTGTTAAAGCATTGCTGAACCTTACCACGCTGGTTTGCGCCCGCAACGCCGCCGATGTGACCGCCCGAAGCGGAGTTGCCTTCGATTGTGCCCACATTATAGGAATCAGTGACTGTACCCACATTGTAGCCTACAATACCGCCGACATATTTGCCGCCTCTTACTGTGCTGTCGTTGCCTGAGGTGGAAATGATACCTTTGTTGTAGCCTGAGATGCCGCCAACGTATTCCTCGCCTGTGATAAGGCAATCAAGCATAACAATGTTGCTGACATTTGCATTTGCACCAATATAGCCGAAAAGACCCTGATATGATTTGCCGTTTGTGTATACGCCTGCTATATTGAAATGATTGCCGATGAAAATTCCTTCAAAGGGGGAATCCGGAGTTCCTATGGGAGTCCAGATGTTTGTTTCTTCAGAACCCTCAATAATGAAGATGTTGAGAAGAATGTTTTCGGTGATTTTGGCGTTTGCCGAGGTGTTCTGGTCCACGCCAAGCAGTGTGCCGTTAACAAGCCCTGCAAACCAGGCCAGCTCATCGGCTGTGGTGATGAGGTAGTAGCCGGCGCTGTCCTTCATCGGCTCTTCTTTGCCGCCTGCCCAAACGGCTGTTTCAAGTGTCCAGGCAAGAACGGGATAGCCGTTGTTGAGTACCATATAGTCATAGGTAAAGGCATTGCCGTTTTCATTAAGCTCACGGGAAAAGCTGAATTTTTTCATCTGGTCAAGTGTTCTTGCAACTGCATTGCTGTCTGTCCAGAGGCTTGTGGTTTCGTTATAATAGCAGTTGTAATATGTTCCGCCGAGGCTGTAGCCTGCAATGGCGGCGATATGCTCAGTGTTGTTGAGCAAAGTGGTGTAAACAGGGGCAAGGGTGTAGCAACCGAGAAGTGTGGAATAAGAGTTTGTGCCAACGATACCGCCTACCTTTTTTGGGCCGTAAACCCTGCCGAGGAAGTAACAGCCGTTGATTGTTCCAGCGGAGGCTGTTCCGACAATGCCGCCGGCATTACCGTTAACGTTTGAGTTGCTGAAAACATCTGCAGTTGAGTAGCATTTGGTTACTGTGGAGTTGCTGTGAACATAACCGCAGATACCGCCTGTTCTGATATAACCGTTGATTGAGCCTGAGGTCTGGCTGCGCTCAACACGAGCATAGTCAAAAATGTAGCCTGCAATGCCTCCGGTGCTGTTAGCTGTGGAGGTAACTGTTCCGTTGAAGTTGCAGTCGGTTACAACTGCATATTTTGCATAACCCACAACACCGCCAACGTTCTGATTGCCGATAACAGTGGCGTTGACAAGGTTGATGTCTCGGATAATTTTTGGGGGATTATGCTCAACCAATTCATCTGATGAGTCATCGTTGTCGTCAACGTCAGGCTTTTCTCCTGCAATATAACCGAAAAGACCTGTATAGTCTGAGGTTGTTTCTATGTAAAGGTTGGATATTGTGAATCCGCCGCCGTCAAACTCACCGCCAAAGGGAAATTCGGGTGTTCCGATGGGGGTGAAGTTGTTGTCAGCAGAATACTGCTCGTTCATTATGATGTTGTCAGTAAGTCTGCCTTTAATATCGACACTGCCTGAGTTAACCTGCTGAGCAAACCAGGCGAGCTCTTCACCACGTGAAATCTGATAATAGCCGTCAACAAGCGTGGGCTCGGAAATTCCGCCGCTCCACACCGAGCCTGCAGCAAAAACGTGACCCACAGGCTGAATTGTTGCCAGAATAAGGCATACGCATATTAAAATTGAAAGTATTTTTTTCTTCATAAAAACACCCTTTTAATCTTTTATTTAAAAATGGTTATACAAACCCAAATATACAAAATAATTATACCTTATTTCAATGTCAAAGTACAAGTACTTTCATTATAAAAAAATACATATATAATTTATGAAAACTGCATAACACTGTAAAAAATCAAGCTTCGGAATCAGACTCCGAAGCTTGATTGTTTTTATTCTTTTATGTGATTTAAGGTTTTTTCAACAAGGTCAGCTACGGCAATTTCGTCACAGCCGAGGATTGATGTTTTAAGTCTGCCGTTGACGGGGGTGTACCAATAGCTGTCTATTGAATCAATTCCCTTTGCCATACCCATCACCGAACCTACCGTTGCGGCATTGCAGTCGGTGTCGTAGCCTGACTGAACAGCCATACAGATTGCTTTGCCGTAGTCGTTGCCGAAATAAAGCAAGCAAGCCGCAACCACCATTGCATTCGGAACGGTGTGGCACCAGCCGTGGTCCGTGATTTCGTCATATTTACTGTGAATTTTACGGACAACCGTGTCAAACTCAACGCTGTTTTCATAGTCCCTTATAACACGATAAATCTCTTCATAAAGTCGGCTCGTTTCGGGAATCTGACCGAGACCGCCCTTGATAATTTCTGTGATATTATCGGTAACTGCGGCGCAGGCAATCATTGCAGAAACCCACATTTCACCGTAAATTCCGTTTTTAACATGGGAAACTCTTGCGTCGCGCCAGGCCATATCTGCGGCGGCAGCGGGGTCACCGGGATTGATGTAGCCGAAATAATCCCCGCGGATTTGCGCGCCAATCCATTCGCGGTAGGGGTTTTTATACATTGCGCTTGCAGGGGCGGAGTAGCCGTTGATGAGGTTTTTGAAGGCAATTCTTTCAGCGGTATAGTATTTGTAAACGGGCTGACTTGAAAGCCACATTTCACCCACGTCCCTTGAGGTGAAAGCTCTGCCGTGCTTTTCAATAAGAAGCTGAGCCATAACGGTGTAGTTGGTGTCGTCGTCAACAGGGGCACAGTCCATCTGGTCAATATGGTCGCGGTTAGCGAAGCAATAGTCATATTTTTCAATCATTTCATCGGTGACTTCGCTTCTGAGAATGTATCTGTGCATAGGATAATTTCCCGTTTCTTTCAAAAAGGGGATAAGCTCGTGCTGACGTGAGCATTCCACGGCCTTGCCGAGAAGACAGCCGCAGATTCTGCCAATCCACGCACCTTCGATTTTCTTTTTGAGAGCGTCGGCATCAGGTGATTCGGCATTCACGGTGAAGCCGTCACGCAAAGTCCTGATTGCTTCAAGGTCGGATGGCTCGTTATATTTGTAGCCGTTGCGTATTTTTGCTTTGGCAACAATTGAAAAAAGGCTGTCGGCAGCGTCGTCTTTTTCTTTGCCGTCAGGCATCTGGGCCACGGCAAAAAACGAATCCTTGTGTTGCTCAATGTCGAGCCCTTCTTCAAGGCTCTGCTTATATTCAAGCTCTGTTTTTTTGCAGTATTCACGCCATTCCATAGAGCTGACGTAATCGGGAGCAATGTCAAAGTTCATAAAACCATCCTCTCGGTGAGATATGCTCATTTTAAACCTGCCAAAGCAAAAATGCAACAAAAAAATAAAGCGTACCGAAGTACGCTTTAAATCAATTATTTAATCATGCTTTCGCCTGTCATTTCTTTGGGCTGGGGAAGACCGAGAATTGTGAGCATTGTGGGAGCAATGTCAGCAAGGCGGCCTGTTTCCTTAAGCTCGCAGTCATAACCCACAACGCAGAAAGGAACGGGGTTGGTGGAGTGGGGAGTGAAGGGGTTGCCGTCGTCACCAATCATTTTGTCGGCATTACCGTGGTCAGCTGTGATGATAACTGCGCCGCCCATTGAAAGCGCCGCGTCAACAACCTGACCAACACAATCGTCAACAGCTTCAACTGCCTTAACTGCGGCTTCCCAGATACCTGTGTGTCCAACCATATCGCAGTTTGCAAAGTTGAGGATAACAGCGTCATATTTGCCTGACTTAATCTGTTCAACAACTGCTTCACAAACGGGGTATGCGCTCATTTCGGGCTGAAGGTCAAAGGTGGGAACATCGGGTGACTGAATAAGAATTCTGTCTTCACCCTCAAATGTCTTTTCTTCACCGCCGTTGAAGAAGAAGGTTACGTGAGCATATTTCTGGGTTTCGGCAATTCTGAGCTGAGTTTTTCCGCTTTTTGCAAGATATTCACCCATTGTCATTGTAAGCTCTTCGGGAGGGAAGGCAACGCTTACATTGGGCATTGTTTCATCATACTGAGTCATACAAACAAAGTTAAGGGGGAAGAAGCCGTTCTTTCTTTCAAAGCCGTCAAAAGCTTCGTCAACAAAGGTGCGTGTAATCTGACGGGCTCTGTCGGGACGGAAGTTGAAGAAAACAACGCTGTCGTTAGCTTTGATTGTGCCCTCAGCGTTAACAACTGTGGGAACAATGAATTCGTCTGTTACGCCGTTTGCATAAGAATCCTCCATAGCTTTAACGGGGTCGCTTTCCATAACGCCTTCACCGTAAACCATTGCAGAATAAGCCTTAACAACTCTGTCCCATGCGAAGTCGCGGTCCATAGCATAGTAACGGCCTGAAATTGTTGCAATTTCACCAACGCCGAGCTCAGCAGTTTTTGCAACAACATCTTTAACAAAGCCTACGCCTGATGTAACGGAAACGTCACGGCCGTCCATAATGCAGTGAACATAAACCTTTTCAAGGCCTGCTTTTTTAGCCATTTCAATAAGGCCGAAAAGATGCTCAATGTGAGAATGAACACCGCCGTCTGAAAGAAGACCCATCAGGTGAAGAGCGGAGTTGTTCTTTTTGCAGTTTTCAATAGCATCCTTAAGAGCGCCAATTTCAAAGAAGTCGCCGTCCTGGATTGACTTTGAAATTTTAACGAGCATCTGATAAACAACACGGCCTGCACCGATGTTGGTGTGGCCAACTTCGCTGTTGCCCATCTGACCGTCGGGAAGACCAACATCAAGACCTGATGCACCGATTGTTGTGAAAGGATTTTCGTTAAAAATCTTTGTAAGGTTGGGTGTGTTGGCGGCTTCAATAGCGTTGCCGTTTGCGCCGGGGTTGATGCCGAAGCCGTCCATAATACATAAAACTACAGGTTTTTTCATTTTCTTTACCTCAATATTTTACAGACTCACCGTAAAACAGTGAGTCTGCATAGTAAGTTAATTATTTGGATGCTGCCTTAACGATAGCTGCGAAATCAGCTGCTTTAAGTGAAGCACCGCCGATAAGACCGCCGTCAACATCGGGCTGAGCAAGAAGCTCGTCAGCGTTTGCAGCGTTCATTGAACCGCCGTACTGAACAACAGCTTTGTCAGCAGTTTCAGCGTCATAAAGCTCACCAACAAGCTCGCGGATAGCCTTGTTAACTTCGTTAGCCTGTTCTGAAGTTGCAGTTTTGCCTGTGCCGATAGCCCAAACGGGTTCATAAGCGATGATGATGCTGTTGATCATTTCTTCTTTAGAAACGCCTGCAAGAGCAATCTTTGTCTGAGAGCGTACAACTTCCATTGTGATGCCCTGTTCTCTCTGCTCAAGGTATTCACCAACGCAAACGATAACCTTAAGACCGTTGTCGAGAGCGGCACGAGTGCGGTCACGAACAGTTACGTCTGTGTCACCGAAGTATGTGCGTCTTTCGCTGTGGCCTGTGATTACATATTCAACGCCGCAAGCTGCAAGCATGGGGGCTGAAACTTCACCTGTGAAAGCACCGCTTGCTGCCCAGTGGCAGTTTTCAGCGCCGACTTTGATGTTTGAACCCTTTGTTGCTTCAAGAGCAGCTGCAAGGTCGATGTAAGGAACACATACGATAACTTCGCAGTCAGCGTCAGCAACGAGGGGCTTAATCTCATTGATAAGAGCAGTTGTTTCAGCAGGAGTTTTGTTCATTTTCCAGTTACCTGCGATAACTGCTTTACGAAGCTGTTTATTCATAATTTACAAATCCTTTCAGAATGAAATCTATTATTTGTCGTTGAGAGCGTAGATGCCGGGAAGCTCTTTGCCTTCAAGGAATTCAAGAGAGGCGCCGCCGCCTGTTGAGATGTGAGACATCTTGTCAGCAAAGCCGAGCTTCTGAACAGCAGCAGCAGAGTCACCGCCGCCGATGATTGAAATTGCGCCTGATTCAGCAACAGCAGTAGCAACTGCGATTGTGCCTGCGGCAAAATTTTCCCACTCAGAAACGCCCATAGGTCCGTTCCAGATTACTGTGCCGCTGCCCTTAACAGCTTCTGCGAAGAGAGCCTGAGTTTTGGGACCGATGTCAAGACCCATCCAGCCTTCGGGGATAGAATCGCTGTCAATAACCATAGCTTCTGTGTCGGGAGCATATTCCTTACCAATCTTGTTGTCAACGGGGATGAGGAACTTAACGCCCTTAGCCTTTGCTGTTTCCATCATACTTTTAGCGTCTTCTACTCTGTCAGCCTCAAGAAGAGATGTGCCGATTTCGTAGCCGAGAGCTTTCATGAATGTGTAAGCCATACCGCCGCCGATGATGATTGTGTCACATTTGTCGAGAAGGTTGGTGATAACGCCGATTTTGTCAGAAACCTTAGCGCCGCCGAGGATAGCAACGAGAGGTCTCTTGGGGTTGGCAAGAGCGCCGCCGATGAACTCGATTTCTTTCTGGATAAGGTAACCGCAAGCAGCGGGAAGATAATCAGCAACACCTGTTGTTGAGCTGTGAGCTCTGTGAGCTGAACCGAAAGCATCGTTTACATAAAGGTCTGCAAGAGCAGCAAACTTTTTGCTGAGCTCGGGATCGTTCTTTGTTTCGCCCTTTTCGTAACGAACGTTTTCAAGAAGAAGAACTTCACCGTCTTTAAGGTCAGCAGCAAGAGCCTGTGCGCTTTCGCCAACAACGTCTTTAGCCATTTTAACTTCTTTGCCGAGAAGCTCGCCAAGGCGAACTGCAACGGGAGCGAGTGAAAACTCGGGGACAACTTCACCCTTGGGACGGCCGAGATGTGAGCAGAGGATAACCTTTGCGCCGTTGTCGATAAGGTACTTGATTGTGGGGAGTGAAGCAACAATTCTCTTATCGCTTGTAATAACTCCGTTTTCCATTTTTACGTTGAAATCGCAACGAACAAGAACTCTCTTGCCGGCAACTTCGAGGTCTTCAACAGACTTTTTGTTAAGTGCGTTCATGTATATTCGTCCTTTCAAAAATAATATTTTCCAAAATTGTGCATTATAATTTTATAACAAAACAGAAATTTTTGCAACAATATTTTGTCATATTTTTATTATTTTATCAGTATTACCATAAAAAAGGCATAAATTGATAAAAAATTAACAAAATTACCAACTAAAAAGGGCAATCTGTGAAGACTGCCCTTAAAAAACGGTTAAACACCGAAATAGTTGATAGCGTTGTTGTATGCAACATCCTGCATAATTGAACCGAGAAGCTCCATGTCACTGTCGGGGTAAAGACCGCCGTCCACCATATCGCCAACCATACCGCAGAAAATACGGCGGAAATATTCGTGGCGGGGGTAGGAGAGGAATGAGCGTGAGTCGGTAATCATACCCACAAACTTGCCAAGCACACCAAGGTTGCCCAAAGCCTTAAGCTGTTCGCGCATACCGTCAAGGTTATCGTTAAACCACCAGGCTGAGCCAAACTGAATTTTGGATGCTGCCTCGTCAGACTGGAAGTTGCCCAGCATTGAGCCGAGAACATAGTTATCTTTGGGGTTGAGGGTGAAAAGCACCGTTTTGGGCAATGCACCTTCAGCGTCAAGGCTGTCAAGCATTCTTGAAAGTGAGAAGGCAATCTCTCTGTCGTCAATTGAATCAAAGCCTGTGTCGGGACCGATTGAGTTGAACATACGGGCGTTGTTGTTGCGCATTGCGCCGATGTGAATTTCACATCCCCAGCCGCGCTTTGCATATTCTTTTGCAAAAAATCTGAAAAGCTCTGTGCGCCATTTATCATTTTCTTCAACCGAAAGAGTTTCACCTGCAATTGCCTTTTTGAAAATTGCTTCAAGCTCGTCGGGGGTTGCACGGTTGTAGGGAACATAAGTGAATGCATGGTCACTTGCACGGCAGCCGAGTTTTTCAAACAAATCAATTCTTGTTAAAAGAACATCGGTCATTTCTTTGTATGAGTTAATCTTAACACCGCTTACGTCTTCAAGACTTCTGAGCCAGGGAATAAATGTGGGCTGGTCAACATAAAGAGCCTTGTCGGGGCGGAAAGCGGGGAGTACCTTGCATCTGAATGAATCATCCTTTGCAAGAAGGTCGTGATATTCAAGGGAGTCGGCAGAATCGTCTGTGGTGCAAAGGTGAGAAACGTTTGAATTGACAATCAGCTCTCTGGGCGTAAATCCGCCTGATGCAATTTTGTCGTTGGCGGCTGTCCAGATTCTGTCGGCGCTCTTTTTACTCAGCGGCTCATAAATGTCGAAATATCTCTGCAATTCAAGGTGGGTCCAATGATAAAGAGGGTTGCCGATCAAATAAGGCATAACCTTTGCCCAGGCCTTGAATTTTTCGTAGCCTGATGCATCGCCTGTAATGTATTTTTCGTTGATGCCGAAGCCTCTCATTGCACGCCATTTGTAATGGTCGCCTGCAAGCCAGAGGAATGCAATATCTTCGGGCTGTTTGTTTTCATAAATCTCTTTTGGGGAAAGGTGGCAATGCCAGTCAAAAATGGGCATTTTATTTGCATAATCGTGAAAGAGAGTTTTGGCCGCATCATTATTCAGCAAAAAATCTTTATCCATAAACTGTTTCATAGGTAACAATCCTTTCGTAAATCAAAGTGAAAAAACAATTACGAATTGCGCATTACGCTTTGCAAATTAGAGAAGCCATCCGTTGGGGCGTGAGCCTTTCTGACGAACGGGAGCAGCTTCTTCTTTCGGAACTTCTGTTTTTTCCCACGGAGTTTCTTCAATAACAGGGATTTTAACAACATCGGCACTTTCACTTGCTGCTTCAACACCCGTCAGCTTAGACAAAAGCTCAATTGCGGAAGCCGCACCGTCGGGGTTGATTGAATAATAAGTAGCCGTGCCGGACTTTCTGCTTTTGATAATGCCCGAAACGCACATCAGCTTGATGTGGTGGGAGAGGGTGGACTGACCGATGCTCATTTTTTCAAGAAGCTCGCTGACGCACTTTTCACCGTCAAGCAAAAGCTCAAGCACCTTGAGCCTGTTTTCATCACTCAAAGCTTTGAATACATTGGCGTTGTCTGTATAATTACCAGCCATAAAATCACCGTCCGTTAAAATATATAATAAGTATAATATCGCAAATTAAAAGTGTCAAGAAAAAAATAAACCGATGCCGAAGCATCGGTTTAAATATGTTACCACTGTTTATCGTCGTAAGGAGTGTCTTCAACACCGTTTTCTCTGAGCTCTTTAACCATACGGTCGAGCTTGCCCTTCCACATCTTTTTGAACCATTCAGTATGACCGAACCACTTAACAAGAGTAGGGCTGATTGCATAGTATGTTTTGATAAAAGCTCTGCCCAAGGAAGTTTCTGCAAGAGTGTTGTCACGGTAACGGCGAAGTGTCCAAACCTCGGGGCAATCATAAGAGCCATAAACCGCAGTTGCAACATAACAACCACTACTTTTGCCTTTTTCCAAGTTGGGGAATTTAGCTTGAATCAAAGAGGCGATTTCAGGGTTTGTCTTCTTGTTGAAGGTTGCAACACCGGCAGTGGTAGTTACAGTAGCGTCTGCGCCAGCATCCAACAAGATTTTTACGCAGTTTATAGCATTTCTTTGGTCAGCTTCTTTAAATTTATTATCAGCAGCCACATGCCATAAAGCGGTTTTGTTATCGGCTGCTTTGAAATTAACATCTGCACCCGCATTGATCAAGAATTTGACAGCTTTATAATTAGCGAATGCCGCAGCATTAACTAATAAAGTTCTTTTGCAGGAGCTGGCAGTCATTTCAATAAGTCGTTTTACATCAGCCTTGTCGCTTTCGTTTATAGCGTATTTTGATGCAAAGGCAACTTCATTTGCAGAAGTTTTATAGTTATCCAATGCTAAGAGTGCAACTGCCTTTCCTAAATAACCAACGGGTGAGTCAGTATTTTTCTTTGCATATTCTTTAAAATAATAAAAAGAAAACATCGGATAACCGTTCTGCAACGTTTCATAAGCCTTTTCAAGAACTACTTCTTTGGTCAAATCTTCACATTGTACCGTGAGAATGTTAGCCACTGATTCCTCATAAGCATTAACAACCTTATCTATCATATTATGAGTAACATCCAGCGAGTCATTTTCAACCACCTGGTTGCGGTCTACAACAGCACCATAACCATTTTTGGTTACATATTCCTGTAAATGTGTAGTCGGAACAATTTTGCCTTTTTTTAATCCATTAATGTCATCCATGATTTGGAATAATAATTTATGGTGCTCTTCATTTGTGTTATCGTAGTTGTCATCTATTATTGATACACTTTTTTCTAAAACATTGAAAACGCCTTGTCTTTTATCTTTGGTTTCAGCTTCTAATAAGGCTTGTTTTACTCTTGCGAATACGCTGTAAAAAATTGCTTCAATGTTTGTTGGATCGTTTTGTTCGACCATATTGTAATATTTTTCAGTTTCTGACCAGTCTTCTTTTTCTTTAGCTCTTCTGGCGTTGGCAAGATATTTTTCAACAAATGCTGAGTTATCTACCTTAACCGTACCCTGAACATCCACAGTGCCTTCAATCATCATCTTTTTTGCTTCTTCGGGTGAGTATTTCATTCCGCAGAACTGACAAACAAAATATCCATCCTGTTTAACGATATCCTTTGCACCGCACATTTCACAAACCAAAGCTTTCATATTCTTCCTCCTTTTAAAAGTGACATTCACTGAATGTCATATTTGAGGGAATTATAGCATATAATTTTCTTAATGACAAGCACTAAATGTCAAAAATGAGGAATTTATATGTTTATCAACAAGACAAAAGACGGCAGAAACAACGTCTGTGGCGAAAATGTGGCAAAATTCCGAAAAGAAAAACATATCTCTCAGCGCGAGCTTGCTGATTTGCTTCAGCTTGCAGGTCTTGATGTGGACAAAAATGCAATTCAGCGCATTGAATCGGGGCAGAGGTTTGTGACCGATATTGAATTGATTTATTTAGCACAGGTGCTTGAAAAAACATATATTGATTTGCTCAAAAAATAAAGAGGTAATGTAGCTTGAAACTACATTACCTCTTGTTTTATTTGATGCAGGTCTGTAAGGACAGGTCTCTGTGCCTGTCCGAAAAAAATTGTGTTTCTTTTGCTTTGCAAAACGGTATGTCGAGGACGCCATACCCTACGAGCAAACAAAAAATTATTTCACAAAATCCTTAATTCTTCCCCCGTCATTATATCCCTTTTCATACAACGCGTGGAGCTTGTCTTTTTCTTTGGTGAGGGTGCTCACTCCGCAACAGTCATCAGGCGCAATAATCAGGCATTTGCCCTGCTTTTGCAGTTCCAATGCTAAATCAACGCCCTTTTTGTAATTAACTGATTTATCTTTAAGCTTTTGTGCAAGTACGGGGTATTTTCTTCTGAGCAGTTTTGCCATTCGTGTGTCACGGGCAAGGGTGTCGCTGTTTGCTATTGGCTTCGTGAGAATGAGCACAATTTTATCGCATCCGTCAGCCAACGCTTTCTGAATCGGCACGGGGTCGGAAACGCCGCCGTCATAATACTTTCTGCCGTTGATTTCATACCCCTTGCACACGCCCGGCAAGGCAGAGGATGCTTTCAGAACGGTATAGTCATCCTGTTTCATATCCTCTTTTTTGAAATATGCAGGCTCACCTGTCAGCGCATCAGTCACCACCACGGTAAGACTGCCGCTGTTATGAAGCACTGTATTGAAATCCAGCGCATCCTCACCGTCGCTGTTGGTAAGGGTGCCGTAAACATAGTCAAGGTCAATATACTGGCTGTGCTTCAAAAAATTGCCGAAGCTCATGTATTCTTTCCTGCCTGAATAATCGTGATAAAAGCGGTATGTTCTTCCTTTTTGATTTGCAAGGTAGGTTATTGCATTTGCGCTCCCTGCAGAAACACCGATGCAATAATCAAACTTTATTCCGTCATCAAGGCAACGGTCAAAAACTCCCGAACCGTAAATACCGCGCAGTCCGCCGCCCACATCAATAACACCAATCAAAACAATCCACCCATCTGAGCCATAAACTCAGCCATTTCTTCGATTTCCTGCTGTGCGGTGAGGATGTAATTTCTCGTTTCCTCATCACGGATAAGATACCTTGCCGCCTTGCGTAAATTCCGCAAAAAAACCGGGTCGGGCTTTATTCCTTCTTTCACAATCGGGCAGGAAGAAAGTCCTCTCAGGTCGCGGATAACGCTCACCTTGTCTCCCTTAATTCTCGGATAAAACGGATAAATTCTGCAGGCGAGGGGACGCTCTTTGCGGTTGCAGGAGCCGTTGCAGACAATCATTTTATACCCCTGATTTCCGTCGGTTTCTTTTACCGTAAAATCGGGGTTATTCTCATATAATTCTTCTTCGCCCGGGAAAAGCCACATGCCCGTGTTTTCGTCACCCTTGCAACAGTGACCTCCGCAAAGCTTTCCGCAGTCAAACCTGCCAAGAGGTGCCGAGCGTTCAAGAAGCTCGCGTGCCTTGATTAAATTCTCATTCATAATTATCACTTCCGAGGGGAATTATATCATAAGGTGTTGACTTTTTCAATTTGTAGTGATAAAATTATCTAAATCGTTGATGCAGAAGGCAACGCTTATAAAGTGAATCAGAGAGTTTCCGCCACTGGCTGAAAGCGGGAATATCACCGAAGCTGTTGTTACCACTGCTGAGAGCCGCCGAAATAAGGTGCGCCGTGAGCCGCGTTAAGGCATTGAGTGGCGGGCAACCGCAAACCGGGTGGAACCGTGGAGTAGATTATGCTTCATCCCAGTGTATGGGGTGGAGCTTTATTTTTTTGGAGGTAAAATTATGATTAATGTAACATTAAAAGGCGGAGTTGTTAAGGAATATGCCGAAGGCACCACAGCTCTTGAAGTTGCAAAAAGCCTTGGTATGGGTCTTTATAAGGCCGCCTGCATCTGCAAAATTAATGATGTTTATTGCGATTTGAGAACACCTCTCACAGAGGATTGCTCACTTGAAATTCTTTCTTTTGAGGAGGATGAGGAGGCTCAGCGTTGCTTTCGCCACACTGCCTCACACGTTCTTGCGCAAGCTGTTAAAAGGCTGTTCCCGCAAGCGAAACTGGCCATTGGCCCTGCTATTGACGGCGGATTTTATTACGACTTTGATGTTGAAAAAGCTTTCACAACCGACGACCTCGACAAAATCGCCGCAGAAATGAAAAAAATCGTTAAAGAGGCACTTCCTCTTGAACGATTTGAGCTTGAGCCCGAGGAGGCTATTAAGCTTATGGAAGAAAGAAACGAGCCCTACAAGGTTGAACTCATCAAAGAGCACGCAGGCAAGGGTGAAAAGATTTCATTCTTCCGCCAGGGTGAATTTGAAGAGCTTTGCGCAGGTCCTCATATTCCCGACACAGGCAGAATCAAGGCTTTCAAAATCACTTCCTGCACAGGTGCTTACTGGCGCGGTGACTCAACCAAAAAGATGCTTCAGCGCATTTATGCAACTGCGTTCACAAAGCAGAGCGTAATGGAAGAGCACCTTGCAGCCCTTGAAGCAGCAAAGAAGCGCGACCATAACAAACTGGGTCGTGAACTTGAGCTTTTCACAACCGTTGACACAATCGGTCAGGGTCTCCCCATTCTTCTTCCCAAGGGAACATTCATTGTTCAGACACTTCAGCGTTTTGTTGAGGATGAAGAAGCAAGAAGAGGTTGGATGCGCACAAAGACACCTCTTATGGCAAAGAGCGACCTTTACAAAATTTCAGGTCATTGGGACCATTACAAAGACGGTATGTTCGTAATGGGTGAGGAAGAGAAAGACGATGAGGTTTTCGCCCTTCGTCCCATGACTTGTCCTTTCCAGTATCAGGCATATCTCAACCGCTCAAGGTCTTACCGTGACCTTCCTATGAGACTTGCCGAAACTTCAACTCTTTTCAGAAATGAATCATCAGGCGAAATGCACGGTCTTATCCGTGTTCGTCAGTTCACAATTTCCGAAGGTCATCTTATGTGCCTTCCCGAGCAGCTTGCAGACGAATTCAAGAGCTGCCTTGACCTTTGCATCTTTATGCTCAAAACCCTCGGCCTTTATGAAGATGTAAGCTACCGCTTCTCACAGTGGGATCCTGCCGACACAGAAAAATACATCGGCACTCCCGAGCAGTGGGATGAGGCTCAGGGCGTGATGAAGGAAATTCTTGACGATATCGGTCTTGATTATAAAGTCGGTATCGGTGAAGCCGCATTCTACGGTCCTAAGCTCGATATTCAGATTAAGAACGTTTACGGCAAGGAAGACACACTTATCACAATTCAGATTGACCAGATGCTTGCTGAAAAATTCGGTATGGAATACGTTGCAAGCGACGGAACAAAGAAAAATCCCTATATCATCCACAGAACATCAATCGGATGCTATGAAAGAACACTTGCTTTGCTTATTGAAAAATATGCAGGTGCATTCCCCGTATGGCTTGCTCCCGTTCAGGTTAAGCTTCTTCCCATTGCCGACAGACATCACGACTACGCCTACGAGATTGCCGCAAAGCTTGAAAAAGCAGGCATCCGTTGCGAGGTTGACACAAGAAGCGAAAAGACAGGCTACAAAATCCGCGAAGCCCAGCTTGAGAAGGTTCCTTATATGCTCCTTATGGGTGACAAGGATATCGAAGCAGGCTCAGTTTCAGTGCGTAAGCGCGGCGAGGGTGACATCGGCGCAGTGAGCGTTGACGAGTTCCTCAAAACAATCCTCGAAGACGTTGAAACAAAAGTTATCTGGTAAAATAATGAAGGCATCTCCTCGGAGGTGCCTTTGATTTTGGGTGAAGAACAATGAACAAAGCAATAGTAATCGGTTGTCCCGGGTCGGGGAAAACAACCTTTGCCGAAAAACTGAATAAAGTAACGGGCTTGCCCCTGTATTATCTTGATGCAATCTGGCACAAGCCTGATAAAACTCACATTCCGAGAGAAGATTTTGACCAAAGAATAACAGAAATTTTCGCAACTCCGCAATGGATAATTGACGGCAATTATAACAGAACAATTGAAATGCGCCTCAAAGAATGTGATACGGTTTTTCTTTTTGATTTGCCGGTGGAAGTCTGCCTGCAGGGCGCAACCGAGCGTATCGGCAAAGGGCGTTACGACCTGCCGTGGCTTGAAACCGAGCTTGACCCTGAATTTGAAGAATTTATAAAATCCTTTGCAGAAAATTCACTGCCGAAAATATATGAGCTTATTGAAAAGTACAAGGATGAAAAAGAAATAATCATTTTCAAAACACGAGAAGAAGCTGATGATTATTTGAATAATATTTCTGCCGATAAATTCGAATATCTGGACAAATCAAGGTTTCAATCTGTTGCACCTGCACTTTTTAATATCCTTGCAGATAATATGACAAAAATTGCGCCTACAGGCAATACGAGAGAAGAAGATTATGTCTGTTGGTACGATAGCGTAAGTGATGGTCTTTTGCGAAATGAACGTCAGATAATACTCATCAAAAGCAACGATGAAATTATTGGTTATTTTCAATATTACACAGACGAAACCACATTTGTGATGGAGGAAATTCAGCTTAAACTCGAATATCAGGGTAATGGAGTTTTCAGAAAACTGTATGGCTTTTTGATTGAGAAGATTGAAAAACATATTGAATTTGTTGAAGCGTATGCCAATACCGAAAATCAAAAATCTGTAGGGATACTTAAAAAATTAGGTCTTAAAAAAATCGGTATGAACAAAAACGGTCGTAGCTATCATTTTATGGGAAGCTATGTTGATTTAAAAAAATGGTATGGAAATGAACATTAAAATGCGGCCCCCCCTTTTATTTTGTCAAATAACGGACACAAAAACAGTATGTGTTGATTTTTTTACTCGGATATGGTAGAATTTTTTAAAAGGAGGAGTTTTTATGAAAAAGATTTTATCTGTATTTTTATGTATTGTTTTAATTGCTGGTGCAACTGTTCCTGCTTTTGCGGTTGAAGAAAAATATCCTTTCATCTACGTTCACGGTATGGGTGCATGGGGCGAGGGCAATCCCGTTGAAAACATCGTTCCCAACTGGTGCGATGCCGACGGCAACGATATTATCCCGATGCTCAACGAAAGAGGCTATGAGGTTTACAACCCCGCCGTTGGCATTCTCAGCAGTGCGTGGGACAGAGCCTGCGAGCTTTATGCCGCTTTGACAGGTACGGTTACAGACTACGGTGAGGCTCATTCAGCCGCCGCAGGTCACGACCGTTACGGCAGAGATTACACAGGCAAGGCAATTATGGGTGAGCCGTGGGATATGAAAAGCCCCATTAACCTTCTCGGCCATTCATTCGGCGGTGAAACGGTGAGAATGTTGGCATCGCTCCTTGCCTTTGGTGACGAAAGTGAAAAAGAGGCCTCGGGTGATGACTGTTCACCTCTTTTTAAGGGCGGTCACGGTAAGGCTGTTCATTCGGTAATTACTCTTTCTTCACCTCACAACGGCTCTCAGGTTGCCAACACAATTTATGACCCCGTATGGCCTGTTGTTATGATTGTGGGTCTGATGAATGTTCTGGGCGCAATCAACAGAATAGTTCCTGTTTATGAGCCTCTTATGGAGCAGTGGGGCATTTCGGGTGAGGGTATGACGTTTAACCCTGCAAACTGGCTAAAAATAGCTCAGGGTACTGATAACTGCGGCTATGAGCTCACTCTCCGCGGTGCGGCAGAGCTCAATGAAAAAATCAAAGTAAATCCCTTTGCTTATTATTATTCTTACACATCTCTTTGCTCGGGAACACCGGAGTTTGAGGGCGTTGAACCTGATTTCAGCATTTTTATTTTTGATCTTTCCTGCAGTGATATTTTAGGTTCAGAGGGTGAAATTATTGACGGAGTTGAAATGAAGGACGGCTGGATTGCCAACGACGGCATTGTGCCTCTTATCAGTGCTCTTTATCCCTTTGACGACCCTCATGCTGATTTTGAAAAAAGCAAAAAAATTGAAAAAGGTGTATGGTATGTTATGCCCACTCTTATGGGCACAGACCACTACGATTTCAGCCGAGGAACAGACATTGAAGGCGGTTATATAGAGTTTTATATGGATATGATGGATATGGTAAATGCCAACGGAGGAAAATAATTTATGAAGATTTTCAAAAAAATTGCATTGACTTTTCTTTGCATAATTCTCGTTGTTCTTGTGGCTGCAACTGCAGTCCTCGGTTTTTACTATCCCTCTTACCGCAAAGACAAAGAGGTTGCGAAAATTAAAATTGACAACACCGACGAAATCACAATGATGAGCTGTAATCTCCGCTGCCTTACTCCCATGGATTTTGGCAAAAAGTCCTGGTTTTACAGAGCAGAGCTTGTAATGGAGGGCATCAAAAACAATGCTCCCGGTATTATCGGCTTTCAGGAAGCAACGAAATGGCAGTACCAATACCTTGTGGATTGCCTTGAGGACTATGATTCCGTTATAACTTACCGCGATAACTCCGTTATTGCCGAGGGCTGCCCCATTTTTTATAACACGGAGCTTTACTCCCTTGTGGATAAGGGCTCGTTCTGGCTTTCGGAAACTCCCGAAGAAATGAGCAAGGACTGGGGCTCAGCCTGCTACAGAATCTGCAGCTACGTTATCCTCACCGAAAAGGCAACCGGAAAACAGTTTGTTGTTTTTAACACTCACCTTGACCATGTGAGTGATGAAGCGAGAATCAAGGGCGTTGCCGTTATTCTTGATAAAATCAAGCAGTTCGGCTCATATCCCAGCGTGATTATGGGTGATTTCAATGCCGAAGAGGGCAGTGAAACGTATATCAACGTTACAAAAGATTTCCTTGATGCACGCTATGAGACAGAAAATTCTGATTTTTCAAAAACATATCAGAATTGGGGCAAGACAGGTAAACAGCTTGACTATTTTATGATTTCAAAAACAGGCTTTGATGTTATGTCATACGGCGTTGTAACCGAGCTTTATGACGGAGTTTATTCTGCCGACCATTTCCCCATTGTGCTCAAAGCAAAGCTTAAATAAAAGTTAAGGTCTGTCTCGTTGTGAGGCAGACCTTTTGTGCATATATGTTTTACTGTGAATAATATTATAGATATTGGTCTTATTTTTGAAAAATCGGTTGACCTAAAGATAAAATTATTATAAAATAAAATGATTAAAAAATTAAGCAGAAGGAGTGGTGACGGCTGGATAACATTAAAAAAAGAATTCTCAAACGAAATCTTCTCAATATTGCCGCCATTATCTTCCTGATAATCGATGTTGTGCTGGTGGCGCTGCTGATTTTGTCAGCAGATGAAAAGGTGCAATATTGGTGGCAGACCTATGAGTCATACCTTGAACTTGTTCAGCAGAGGGTTGAAAACACCGGCAGTGAGACTTACCTTATTTTCACGCTGATGTTTTTGTTCGCTTTCAAGTCATTTATTCCCATATATCCCATTTCTATTGTGTGTGCGGCAACGGGTGCGGTTTTCCCTTTTTATTTTGCATTGCCCGTCAACCTTATCGGAATGGGGCTTCACTTCACTCTCAAATATTGGTGGGGCAAGCGAATCGGCCCCGGCGGAGTAAACACCATTCTCAAGCGTAATGACACGTTGAGAATCATAATGAAGCACGATGGCGGAGGCAATCCGTGGTTGCTTGTGATTTTCAGACTTTTGCCCGGCTTTCCCTTAAACACAATCAGCAAGCTGTACGGCTCAATGGGCTTCAATTTTTGGAAATTTCTCGGGCTTTCTCTGGCAGGCAATCTGCCTTTGCTGATTTCATATACGGTAGTGGGCCGCCATGTTTACAATCCGTTTTCGGCGGGATTTTTAGTTCCGCTTATTATCATCGCATCATTATCATCTGCCACATTTTATCTTGCAGGTGTTATTCTTTACTACAAAAAGAAAAAGAGGAGAAATAAAAATGTCAGACATCAAAACATTAAAAAACAGTCTTATTAACGGTGAGCTTGATGAAGCTTTGTTTAAGGTATATACACCCGATTCTTTGAATTTTCAAAAAGAAAGACACCTTAAGGTTTTTGAAACCTTTGCTGAACTTTACGGTGACACAAACGATGTTGCAATGTTCAGCGCACCGGGCAGAACAGAGGTAGGCGGTAACCACACCGACCACAACCACGGCAAGGTTCTTGCAGCTGCAATCAACCTTGACACAATCGCTCTTGCCGGAAAAAGAGACGATATGGTTATTTGCGAAAAATCTGCCAACCATTCAATGAATGAGGTTGATGTTTCTGACCTTTCCGTGCGCCCAGAGGAGTTCGGGAAATCTGCAGCTCTTATCCGCGGTATGTGTGCAGGCTTTAAGGAATACGGCTACGAAATCGGCGGCTTTAATGCAACAGGTGTAACTCAGGTACTTTCAGGCTCAGGTCTTTCATCATCAGCCGCTTTTGAAGTGCTCATCGGCGCAATTCTCAACGGACTTTATAACGACAACAAGGTTTCTGCAGTTGACATTGCAAAAATCGCACAGTATGCAGAAAACAAATATTTCAACAAACCCAGCGGACTTATGGATCAGATGGCAAGCTCCGTAGGCGGTTTTATTTCAATTGATTTTGAAGACACCAAAAACCCCGTAATCACCAAAATTGACTTTGATTTTGGTGCAACAGGCCATTCACTTTGCATTGTTGACACCAAGGGCAGCCACGCTGACCTCACCGATGAATATGCCGCAGTGCGCGGTGAAATGGAAGCGGCTGCTGCCTGTTTCGGCAAAAGCGTTCTTCGTGAGGTTGATGAAAACGAATTTTACAAGAATATTACTCTCGTTCGTGAAAAGGCTAATGACAGAGCAGTTCTTCGTGCAACACATTTCTACAACGAAAACCGCAGAGTTGAAGAGCTCAAGGCAGCTCTTTCACAGGGCGATTTTGAAGCATTCAAGGATGTAATCACCGAAAGCGGACATTCATCATTTATGTTTAATCAGAATGTTTTTGCGGCTTGTCAGACTGCAACACAGCCTGTTTCCGTTGCTCTTTCAATTTGTGAAAGAGTACTCAGAGGCAAGGGTGCATGGCGTGTTCATGGCGGCGGATTTGCAGGCACAATCCAGGCATTTGTTCCCGACTGCGCTCTTGAAGAGTTCAAGTCAGCTATGCAGGCTGTTTTTGGTGACGATGCTTGCTATATTCTCAAAATCCGTAACTACGGCGGAATTGAACTTTATTGATACATAACAACAAACGCCGCCCGAAATGGCGGCTGTTTGCTTTAAAGGAAACAAGATATGAATATTAAAGAAACTTTAATCGAATTAGCCAAGGCTTCGTCTGCACCGGGCCAGGAATATTCCGTTGCGCCCGTTGCCGAAAAAAAGCTTTCGGAATATATGACCGTTACAACCGATAATCTCGGCAATGTGGTGGGTCACAAGGATGGGGAGGGCAAACACTTTTTGCTTGATGCCCATCTTGATTCAATCGGTATGATTGTCACATCCGTGGAAGAGAACGGATTTTTGCGCGTGGACAAATGCGGAGGAATCGACATCCGAACAATTGCCGCGCAGGATGTGATTGTTCACGGCAGGGAGGATTTGTTTGGCGTTGTGACTTCCATTCCGCCCCACCTTTCAAAGGGTGATGAAAAGAAAGCGGCAGGCTTTGACGAAATTATGATCGACACAGGTATCGACGGTGATAGAATTTTTTCTCTCGTTTCACCCGGTGACCGCGTTACTTTAAAAGCGCAGTACAACGAAATGGCAAACGGCATTTTGTCAGGCGCATATTTTGACAACAAAGCAGGTGTGTGCGCCGTCCTTCGTTGCCTTGAAATTCTGGAAGAAACGGGCTGCAAAAACGAAATCACAGTTCTCTTCTCGGCTCAGGAGGAGGCAGGTCTTGTGGGTGCAACGGCGGGCGGATTCAGTTGCGATGCTGACGAATGCATCTGTGTTGATGTGAGCTTTGCCAAAACAAACGCCACGCCCAAAAGCATCACCGCAAGCCTGGGTGACGGCACAATGATTGGCTTTGCTCCCATCCTTAATTATGAAATGAGCCGTCAGCTCGAGGCTCTCGCAAAAGAAAACAAGATTCCTTATCAGCTTGAAATTATGTCGTCTTCAACAGGCACAAATGCCGATGTTATTGCGGTTTCTGCCAAGGGTAAAAAGACCGCTCTGCTGTCATTCCCTCTCAAAAATATGCACACAGCCGTTGAAGTGATTGACCCCGCTGATATTGAAGCAACTGCTCAGCTTATGGCAAAATATATTCTCACTCACGGAGGTGCCGGCAATGCTTGATTTAATTAAAAATCTTTGCTCTCTTGACGGTACTTCGGGCAGAGAAAACGAAGTGAGAGCTTTTATAATCAACGAAATCAAAGATTATGCAACCGACATAACCGTTGACCCATTGGGCAATCTTATCGTGTTTAAAAAGGGTGCAAAGAAAGCCAACAAAAAAGTGCTCCTCGATGCTCATATGGATGAGGTCGGTTTTGTAATCACTTCAATCAATTCCGACGGCTCACTCAATTTTGAATGTGTTGGCGGAATCAACACCTCCGTTATGCTCGGCAGACCTGTTACTGTTGGTGAAAACAAGCTGTGCGGCGTTATCGGTGTTGTGCCCGTGCACCTTCTTCCTGCCGATAAAAAGGCGGAGCTTCCTGATGTGAAAAGCCTAGTGATTGACATTGGCGCAAAGTCAAAGGAAGAAGCAGAAGCTCTTGTTAAAGCAGGGGATATGGCTTGCTTCAAGTCGGAATTCGTCACTTACGGTGATGGATATATCAAAGCAAAAGCTCTTGACGACAGAGCAGGCTGTGCAATTCTTATTGATATGATAAAATCTGATTTGCCCGTGGATTTGCATTTCAGCTTTTCCGTTGGCGAAGAGGTTGGTATGGGTATGGCAGGCACAGCCGTGCACACAGTTAACCCCGATTATGCAATTGTTGTTGAAACCACAACTGCCGCTGATCTGGCAGGGGTTGAAGCTCACAAAACCGTGTGCAGGTTAGGCAATGGTGGCGTTGTGTCTTTTATGGACAGGCGCACTGTTTATGACAAACAGCTTTTTGACCGAGCATTCAGTCTTGCTGAAGAAAAAGGCATTGCCGTTCAGACCAAATCTTTGGTTGCGGGCGGTAACAATGCGGGAATAATTCACACCTCTGCAGGCGGAGTGAAAACCCTTGCGGTGTCACTTCCTTGCCGTTATCTTCATTCGCCCTCTTGTGTAATCAAGGCAAGCGATGTTGAAGAAACAAAAAAACTTATCCTCGCACTTTCGGAGGATTATGCAAATGATTAAGTTTATCGATTCTGAAAAATATTCTCTTAAAGAGGTCTGCTCAAGGGATGTTTTCGGCACAAGAATTTATGCATATTTTTTAACCTATTCCTATGAGTTTGACTTTATGCGCTTCTGGATTCAGCTCGACGAAAACGAAAATCCCGTTGCCGCAATCAGCCTCATAGACGGCAGTATGACCATCACCTGCGATGAAAATGCAGATTTTGAGGAGCTTTCGGCTTTTGTTAAAATGATTGGGTTTTCTTCCCTTCAATGTGACCGCAAGGTTATGGAAAAGCTCGGAATAAAAGAAGCTTTGTGGGGCTATGTTGTTAGATATAACAACATAACCGACAGATCAAAATATGAAATTACACTTTGCGGAAATGTGGATTACAGCGATGTGTATAAGCTCATAAAGGGTGCGGATTTGCTTGGTGTTGGTGAATATCTGCCCTGGCTATCCGACGTGACTCACAGAGTGAAAAAAGGCACGGCAAAGGCAGCCCTTGCTGTTGAAAGCGGTGAGCCTTCCGCTTGCGCAATGAAGCTTTTTGAAACAGACAATGCTGTGCTTCTCGGCGCAGTTGCCACCGACAAAAAACACCGCGGCAAAGGTCTCGGCGGGGGATTGGTAACCCTTCTCGGCAATGAAAGTGTGGAGGAAGGCAAGCGCACCGAGCTTCTTTGCAAACACGATTCCATAGTTGATTTTTACCGTTCAATCGGCTTCACCGTTGTTGGTGAATGGGCAATAGCAGAATAAACCGAAAGAGAGGTTTACTTATGAGCAATCAGAATATTTATGATAATGAAATCTTCTTTGCAGGCTATAAGGCTCTGCGTGACAATGAGCTGAGCTATAATGATTTGCTTGAACAACCGGCAATGGCTAAAATGTTGCCTGATTTAAACGGTAAATCCGTTTTGGATTTAGGCTGTGGCTACGGTCACAATTGCATTGATTTTGTTCGCCGTGATGCAAGCCGTGTTGTCGGTGTTGATATATCTGAAAAAATGCTTGATGTTGCTAAAAGCGAATCGTCAGATGATAAAATTCAGTATGTAAATATGAGTATGACTAACATAGATAAACTAAATGAAAAGTTTGATTTTATCTACAGTTCTCTTGCTTTTCATTATGTTGAGGATTTTGATGAGTTTGCAAAGAAAATGTTTTCTGTGCTTGATTCAGGCGGAGAATTGTTGTTTTCTCAGGAACACCCTATTATTACCGCTACTGTTGACGGTAACGGCCATTTTAATAAAGATGAAAACGGGAAAAGAGTATCATATACTTTTTCAAATTACAATGAACCCGGTGAGAGAAAAATCCACTGGTATGTTGACGGAGTAATAAAATATCACAGAACGTTCAGCAATGTTATAAACGCTTTGACAAAGACAGGATTTGTGATTGAAGAAATTTGTGAGCCTGTTCCCGAAGAATGGGCAATAAAGAAACTGCCCACCGCAGTTAAAGAATACATTAAACCCAATTTTTTGATTGTGAAAGCAAGAAAGGTGTAATGTATGAGTAGCAATCAATTCTCAAAAAGAAAGCCGAACAGGTTGAACGGATTTGATTATTCTTCTTGCAACACATATTTCATTACAGTCTGCACAAAAGACAAGCGAAAAGCTTTCGGCAAGGTCGTAGGGGCGCCCATTGGGCGTCCGTCGTGCGAGCTGTCGGAATACGGAAAAATTGTTGAGGAAGCTATCAATAATATTGAAAAGAAATATAGCAATATAAAGCTTGAAAATTATGTGATTATGCCGGACCATATACATTTGTTGGTTACGATTCTGCCTGTTGAAAACGGACGCCCAATGGGCGCCCCTACGATACCGAATATGGTGAATCAACTCAAAGGGTATGCAACCAAGAGAATTGGTTTCTCTGTGTGGCAGAAATTGTATTATGACCATATTAT
>JBGVFJ010000029.1:0-4976 GCA_045121005.1 Acutalibacteraceae bacterium
AATTATTCTGGATATGAGTCCCCTTCCGAGATTTTTAACTGCAAGTAAGCCAAAGCGAATGTTTTTGCCTTTGACGGTGAAGCCTTCAAAGCTTTCATTTACGTCAGGCGGAAGAACTTTTATTCCCATTCGCTGACAATCATTTGTATACTGCGCAACCTTGCCCGCGTTGTCAAGGACACTACTCAAAAGAGCTGCCATAAATTCACACGGATAGTGACATTTAAGGTAGGCAGTCTGATAAATTACGTGGGCATAAGCCGCAGCGTGAGATTTGTTGAATGCATACGATGCAAATGATGACATATCATCAAAAATTGCATTTGCAACCTCGGAAGATATATTATTTTTACCGCAACCTTCAACAAAGGCTCCCCTTTCGTGCTCCATAACATCATGCTTTTTCTTTGACATTGCACGTCGCACAATATCAGCGTGACCAAAAGAATAGCCCGCAAGAGTACGGAAAATTTCCATAATCTGTTCCTGATACACCATACAACCGTTGGTAACATTGAGAATGGGCTTGAGCATAGGAGTTCTGTAATGAACATCCTGAGGATTGTGCCGATTATGAATGTAAGTGTCGATTGAATCCATAGGACCCGGTCTGTAAAGAGCGCTGACCGCAATAATATCTTCAATATTTTCGGGGCGAAGTCCTACAAGAACATTTTTCATTCCGTTGGATTCAAGCTGAAAAACACCATCTGTCAGACCTTTGGAAATCATTTCAAAAGTGTCAGCATCATCCATAGGGATTTTTTCAATATCGAAATCAGGGTCTTTCTGCTTTGCCATTCTTGAAGCATCAGAAATAACCGTGAGCGTCCTGAGTCCGAGAAAATCAATTTTAAGAAGTCCAAGCTCCTCAATGGTGGTCATAGTATACTGAGTAACCGGAACATTATCATTAACAGCAAGGGGTACATAAGTCGCAACAGGATTTTTAGTTACAACAACACCTGCTGCGTGAGTTGAGGTGTGGCGCGGCATACCTTCAACCTTGCGTGCCATATCAATAAGCTCCTTGATTTCATCTGATGATTCATACAAGGCTTTGAACTCTGCACTTTTTTTAAGAGCGCCGTCAAGAGTTATGTTAAGCTCTCTGGGCACCGCCTTTGACACAGAATCAGTAACATTATAAGCTATACCCAATGCTCGTCCGACATCTTTTATTGCAGCTTTTGCAGCAAGAGTACCGAAGGTTACAATCTGAGCAACATGGTCTTCACCATATTTCCGATTAACGTATTCGATAACCTCATTTCTTCTTTCGTAGCAAAAATCAACATCAAAGTCAGGCATACTCACCCTTTCAGGGTTGAGGAAGCGCTCAAACATAAGGTTATATTTCATCGGATCAATGCCTGTAATTCCAATGCAATATGCAGCTATGCTGCCGGCGCCCGATCCTCGACCGGGACCAACGGGAATCTTATTTCTTTTGGCATAATCAATGAAATCACTAACAATAAGATAGTAATCCGTATAGCCCATTTTATTGATAACTTCAAGTTCATAATTCAATCTGTCAAGATATTCTTCGGGGGCATTCTTTCCGTAAATTCGGTTAAATCCCTCATAACATCTTTCTTTAAACCACTCAAAATGGTCCTTATTATCGGGCACATCAAAATTAGGAAGCTTTGTGTTACCGAATTCAAACTCAACATTGCATTGTTCAGCAATTACCTGAGTGTTGTCAACAGCCTCGGGGATTTCTTTAAAAAGGTGACGCATTTCGGCTTCACTCTTTACATAAAACTCTTCAGTTTCAAAATCAAGTCCCGTTGCTTCGTTTATAGTTTTATTCGTCTGAATACAAATAAGAACTTTTTGAATTTTACTGTCTTCTTTATAAATATAATGCGCATCATTGGTTGCAACCAGAGGTATCCCTGTTTCTTCAGAGAGCTTGATCATCATCGGCTCAATAGCAAGCTGCTCCTTGAGTCCGTGGTTCTGAATTTCAAGATAAAAATTACCCTCACCGAAAGTATCAAGATACCACAATGCAGTTTCCTTTGCCAATTCGTAATCCCCTCGCATCAGCGCCTTGGGAATTTCACCAGCAAGACAGCCTGAAAGCGCAATAAGGCCGTCAGAATATTTTGCTAATAATTCTTTGTCAACTCGTGGTTTAGTGTAAAATCCGTTAATCCACGCTTCGGACACCATAGCTGTGAGGTTTTCATAGCCTTTGTTGTTTTTGCAAAGAAGAACAAGGTGATACCTTTCTGAATCAAGGGCGTGAACTTTGTCAAATCTTGTTCTGGCGGCAACATAAACCTCGCATCCGATAATCGGCTTTATGCCTTTGGCTTTAGCTTTTTTATAAAAATCGACCGCGCCGTACATAACGCCGTGGTCGGTAATTGCAATAGAAGTCTGACCGAGCTCAACTGCTCGGTCAATAAGTTTATTAATTCTGCAGGCTCCGTCAAGGAGGCTGTATTCAGTATGCAAATGTAAATGTGTGAAGCCTCCCATAAGAATCCTCCTATTTTTTCAGCTTTTCTGCAATTTCAAGAATTTTATCAAGTCTGTGTTTAACTCCGGAACGGGAAAGCGGAACAGATAAAGACTCACCAAGCTGTTTGAGTGACATATCAGGATTGTCAAGCCTCAACAAAGCAAGCTCTTTATATTCCTCCGGCAAAGTATCAATTCCCTGACGCTTTATTATAAGATTGATTGCTTCAACCTGAACAAGACCGGCTTTAACAGAACGCTCAATATTTGCACATTCAAAATTTACCTGTCGGTTAATCTTATTGCGCATATCTTTCTGTATTTTGATGCTCATCAGCTCAAGTGTAGATCGGGAAGCACCAATCATTGTAAGCAAATCTTCAATGTTTTCACTGTCTTTAATATAAACCACATTGCTTCCCTTGCGAACAACCGTTTTGGCAATAATGCCGGTGTCGGTAATAATTTTATAAAAATCCTGGCTGAGCTTCATAAACGGAATTACAAACTCAAGGTGATAATTCTTGTTGGGGTCGGTAACAGTTCCGCAAGCAAGAAATGCCCCTTTTATGAAAAACGGCAAACAACATTCATCACTGAAATTACCTCTGTTGATTCTGAGGTTGAGCTGTTTTTTATCGTGGCCGAACCAATCATAGACTTTTTTTATTTTATCGGCACCATTGATAACAAGCTTAAACTTACTTTTACTTTTTTCTCTTTCAAAAAGCTGTTCGCCAAAGCAATCATAAAAAAGGTTGTAGATGTGCTCCGCCACATATTCATATTCAGTTGAAAAAACAATTTCTCTGGATGAAAATGACTTACCCATAAGCAGAGCACCGTAACACTCTGCCAACTTACAGCAGCCATTTGCTTCTTCGGGAGCGTATTCGCAAAGCTCCTTTTTCACTTCACCTGAAAATGACACAAAAGCACCGACCTTTACTTTTTAATGTCCCTGTGAGACACGGTTAAACTAAGATTATCACTGTTTGAAAAATGACGATGAAGATTTTCGGCAAAACAAACAGACCTGTGTCTGCCGCCGGTACAGCCGAAGCCAATAACGAGCTGTCGTTTGCCTTCTTTGATATATAACGGAACAAGAAAATCAAGCATATCACAAAGCTTTTTAAGAAGCTCTCTGCTTTCTTCGAAATTCATAATATAATCACACACACAGTCTTCAAGGCCTGTATGCTCCTTAAGCTCCGGAATGTAAAACGGATTAGGAAGACATCTTACATCAAACATAAGATCGCAGTCTGAGGGCATACCGTATTTAAAGCCGAAAGACATACAATGAATATGAAGAGATGTATCAATTGAATCATCAAGAAGCATAGCAACACGGGCTTTGCACTGTGCAGCCGTCAAGTCACTGGAATCAAGATAATAATCAGCAACACCTTTCAACCCGCTTAATTTTTCTCTTTCTTTTGTAATGCTTTGAGCAAGTGAGCCGCCGTTATCATTAAGCATAGGATGAACTCGTCTTGTTTCTTTGTATCTTTTGATAAGAACGGCATCATTTGCATCTATAAAAAATATTTTGTGGCTGTAGCCTGCTTTATTCAAATCATTAAGAAAATCAAAAATATTTTCAAATTCCCTGCCTGAACGGATATCACATACAACCGCTACTTTTGAATAGTTCTGTGAGGAAGATTCAAGAAGCTGAGCAAAAGTAACAAGAAGCTTCGGCGGAATGTTATCGATGCAAAAATAACCCGCATCCTCAACAGCATCCACAACCACAGACTTACCTGCACCGGACATCCCGGTAATTACAAGCAGCTCCATATTTACTCTCCTAACTGAAAATTCTTATTTCAGGCTCCAAATCAACACCTGAATCTTCCTTTACTTTTTTCTGAATATACTCCACAAGGTCCATAACATCGCGTGCAGTAGCGTCACCCTTGTTTATTACAAAGCCCGCGTGTTTTTCACTCACCTGGGCGCCGCCGACACTAAATCCCTTAAGTCCGCTTTGTTCAATCAAGGCACCTGCAAAATAACCCTCAGGGCGTTTAAAGGTGCTTCCTGCACTGGGATATTCAAGGGGCTGCTTAGACTTGCGGCGTGCCAAAAAGTCATTCATACGCTCTTTTATGGCATCCTGTGAATCTTTATTAAGTTTAAAATATGCACCGGTGATAACACAATTGTTTTTATTAAAAACGCTTGTTCGGTAACCAAGCAACATATCTTCTTTACTGAGTTGACCTGATACGCCGTCGGGAGCAATATAATCACATTTTGTGATGACATCTTTAATTTCACCGCCGTAAGCACCTGCGTTCATAAAAACAGCACCGCCCACTGAACCCGGAATACCAAAAGCAAACTCAAGCCCGGAAAGACCGTTTTCAAGGGCAAATCTGCATACCTTTGTGAGTGAAACTCCGGCGTCGCAATAAATTTCAGTTTCATCAACAAGGCGGATTTCACCGTTTTCCCTTGTCATGAGAATCACAACTGCGTCAATACCG
>JBGVFJ010000030.1:0-12647 GCA_045121005.1 Acutalibacteraceae bacterium
TTTTGTTATTTTAGTATATAATTAACTCATTAATAAAGAAGGTGATAAAATGAATGCAGTTGATGTTGGTAAATTTATTGCTTCTGAGAGAAAGAAAAAATTAATGACGCAAAAAGAACTTGCGTTTAAATTAAATGTTACTGATAAAGCGGTATCGAAATGGGAGACCGGAAAATGTTATCCTGATATAGAAATAATTGAAAAGTTAAGTGAAATTTTTGAGGTCGGAGTAAATGAAATTTTAAGTGGTAAAATTATTGAACCATATGAGCAAGTTGCAGAAGCAGAGCGAAATGTTATTTCTGTAATGAAACATACTAAAAGGAAGCTAAACAAATGGAAAATTATTGCACTTATATTAAGTTTAGTTGCAATATTAATTACCACTTTCTTTGTTATAAATATCAATAATGACATAAATGAACATCAATTTTTAAAAACTACGGAAACAATATTTGATTCTAAAAATAGAATGCGAATAGACATTCCTGAAATAGGATTAAACAGTGTTTTAATTAGCCAACTTGAAGATAATATTAATTTAACAGATGATATTTTTGGTACTGTTTATCTTTTAGCAGATAATCGCTATGACACTAATAGTATGGTTTCTGATTGTTATTTAGTAATTTCAGTTAATGATAAAATTTTTGCACGAGATCTCCTTGCGTGGGATGGCCAGGCAGATTTAGGAGCAACATTTTATTGTGTAGATATTGACGGAGATGACGATAAAGAAATTATATTACATGAGTGTGTTGGTCTATCAGGTGGTGCCGGTCAATACTTGTCCCGTGTTTTTGATTTTAGAAATAATGAGATAGTAGAAATATTTTCATCTGATGTTAAAGAAGAAACATTTAATACTGGGTTTTCTGTTTCAATTTTAAAAAATCGTTGTTTGGAAATAAAAAACAGATATACTGATTATTGTAGAAAAATTGTATTGTCTGATAGAACAGATGATTACTATAGTGTATGGTACGGAAATAATGGAGAACCCAAAAACTTTGAATTGATGCTTGATACTTTTTATAAATTTGAACCGTATGATATTGATAATGACGGTGTATATGAAATTAAAGTGTGTCAATATACTTCACTTTATGGGCATACAGATTTCATAGGTACAGCTGTATCTTTTCTAAAATATAATAAAAACATGAATTCTTTTGAAGTTTGTGAAGCTTCTTTCGAAAAGGAAAAAGTTTTTAATTAATAAACAGGGATGTCATTCCGTCCTGTAAACACAAAAAGAGAAATCACTCACCAGAGTGGTTTCTCTTTTTTACTTTCAAATTACACTTAAATCTTCAGCCTTGTGTTTCCACAGCCGCTTTGGCTGTTAACTGGTTCGCAGGCTTGCGCTGCCGGTGGCAGATACAGCAAGCCGAGACGAGGAAGAAACACAGATCGGTACCCGCGCTCCAAGCGAGCAAGGCGACAATGTTTCTGACCGTACATTGAAAATTGGAACCATTGACAAACGCATCGTTGTACTGTATATTAAAATTGAAAAGTATAATTTGGAGAAAATTTTATGGCAAAACATAAAAAGAATAGATTTGTAAAACATAAAAAACGATACCCACCGTTGTCTAAGCAAGATAGGCTTTTGCATATTTGTATCCAAATTTTTGGCGCCTTAATACTATTATTCTCTGTATATGGTTATGAGGTGCTTGCTCCTATATTTATTTTTAAAAACCCTGATGTGCTTGCCTTTGAAGAGAGATGGACGATGCTTTTGATAGCTCCCTTTATTTTTACTTGGATAATATTTATTTTAGATCCTGCATATGCAAAAATACCAATTTTCGGAAATAAAAATATTGATTACTACAATACAGTTAATTATAAATTTGCTTTTCCGCTGTTCGATAAAAGATATAGAAACAATGAAAAATGCAAAGAAGCTAGGATTAAGTTTTTTAAACGAATTATTATATATTTCATTATTCTTTCTGTTCTTTTCTTTTTTGGGGTTATGGGATGTGTCGGTCGCCACGAATTTAATTCTGATGGTATAGCTACATACAGTATCTTTAATAATAGATTAGATGAATATTCATATGATGCAGTTGAAAGCTATAGTGTAAGTGCCGATAGCTATTATAGAAGCAGAAGAGGGTCATCTTACCATGTATATGATGTTAATCTGGTTGTTAATTTGGCGAACGGAGATTCTTTTTCAGCAAGCTATGGTAATGCCAGGAATATATTTGCTATTGAAAAAATAGATACTTTACTTAATGATAAACATAAAACTGTAAATACGGGCTATCTTCAAGAATTCATAAGCAGTCAATCGTTTACTGATGATGAGTTAAAAGTTCTTTACAAGCTTTTTGAGGAATAATATAAAATTTGTCTGTACAGATTATTTGTTTAATTTATTGACATTTAAGCCTCAGTGATATATAATATTCGCGATAAATTTTTATAGGAGTGTATAAAATTATGCCATTAGTAAATGCAAAAGAAATGCTTACAAAAGCAAAGGCAGGCCACTATGCAGTTGGTCAGTTTAATATCAATAACCTTGAATGGACAAAGTCAATCCTTCTCACTGCACAGGAAATGAATTCTCCTGTTATCCTCGGTGTTTCTGAGGGCGCAGGCAAATATATGTGCGGCTACAAGACAATCGTTGGTATGGTTGAAGGTATGCTTGAAGGCCTCAATATTACTGTTCCTGTTGCTCTTCACCTTGACCACGGTTCATACGAAGGCGCAAAGGCTTGCATCGAAGCAGGCTTCAGCTCAATCATGTTTGACGGTTCTCACTATGCTATCGAAGAAAACATTGCTAAAACCAAGGAATTGGTTGCAATCTGCGAAGAAAAGGGCCTTTCAATTGAAGCAGAAGTTGGTTCAATCGGCGGCGAAGAAGACGGTGTTGTTGGCGCAGGCGAATGTGCTGACCCCAACGAATGCAAAATGATCGCTGACCTTGGCGTTACAATGCTTGCAGCAGGTATCGGCAACATCCACGGTAAATATCCCGAAAACTGGGCAGGTCTTTCATTTGACACTCTTGCAGCAGTTCAGGAAAAGACAGGCACAATGCCCCTCGTTCTTCACGGCGGCACAGGTATCCCTGCTGATATGATCAAGAAGGCTATCTCTCTCGGTGTTTCAAAAATCAACGTTAACACAGAGTGCCAGCTTGCATTCCAGGAAGCAACAAGAAAGTACATCGAAGCAGGCAAAGACCTTGAAGGCAAGGGCTTTGACCCCAGAAAGCTTCTTGCTCCCGGCGCAGAAGCAATCAAGGCTTGCGTAAAAGAAAAAATCGAGCTCTTCGGTTCAGCTAACAAAGCATAATTTTCAAAAAGATTTTACCGCGTGTCTTTCGGCACGCGGTGTTTTTGTTGATGTTCACTTTATTAAAAAAAATAAATCCCAAGTTTCGAGGCTTGGGATTTAAAGTTTTATTTGCAATATTTCATCGGCGCTGATTTTGTAAAATTCACAAAGCTTTTTTAAATCTTCAATAGCCAGCTTTGCGCGTCTTTTTTCTATATGGTCGTAGCCCTGCTGAGATTTATTGATAACATTGCCTACCTCTTTTTGCGAAAGGTCGTTATCAATTCTCAGGGCAATAAGTTTATCAAGATAATCCATTGAAAACACCTCGTAAAAATCATACAATACTCTGATTTTGAGTGTTGACAAAAAACTCAAAGATTGAGTATAATTGAAATATAAAGTTAAAAGGAGAGGGTAGGATGTCAATATTAAAAAATAGTCAAAAATCAAAGATGTTATCCCCAAAGGAAGAGCTTGAAAACAAGTATAAAAGCAGTTTGTCCAATCTTTTGCTTGTTATGGGCTTTACGGCAATAAACATTGTTTTGCTTATTACAAATTCAAACACTTACTTTTTGTTTTCAGCGTTTTTTCCGTATTTGTGCGTTGACACGGGAATGTATTATTGCGGAATGTATCCGCAGGAATATTATGTAGGGGACGAGGTTTTTCTTGATAAATCATTCTTTGCGGTGATGATTGCCGCGGCGGTTGTGATGCTTTTGCTCTACTTAATCAGTTGGATTATGGCAAAGAAGCAAAAGGTTGGCTGGCTGATTTTTGCGTTGGTTATGTTTGTTGCAGATACAGTTGCGATGCTTGTGCTCACCGAAATCGGTGCGGACTCAATTATTGATATTGTTTTCCACGGCTGGGTAATTGTTTCACTGATAATGGGTGTTAATGCTTACAAGAAGATGAAAAATTTGCCCGATGAGGTTGCGGAGCAAGAGCAGGAAATTGAAGTAAGTGAAGAGTATGTTAATGATAATTCATCTGTGCTCAGAATGGCAGACACAGAAGTGAAAAGCAGAACACTTATCGAGGGTGAATACGAAGGTTATCATATTGAGGTTCGCAGAGTTAAGCGCACCAATGAGCTTGTGATTGACGGCAAGGTTTATGATGAATACGAGGCTTTTGCTGAGCTTGCCCACACGCTGAAGGCAACCGTTGGCGGAAAAAGAATTGAAGCAGGCTTTGACGGAACGGCAAAAATGTTTATTTATGTTGACGGCAAGCTTGTTGCAAAAAAGACAAGGTTAATATAATTTCATAAAAACACTCACAGCTGTGGGTGTTTTTCTATTGTAAAAAAATATTTGCTGTGCTATTATATTTTTTAAGGTGGTGGTTTTATGAAAAAGTCAGAAATCATTGATTTGGTGAGTTCATCTGTTAAGACTCGTGATATGTGCCGAGTTTTCTTTAAATATGATGTAAATTACAGATACTATTTCCCTGTAAAGGTGAGTGAAAAACTTTTTCTTGGTGCAGTGGAAGATGATTTTTTGTTAGATGGTTTTTCAATACGAAGATTCAGTGATGTTAAAAAAGTTGAACTAAAAGATGATAAGTGTGTTGAAATTATAAAAGAAGAAGGGATTTTAGACAATCTTGTTGTTCCTGATGTTGATTTGACTGATTGGTATTCTGCCTTTAAAACGCTGGAAAAATTAGGAAAAAACATAATTGTTGAAAGAGAAAGCTTAAATGATGATGAATGTGAATTTGGTATAGGTCATATTGAAAAAGTCTTAAAATCTAAGGTCTTGTTAAAACATTTTGATGCAGACGGAGTGTGGCAGGATGAACTTTTGGAGATTCCTTTTTCTGCAATAACATCGGTCACATTTGCATCACGTTATGTAGATGTTTTTTCAAAATATATTTGATTTAACCGATTACTGTATAACTAGGCGGTGCAATATGGAAATGGAAAATAAGGATGTTTTAGAGATACTTTTTATCCGCCACGCGGAAACGGACTATGATGATTGGGAAGGGCGCGACCCCAGCGACGGTGAGCTGACTGAAAAAGGCGAAAGACAATGCAATGAGTTGGGCATTAAACTAAAGGATTTGCCCATAGATGCGTACATATCGAGTTCTTTGCTTCGTGCTTTTAAAACCGCTGTCGGCGTGTGCAAGGCTAAGGGGGATAACTCTGTGATTGAAATCTGCCCCGAGATTATTGAATGTGGTTGTACTCCCGGTTATTTCGGCTGCAGTGAGGAATATCTTAACAAATATTATAACAACACCAAAATGTGCCCGAACCTTTTTGGTGAAGAAGAGTATAAATTTCCTTGTGTCAGTTATGAAGAAAACTGCCTTCGTGCAAAGAAGTTTGTTGATTATCTTCTTGAGCGTTTCACCCTTGGGCAGAGAGTTGCTGTTTTCAGCCACCACGGAATGCTGGAATATCTTGTTCCCACAGCGTTGAGGGTTGAACCCCATAAATTTTTCTTCGCGCTTGATAATGTGTCGGTAACTGTTGTGGATGTATGCGACGACGGCAAACGAGTGCTCAGATGTGTGAATAAATAACGGAGGCGTGAGTATGTATAACAAAAAACCAAAAATGATTTTGTTTGACGTTGGCGGAACGCTTTTTGAGGGCGGAAAGTTCAGCGCGCTGAACGGACTTGCTCAATTGCGAAAAAGGGCCGTTAACCCTGAAGCGACCGATGACGAAGCTCTTGCACGGATGTGGGATGAATATATGGCTGAAATCGGCTCACATTGGTCCGAATCAGGCATTAAGCTTGATATGCCGTTAACGAGTGCCTTGAAATACATAACGATGAATGCGGGGCTCAGATTTGATATTTCAATGGCTGAGCAGGAAGAGATATTTGACCGCTATAATTCGGAAAGAAGAGTGTTTGACGGCATTCCGGAATTGCTTGATGCTTTGAAAGAGAAAGACATCAGAATGGCAATCATCAGCAACAACGCCATGAGCGGTGAGGGTCTTGCACTTGCGATTAAGCAATGGATTCCCACAGCGGAGCCTGAGTTTGTGCTCACCAGTGCAGATTTGCTTTTTGCAAAGCCCGATAAATCCATTTTTATTGCGGCGGCAAATTATGCTCACCTTGACCCTGCCGATTGCTGGTATTGCGGTGACGGACGAGTGCCCGACGTTGACGGCTCTTTCAACAGCGGAATGGTGCCTGTTTTTTATGACCAAAAATCGTCTGTTCCCACAGAAATGAGAACAGACGGCGGAAGAGGAGAATATCTTGCAATAAATCATTGGAATGAATTGACTAAAATAATAAAAAGTACGGAATGCTGAATTCCGTACTTTTTGATTTTTATTTTGTGATGATGAAGGTCATTCTTTCCTGAATGGTGAGCATACCGTGTCCTGTGTTGTATCCGCCATGGTCAGCAGTGATGATAATCAGCCAGTCTTCGGTAGCGTAAGTGGGTCTTGATTCAACAGCGTTGATGATTGCTCTGCCGTCTGTTTCAGCGTCGGCAAAGGCTTTTTGATAATCAGGGTTGTTGATAGAAAATCCTGTGTCATGACCTGCATGGTCGGTGTGCTCAATAATTGAGAAAATAAAATCGGAGCAATCAGCCTTGCCAAGGTCGGCAACTGTGTTTGCAACTGTGCCGAGGTCATCGTCAGCGTCAAGGAAGTTGACTGCAAGACCTTTTTCGGCAATGTAGTTTTTCTCCTGCCAATATGTTTTGCCCTCACTGTTGAAGTGACCGTCCCATGAAACATAGAATGCGGAGTTGCTGATGGTTTCATTTTCAACAAGAGTGGTGAGAAGAGTGAGGGTATCGTTGGATTTTTCAATGTTGTTGTCGGTAATGCCGTGAACATCTGCCCACTGACCTGTGAGGATTGAGCACCAGCCGGGAGCGGTTGATGTTGCCTGGGTGTTGATTGCAGGGTAGTTCACACCGCCGCAATATGAGATTTCGGCCTTTGCGCCCTTTGAAAGAAGGTAGCTGATACCTCCGTTGCCATCTGTATCAAGCATTGTGAGTGCGTCTGCGCGGCAACCGTCGTAGCCGATTACGATAACCTTCTTTTCGGTTTTGCCCTCAGCAAGGGGAGCCTCAAAATGAGCCTTGATTCTTGAATAAAGCTCGGTCTGGGGAACGGCTGTTTCAAGGGTGTTGGTATAAGCTTCAACAGAAGCAACGTTTTCTTCATAAGCCTTGGCTTTGTCGTCAAAATTGGTTCCGCTGATTGCGCCGATAACCATCATAAAAAATGACACGATTACGCAGATAACTTTCTGAAAAAATAAGAGCATAAAATCCATCCTTTCGGTTTGATGGTTATATTATATCAGTTTTGATTTTATATGCAAGGGGTATTTACATAAATAAACCAATATGATAAGATGAAAACAGAAAAGGAAAGGAGTGTCATTATGAAAAAGAAGATTTTGAAAGCGGTTTTAATCGTTATTGCGGTTGCTTTTGTCGGCATTGCTGTGTGGTTTGCCAACGGATTTTTCGGGAATCCCGTTTCAAAGCATCTTGCAACTAAGTCTGCTCAGGAATATCTTGAAGCGAATTTTGCAGGCACGGATTATGAAGTTGAAGACACTTTCTACGACTTTAAGGCAACGGGCTACAATGTTCACATTAAATCACCTTCAAGTGCTGACAGCAGCTTCACAATTCGCACAGGTCTTGACGGAAAAGTTTCTTATGACACCCACAAAGATGATGTTATTGAAAAAGGAAACACCGCAAGGCGAATCGGTGATGCATACCGCAAAGCAGCGGATAAAATCTTTGGAAGCGATAATTTTCCTTATGAATCCGACATCTGCTTTGGCGACATTGAGTTTGTGCCGGCTTCTTACGCTGACAGCCACGGTGTGCCTGAATATGCAATTGTCACAAACGAGCTTGAGCTTGACAAAGAATATGATTTGAAAGATATGGGCTCAAAAGCAGGTCACCTTGTGGTTTATGTTCAGAGTGAAACAGTAACGGCTGAAAAGCTGGCAGAAGTTTTGCTTGAGATTAAAGATTTGTTTGATGAAAACGGAGTCGCATTTTGTGTGATTGATTGTGTGCTTGAATATCCCAAGGCTGAGGACGGTACACAGAAAAATGATGAAAGAATTGAAGTGAAGGATTTCCTTTATTCTGATATTTATGAAGAAGATATGGTGCAAAGGGTAACCGATGACAATGAGGAAACCAAAGCATATTGGCAGGCAGAGGATGCAAAAAACTTAAAATAATATCAACAAAAAACACTCGGAGTTTTGCTCCGAGTGTTTTGCTGTATATGGATTATTTAAGGAGATATTCAAGAACGTACATTCTGAAAATATTCCACGCAACTGTTACAACAAGTTTAACATATTTGAGAATCATAGCAAGTACGTCTGTTTCCTCTTCAACCACAACGTCAACTGTGATGTCGGCAGGCTCGTCTGTTTTTTCGCCTGAGCCGTCTTTTTCAATTGCAAATTTGTCAATGCAGGTTACCTTGTCGCCAACAACTTCATAAGAGTTGTAGTAAAGTACGCCGCCGTCAATCTGAATTGATGAGAAAATCTGACCTTCAACGTCAACAGCCTTTGCCGCTCTGGGGAAAAGCTCGTCTGTGAGGGTTACATCCTTAACGTTGTAAACCTTAACGCCTGAGCAACCGCTGATGGTGTATGATGTGCCTGTGGGGTTAACGTAAGCTTCATAAACCTCGCCGTTGTGCTTGAGGTTTACTTTCTCTTCGTCAACAACCTCGTTTGAGTCAAGAGAATGAGTTCTCATATAAACGTGGTCGTGACCCTGAAGAACAAGGTCGATACCAAGGTCGGGAAGAAGTGAAGAAAGCTGTTCGCGCATTGCGATAACGTCATCATCATCGTAGTGTGAACCGTTTGAATAAATTGCCTTGTGGAACGTTACAATTTTCCATTCAGCGTCGCTTGCTGCCATATCGTCCTTGAGCCACTGGAGCTGCTCAGCGTTGAGAGCTTCGTTTTCGTCAAGGTCGTTGGTGTTGAGCACTGCGATGTGAAGGTTGTTGTAGTCGTATGAATAATAAACGCCTGTTGCCGTGTTCTGCTCGGGAACATTGGGAAGAACGAAGTTGTTGACGGTTGAATGGTCGTCTTTTTCTTCGTGGTTGCCTGTTGCGGGCATAAGGTAGGTGCTCATAAGATTATCGGAAGCGGTGTCAAACATCCACTGCCACTGATTGTTGTTCATACCGTAGTCAACAAGGTCACCTGTGCTTGCGATGAACTTTGCATCGGGATACATTTTGAATGCCTGTTTCATTGTGTTTGCCCAGGCTTTGGTATATTGCTTTTCATTCTGTGACTGGGGGTCAGTCATATGGAAGAATGTGAAGCTGTCACCGCCGTCGGCTGTTTCAACAGTTGCTGCATCACTCCACCAGCCGTATTCAGCGTTACCCACACGGTAAACATATTTGGTGCCGGGCTTGAGGTTTGTGAGGGTTACGGTGTGCTGATACATTGTGAAATAATGCTGGAAGAAACCGAGAATACCGATGTCGATGCCGGGATAATATCTTTCAACAAGCTTCTGTGCTTTGGTGATGGTGAAATCAGCATCGGCTGTGGGAGTGCCCGTGAATTTAACTGTTTTGCCGTCGTATTCATAAATCTCAATATCAGTTGCCTCAAGAGTGTTTTTGGAGAACCAGTTGATATAAGCTGATGTCTGAGAATCCTCACCCATTGTAACGCTTACCATTGTGGGAAGGCGGAAGTTTTTGGTGGTGGCAACGGGTGCTACCTTTTCGGTTGAGAAGGTAATGTCTGTGTCGGGAATACCGATTTCATCAGAATCGTTTGCAAAGTCGTCGAGGAAATATGCAATAGTTGAGCCGATAGATTCAATCTGGCTGTCGGTGAGATATTCCTGAATAAGAAGCTGGTCAAGAATGTCATAAATGCTTGTCCAGGGGAGAACGCCCAACTCGAAAATGGTGTTGATAAGGTTCATATAGCTCAAATCACCGCGGAGGATGAATGTGAGTGCATCCTGCACATTGTGACCTGCTATTTCACCTATGGTTGCCGATTTATCAAAGAGGGTGTCAAGTCTGATTTCAAGCTTTGAAAGAAGAGCTTTGTCAACCACATCGTTGAGCACGATGTCAACAAGTGTGTCAAAAACAAGGAATGCGGAATCGCCGTTTTCAAAGCCGTCAATAACATCAACAATAAAGTCGTTTTCGTTGGCTGTTTCTTCACCTGTTGAGTAATAATGCATAACTGAGAGAATTGCATCGTCAAGTGTGCCCGGCTCAGTTTCACTGCCGAAGCCGTATTCATCAATGAACCGGTCGCAAGGAAGCTCGGAAACGGGGAGTGAAAGGAGCTTGTTGACGATTGAGTAAACGAGAGCTTCAAGCTCATCGGGATTGTTGAGATAAACATCTTCAATCTGAGCACAAAGGTCTTCGATGAACCACATAAGGTTGTCAACAGAGAAAATGCTGAAACCGCCGAGACCGATGCCTTCACCGATATAAGGTGAAAGGAAACCGTCAAGGAGAGCTCTGAGGTCAAGGTCCATTGTTTTGAGGAATTCAACAATGCCGCCGGCTTCCATAATCTGAGGAAGGAAATCATTGACATAGCCCATTGCCATACCTGTGAGGAAGGCTGCCATATTAGGTGCACCGTTTTCTGTGAGGGCACCGCCGTAGCAAAGGCGGAAGGCTTCTTTTTTGAATTCGCCCTTGGGATATGTTTGGCCGTTTACGGTGATGGGGTGTGTATTGTCAACATCTTTTGTTGTGAATGTGCCCTCTGTTTCACCGTTGGCATAGGTTTTGAATTCAACCTCCCTGTACTGGCAGGGGAAGCCTGTGAGAGACGGAGTCTCTACATCATAAAGAACATTGCCGTCGTCACTTGTTACAGTTGCGATATCGTTGGTGTGAAGATGGCCCGAAAAAGCGTAGTTAATGCCGTTGTCTGCAAAAATTTCCGCAACGCGGCGATAGTCATTAATGAGAAATGCACTTGTAACAGATTCTTCAACCTTGATATGGGGAGCCATACCGTGGTGAATCATGGCGATGGGCTCTTTGCCGTCGGCAATGGCTTCGTCAGCTTTTTCGAGAATCCAGTCAAGCTGTTCGTCGCTGATGTAACCGCCTGTTTCGTTATCTTCTGTTTTGTCAGAGTAAATGTTGCTGTCGATTACGATAATGCTGTAATCGTCGTTGAGCTCAACAACATAAGAAAGCTGGCCGTGACCGTTGTCGGTTGTGGGCTTGAATTCTTCTGTTGCAAGGTCATAACCGAGGTTTTTGTAAACCTGGCGGAATTCTTTGGCAGTGATTGAGCGGGCGGACTCTTTAACGTCATTTTCATAAGTAACGCAGGCTTTCATAACGTCGTGATTACCGTTGATAAGAATAACGTCAACGCCGTAGTCTTTTTCAAACTTTTCAAGAATTGAAGCAAGCTTTGCGTGGCTGATATACTCACTGTCTTTGGTGAGGTCACCGGGAATAAGCACATATTCCGTGCCGTTTTCTTTTGCCTGCTCACCGATTGTGCGCAATGCTGTGGCAAGGAGCGCTTCGGCTTCGTTATAAAGCTTGCCGTGGTTACGGCTGTCTGTCATCCACTGTTCAGCTTTGTTGCCCATCATTTCTTCGGCATAAAGATGAATGTCGGACACAACAGTGAGGTTAAGGCTGCCGGTTACCGCGCCTTTCTGGATTGCTGTTGCAGCAGGCTGAGCAAGGCAAAGCACCAGAGCAAGAGCCATAACAACTGCAAGAATTTTTCTGAATTTCTTCATACAATTCCCTCTCTTTTGAAAAAATATACACGAAAATTTTACCATAACAGAAACATTTTTTCAAGTTAAAAAGCAACACATAATTCAAAATGTGTCATAAGTCTTGCAAAATGAATTTTGAAAATATATAATAATGTCATTGAAGGAGGTGAGCAACTTGAAGCCGAGAAAACTTGATTTAGGTAACAAAAACATTATCGGCGCCCGCGTTACACAGGCAAGAAAATCCCAAGGGATGAAACAGATTGAATTGCTCACAAAGCTGCAGCTTGCGGGGATAGAAATGAGCACACCTGCACTGTCACTGCTGGAGGGCCAGAAAAGACCCGTTTCGGATATTGAACTAAACGCCATTGCCGACATTCTCGGGGTTACGGTTAATTGGTTGTTGGGCAGAGAAGAATAAATCATAACCACTAGTAAACTAGTGGTTTGCACAGCCCCTATAAGGGGCACCTACAGGCAAAGCCCCTGAAAGGGGCATAGAAGTTTGACAACGCATTACTATCTCAAGCAGCCGCTCACGTGCGGCTGTTTGTTTTTTG
>JBGVFJ010000031.1:0-14194 GCA_045121005.1 Acutalibacteraceae bacterium
CGGATCAAGAGATCCCGAAGTGCAAGCTGAACCCGACGAAGCACAAATCCCCTTATCGTCGAGAAGCAAGAGTAAGGATTCACCTTCAATGCCCTCAAAGCAGAAGTTCACATTGCCGGGCAGTCTCTTTTTTGCATCACCGTTAAGGATAGAATGAGGAATCTCCGAAAGTCCGGCAATCAGTTTGTCCCGCAAAGCTGTTAATTTTTTTGCGTTTTCATCTGTACGGCTGCAGGACTCTTCAAGAGCCGCCGCCATTCCCATAATGGCGGGAAGGTTTTCCGTTCCGGCACGCTTGCCTCGTTCCTGTGCACCGCCTTCAATAAGGTTCGTAAGTCTTATTCCTTTCCTTGCATACAAGATCCCTATTCCTTTCGGACCATGGAATTTATGAGCAGAAAGAGAAAGCATATCTATATTCTGTTCTTTTACATCTATGTGAAGATGTCCTGCCGCCTGCACCGCATCGGTATGGAAAATAACACCTTTTTCACGGCAAACGGCACCAATCTCTTTGATCGGCTGAACGGTGCCTATCTCGTTATTGGCATACATTATCGTAACAAGGCAGGTATCCTCACGGATTGTCTCCGCCACCTGCTCGGGAGTTACTAGCCCGTTTTCATGAACGTCAAGAAGAGTAACATCAAAGCCTTCATTTTCAAGTCTATTCAGGGTATGTAAAACAGCGTGGTGTTCAAACGTAGTAGAGATGATATGTTTCTTACCGCTTTTTTTACCGATTCTTGCAGCGGAAACAATTGCCTGATTATCAGCTTCACTGCCACCTGATGTAAAGGTGATTTCTCTTGCTTCACAACCAAGCAATTTTGCGATGAGCTCACGAGCATTAAAAAGTGCTTCATTTGCCTTTTGCCCCATAGAATGAAGGCTTGACGGATTACCGTAAATGCTATCCATATAGGGCAACATTGCTTCAATTGCCGTTTTGCTCATTTTTGTTGTTGCGGCATTATCAAGATAAATCGTTTTTTCTGTCATCTCAACAATCCTTTCTTGTTAAACAGTTCTACGAGCTTGCACTTCCAACAAAGTATCATACCGACGATAGCGCCGACACCCGCTTGTAAGATCTGATAAGGCAATTTGAGAACAGCATATTCCGGTGTGCTGTAAATAAACGCTCTGCCGAGAGAATAACCGACTACCATAATAACGGCACCGATCATTACACCGATTCCGGAAGAGAGCACCGGATGCTTTTTAAGTACGTAATGGGAGAATATCGAGATTACTACCGCTTGCAGACCGTGAGTTACGAGGGAAACAAACATTGGAAGCGGATAGAAGAATAAATCGCCTAAAAAGGCACCTACACCGCCGACCATAAATGCGGCGAGCGGATCCAAAATAATGGCAGCAGTACAAATGATAATATCGTTCATATACAGATGACCGCCGGTAACAGGAATACCAAACGAACTCATTGCCACATTAAGCGCCATAAAAACGGCGGTAATGCACAACCAATAGGTTGTACGCTTAATATTTTGATTCTTTCGAGTAGACATAACAGTAAACTTCCTTTCTTCAAAAAGACCGGTGCCTTAGTCTAAAGCACCGGCGCTTTTCATTATTCTGCAAATAGCGGTGTCGATAAATATCTGTCGCCGGTATCGGGCAAAAGTACTACAATGGTTTTGTCTTCGTTTTCAGGGCGTTTCGCAAGCTCTATAGCCGCAAAGGTAGCAGCACCGGAAGAAATGCCTACAAGCACACCCTCACTCTTGCCGATTAGTTTTCCGGTAGCAAAAGCGTCCTCGTTGGATACGGGAATGATCTCGTCGTAAATGCCGGTGTTAAGAACATCGGGAACAAAGCCTGCGCCAATGCCCTGGATCTTATGAGGTCCAGCGACACCTGTGGACAGTACCGCAGAGGTGGCAGGCTCGACCGCTACAACCTTGATATTGGGATTTTTAGATTTAAGATATTCACCAACACCTGTTACTGTACCGCCGGTACCTACGCCTGCAACAAAGATATCCACCTTTCCGTCCGTATCTTCATAAATCTCAGGACCCGTATTTTCCCTGTGTGCTTTTGGATTGGCAGGGTTTACAAACTGACCGGGGATAAAGCTGTTTGGAATTTCTGCCGCTAATTCTTCAGCCTTTGCGATAGCACCTTTCATTCCCTTGGCGCCTTCGGTAAGGACAAGCTCCGCACCGTATGCCTTCATCAGTTGACGGCGTTCAACCGACATCGTTTCAGGCATTGTCAGTATAATGCGGTAGCCTCGTGCCGCCGCTACCGATGCAAGACCGATTCCGGTGTTGCCGCTCGTTGGCTCAATAATAACCGAATCGGGCTTCAGCTTACCGCTTGCTTCAGCATCGTCAATGATTGCTTTGGCAATGCGGTCTTTAACAGATCCAGCGGGATTAAAATATTCAAGCTTTGCGACGATCTTCGCTTTAAGACCCAAGCTTTTTTCAATATGTGTGAGCTCAAGAAGTGGGGTTTTGCCGATAAGCTCTGTGGCAGATGTATATACTTTTGACATAATAATTACTCCTTTACTGCATCAAAACCGCCCTTAAGGTCGGCGATAATATCATCAATATGCTCGATTCCAATGGAAAGACGAATAGTGTTGGGCTTAATACTCTGATCGGCAAGTTCATCTTCGCTGAGCTGGCTATGCGTGGTGGTCGCCGGATGAATGACAAGGCTCTTGGCATCGGCAACATTCGCAAGCAACGAGAAGATTTTAAGGTTGTCGATAAACTTATGCGCCTCCGCCTGACCGCCCTTGATTTCAAATGTAAATATCGAACCGCCGCCGTTCGGGAAATATCTCTGATATAACTCATGGTCGGGATGGTCGGGCAAGGACGGATGATTGACCTTTTCAACCTGCGGATGACTCTTTAAGAATTCAACCACCTTTTTAGTGTTCTCTGCGTGACGCTCTAAACGAAGAGACAGGGTTTCAATGCCTTGCAAAAGCAGAAACGCCGCAAAGGGAGAAATGGTTGCGCCCGTGTCACGAAGCAGAATGGCACGAATGTAGGTAACAAACACTGCGGGGCCTACTGCTTTTACAAAAGATATGCCGTGATAGCTGGGGTTAGGATCGGCAATAGCGGGATATTTTCCGCTTGCCGCCCAATCGAATTTACCTGAGTCAACGATGATACCGCCAAGGGTAGTGCCATGACCGCCGAGGAATTTAGTAGCGGAATGTACCACAATGTCTGCTCCGTGCTCGATGGGACGGATAAGATACGGAGTGCCAAAGGTGTTATCTACTACAAGCGGCAAGCCGTGCCTATGTGCAAGTTCTGCTAATGCGTCGATATTGGGAATATCGCTGTTTGGGTTGCCAAGGGTTTCGATATAGATTGCTCTTGTATTATCCTGAATGGCGGCTTCAACCTCTGCTAAATCGTGAATATTTACAAAGGTAGCGGTGATGCCGAAATTCGGGAGAGTGTGCGCCAGCAGATTATAGCTGCCACCATAAATAGTTTTTTGAGCAACAAAATGACCGCCGTTCTGTCCGAGTGCTTCAAGGGTGTATGTAATCGCTGCAGCACCGGAAGCAAGAGCCAAAGCCGCCACGCCGCCTTCAAGAGCTGCAACACGTTTCTCTAAAACGTCCTGCGTGGAGTTTGTAAGCCTGCCGTAGATATTACCGGCATCGGAAAGACCGAAACGTGCGGCTGCGTGAGCGGAGTTTTTAAATACGTAAGATGTGGTTGCGTAAATCGGTACCGCACGGGCATCGGTAGCAGGGTCGGGATTCTCCTGACCTACATGGAGCTGTAAAGTTTCAAATTTAAGTTCTGACATAATTTTTATTTCCTTTCATAATCGAATATTTGATGTATTTTTGTGATGATTATATACATCGACACATTCGACCGAAACGGAAATTGGCTCTGACAAGCTTTTCAAAATAGTTTTCCATAGGGGATTACCTGCCTTGTAAAATATAAATCGGAAGACTCCGATAAAGTCTCCCGATCATAAACAAATATATGGCACACCTGATTATGCGGCCTGAGTGTTTACCTCTGAGATGGAGAACATATCGGAAATTAAAGCGCAAAAAGTCATGCACATGAGCTGAGTCCACATGCACACCCCCATCATAATAGTGGTGAAACCTAACTTTTTCATAATATGATCTCCTTTCTTTACAAATTACCTACCGTTTAGGTTGGTATAAGTATAACACTATTTACCTACCTTGTCAAGAGGTAAAAGAAAAATTTTCCGTTTTTTAGTAAATAAATGCCGCTCTGCGTTAGCGGAACGGCATTGTATGGGGTGGTATTTAATCTATTTTGGGGAGCTTTGCACGATAATTTTCGAGTTCCTCATCGGTGGGAATATAGTCGCTCATTTCGCCGTCGTGGAATTTCTCATAAGCCACCATATCAAAGTAGCCGGTACCGGTAAGACCAAACACGATAGTCTTTTCCTCGCCGGTTTCTTTGCATTTAAGGGCTTCATCAATTGCCACACGAATAGCGTGAGAGCTTTCAGGAGCAGGCAGGATGCCTTCGACTCTTGCAAAGTATTCTGCCGCTTCAAATACATCGGTCTGTTTCACAGATGTTGCTTCTATCAGTCCCTGGTCGTAAAGTTCGGACAGAGTAGAGCTCATACCGTGATAGCGAAGTCCGCCTGCATGGTTGGCAGAAGGGATAAAATCACAGCCGAGAGTGTACATCTTAGCAAGAGGGCAAACCATTCCCGTATCACAGAAATCGTAAGCATATATACCTCTCGTTAAACTGGGACATGAAGCAGGTTCAACAGCGATAATACGATAATCTGCTTCGCCACGGAGTTTTTCGCCCATGAAAGGTGCAATAAGACCGCCAAGATTTGAGCCACCTCCTGCACATCCGATAATCATATCAGGTTTGATGCCGTATTTATCCAGCGCTGCTTTGGTTTCAAGACCGATAACCGACTGATGAAGCAGTACCTGATTAAGTACACTTCCAAGCACATAGCGGTAACCTTCACTTGTTACAGCCTTTTCTACTGCTTCCGAAATTGCACAGCCAAGACTTCCGGTGGTGCTGGGGTGTTCGGCAAGTATCTTCTTGCCAACCTCGGTTTCCATTGAAGGCGAAGGAGTTACCGATGCACCGTAGGTGCGCATAACTTCACGGCGGAAAGGCTTCTGCTCATAGGAGCATTTTACCATATACACCTTGCAGTCAAGATCAAAATACGAACAAGCCATAGAAAGAGCTGTGCCCCATTGACCGGCTCCTGTTTCGGTCGTCACGCCTTTAAGACCTTGCTTTTTAGCGTAATATGCCTGAGCAATAGCTGAGTTAAGCTTGTGAGAGCCGCTGGTGTTGTTTCCCTCAAATTTGTAATAAATCTTTGCAGGAGTTCCGAGTTTTTCTTCAAGACAATATGCACGCACAAGCGGTGCAGGACGGTACATTTTATAGAAATTACGAATCTCTTCAGGGATTTCAAAATACGGTGTTGTGTCGTCAAGTTCTTGTTTTATAAGTTCTTCGCAGAAAACACCTGCAAGCTCATCAGCCGTCATGGGCTTATGTGTTGCGGGATTAAGCAGTGGTGCGGGCTTCTTTTTCATATCCGCACGCAGATTATACCAAACCTTCGGCATCTCGTTTTCATTAAGATAAATTTTATAAGGAATTTTTTCCTGTTTCATAATAATTGCCTCCTGATAAATAAAATGTTTTCGATTCTTTGTTATGTTCTGATTTTTGTTGTTCGGCGCCGTTAACCTGACGCCATCGTTTTGTCAATAACATTGTATTTACCTCCTGATAAAATGATAATCTTTTATTATCACTGTCAAAAAGAAAAATAAAAAACGCCCCTGACAGAATAATACACTCTGTCAAGGACGAATAAAAATGTTTATCCGCGGTGCCACCTTGATTCATAGGAATGACCCTATGCGCTTAGCAGGATACCAACATATCCCCGGCATTTATACGCTTGCCTGCAGCGTCGCAGAATACTTTGGAAAAATCCATTTGACTGCGCCCTCAGCGGTCCATTTGACAACTTGTTTCTTATTCGGCTCTCAGCATCCCGAACTCTCTGTAAAGGCATCATTGCCGTTATCTCCGCTTCAACGGTTTGATTATTTAGTTTTCTATATTATATTCCCACTTACCTACCTTGTCAAGGGGTAAATGAAATTTTTTATAAAATTTTGCGAAACATTGCAGGAACTCTGTAATACGGAAATGATCACTGCCATAAATCCGACAATAGACTTTTAGACATACGTTCTTTCAAGTTCATGCTGTCGTTGTTCTCGGTTATTTGTAAATTATATTGTGGTTTACGATTTCCGTAGCTCTGATTCGGATGTTATTCATCCGTACAACCCACTCCATCTGATTTTCTTCTTTCAGTTGCTCTGTTACACCTTCAGTCACTTTCATCCGCTCAACAAGAGTATCAAACATATCTGTTGCCTGTTTTTCTATTTCGGCACAGTGCTGATAAAGTTTGCCTTGGGTAAGCAGTGTTGTAAATAACACCCTCTTGTTTTTCAGTAGATAATCCTTGTGTAACATGCCCCATTTACCGAGCCTGATATTCGCCTCTTCGGGTGGTAAGATAAGGTTAGGTATGTTGTAATCTCCAACCTGTCTATATTGTATATTTATATTGTTTTTCATAATAGCACTCATCCTTTCATATTCTTAACAAATGTGTCGTATGTAAATCTCGCACCGAGCCTGAAGCCTGATATAAAACTGTCTGCATTACTTGTAGTTGAAAATTCAATATAAATAAGCACTAACATAGTTTTGAAACAATTCTTTATCCTCACCGTTCAATCTTGCAGTAAGCAGTTCTTCTTTCTCTGCGAGGTTGCTCAGTTTCTTTTTAAGTTTAGGTGTTAATTCTGAATTGACTTCATGCGGCTCAATGTTGCCGTAATAGAAATCTTCAATAATATTTGACATTATGTATTCCTCCGTATCTGAGGAAATATATTAGAGTACGAAAGATAGAATATGTATTGCCGGAGAACTACTTGTGTTATGAACATCCGTACCAAAAATAGCGGGCAACCAAAAGGTTGCCCGCTATTCCTTTTATATCAGTTTTGTCAGTTGAATTTTTTTGCAAAAACAATGCTGGCGATTTCATTTTTTATCCTTGTGAAGCCGCATTTTTCATAGAATCTGATTGCACCCTTGTTGCCGACAAAAACTGACAGCGTAACGCCCTTTACACCCTTTTCTTTCAGGTGGTTGCAAAGCGTGTTGATAAGCTGCCTGCCCAAGCCCTTTTGTTGGTATTCGGGCAAAAGGTCAATATGCAGGTGGGCAGGGTAGTCGGCCTTGTATTTTCTTTGTTCAATGATAGATGTTTTCAGCGCCAAACGGAAAATGCCCTTGAATTTTATATAATTTTCGGTGTATTTTGTAAGGAAGATTTTGCTGAAGGCATCAAAATCTTCAGTGCAGAGAATGTATCCCACAGCCTTGTCATTTTCGTCGGCTGCAACAAAGCAGTTCTGCGGCTCGTTTTCTATGTAATAATCACAATATGTGTTGAGCAAAAAGTTGCGCTCAAATTCCGAAGCGTTTGTTTTGCCGGCACTTTCCAGGCAGATGAAACGTATATCTTCCTTGTCCTTTGCTTCATAAGGTCTGATGGTCATTTTGATTTCTCCGTTTCGTTTGATGAAGGAATGTTACCATTAAATCAAATAAAAATCAAGTTGAGGAGACTTGTTATGTTTAATATTTCCGAAAAATTTCCGTCACTTGCAGGCTATGAATTCAGCTTTGCCGTGGCCGACACAAGAAAAACAACATACTGCGAAAAAACTCACCGCTACACCGATGAAAAATATATTTTTACGGTTTCGGGCAAGAACATAAATGTTGAATGCTCAGGTGAAAAGGGCGTGTTTTATGCTCTTTGCGACGTTGATAAGCGCCTGCGCGAGGGAACTCTTGCCGACGGTGAATTTGTCTGCGCTCCGTCATTTGCTGTCAGAGGCTATATTGAAGGCTTTTACGGTACCCCCTGGAGTCACGAAAAGCGTATGTCTGTTATGACTCTTATGGCAAAAAGCAGAATGAACACTGTGTATTACGGCCCGAAGGATGACCTTTATCATCGAGAGCTGTGGCGTGATCTGTATCCTCGGGAGGAGCTTATGCGCCTCAAGGAGCTTGTGGACACCGCCAAAGAAAATTATATGGATTTTCATTTTTGTATTGCCCCGGGTCTTTCGGTTAAATATTCAGATGAAGCTGAGTTTGACACCCTTAAGGCAAAAACAAAGCAGCTTTATTCCATCGGCATACGCCATTTCGGTCTTCTTCTTGATGACATTGATGCCGAGCTTGCTTTTGAAGAGGACAGACAGTGCTTTGGCGAAACGGTAAATGCCCATATTTATATCATTGAAAAATATTTTGATGCCCTTAAAAACCTTGATGCTTCCGCAAATCTCACTATCTGCCCCACTCTTTATAACGGCAAGGGTGACGAATATTACATTGCAAAGCTTGGACAGAATATTTCTCCGCTGATTTCCGTTTTCTGGACAGGCAGAGACATCTGCTCCCGCGAAATAACAAGCCTTGAGGCGGTTAAATTCATAGAAAACACTCGTCACAAGCCTCTTTATTGGGATAATTACCCCGTGAATGACTGTGCAATGCATAATGAAATGCATATTTCCCCCATTATCGGCAGGGATAAGGATTTGTATAAATACGCAGAGGGTCTTATTTCCAACACAATGGAATATGCCGAGTGCTCAAAAATTCCGTTGCTGACCATTGCAGATTATCTTTGGGACAGTGAAAATTACGACCCGCAGAAATCGTGGAAAAATGCAATAAAGCTCGTTATCGGTGATGACAAATTTATTGTTTTTGCCGACCACCTCTACACCTCTTGCCTTCTTGACGGCAATTCAAAAATCATGTACGCTTTGATGGATGATGTGATGAAGGCTATCAAAGCAGGGGACAAGGAAAAAGCGTTTGATATGATTAACGCCTATGCCGAAAAAATGAGAGCTTGTGTTGAATTCCTCAAGGGGGACCATCCTGTATGCGCCGAGCTTTCAAAATGGTCAGAAAAATATTTTGTTTTCTGCTCGCTTTTGGAAAAGGTGTTTGAATATCTTCACACCAATCAGGCATCACTCATTGGCGAAATGAGTGAAATAATTGAAAAATATAAATCAATGCCTGCAAAAATTTCGGAGGATGTTGACTGGAAGGTTGAGCTTCACGCAAGATTAGGATTTAATTTTTAAAATAATCACCGCACCTTGGATTGCGCCGAGGTGCGGTGTTGTTTATTTATTGAGTTTCATTCCGAAGGCTACGTCTGTGTCGAGAATTTCGAGAATTTCAAAGCCGTATTTTTTGTAAAAATTGCCGCCCTTGATGTTTTCGGTTCCCGCTGTGAGCATAACACCCTTGACACCATTTGCTTTGAGGTGTTCGAACAAAGCTTCAAGCAGCTTTCCACCCCAGCCCTGACGCTGGTATGCAGGCAAAAGGTCAATGTGCAGGTGAGCAGGGTAGTTCGCCTTGTATTTGTTTTGCAAAATTGTGGATTCGCAAGCCCATTTATAAAGGTCATCGCCAAGACCCTCGTTAAGGGGGAGATAATCCTTATCAAAAATCTCCTTATAGCTGTCGTAATCCTCTGCGCATATTATGTATCCCACAGCGCGGCCGTCATCATCAAGCACAAAGCAGTTTTCCGGCTCGTGCTCAAGATAGTAGTCACAAAATGTGTGAAGAATAAATTCTGCGAGGTTGCTGTCACTGATAGGTTCATCACTGTTGAGGCAGGTGTATCTTACATTGTCAAAATCCTTGGTTTCGTATTTTCTGATTATCATCACAAATCTCCTGTAAATTTCTTTGCCTGAATATAATATAAAAACTTTGCTTTAAAATCAATGGTTTTTAAAAATTCATTTGAAAAAAAAGAATATTAGTGTATAATGATTGCAGAACATTCTCTGAAAGAAGGGAAATTATGGCATATTACATCGGTATTGACGGCGGCGGAACAAAAACAACAGCCGCTGTGGCAGATGATAATGGTCTTCTTTTCAAAAAAGAGGGCAAAAGCATCAACTTTTATTCCGTGGGTATGGAATGCGCAAGAAGAAATCTCCGTGCAGTTGTGAGTGAAATTGAGGCTGAACTGAAAACCGACAGCTTTGATGCTGTGGTTATCGGCTGCTCTGCCCTTGACGGTGAAGACGACGGTGAGCTGATAAACGAGCTTTGCGGCGGAGTTATCAATGCAAAAAAAATCAAAATGACAAGCGACGTTCACATTGCCCTTGAATCAATGGGGGAGTCGGTTTGCCCATGCGTTGCCGTTTGCGGAACGGGGTCAATGGCTGTTGGTAAAAACGATGCAGGTGAAGTTCTTGTTTCCGGTGGCTGGGGTCACATCGTGGGTGATGAGGGCTCGGCGTATGCCATTGCAATTGATGGGTTGAGGCTGTGCTGTGAGCAGAGTGACAAAGGTGAAAATACCGCCCTTCTTGCAAGCGCATTGGAGTTTTTTAATGTTGCAGATTTCAGAGATGCGATTGATGTTATTTATTCTCCCGAAACCACAAAGGATATTCTTGCCTCCTTCGCTTCGTGCATAGGCAGGCTTTCTCAGCAAGGTAACGAAACCGCAAGCGCAATCATCACCCGACAGGCAGAAAGATTTGCACAAACGGTGATTATTCTTCTTGAAAAAATCAAAGCCTGCGATTCCCTTGGTCTTTACGGCGGCGTGCTTAGAAACAACTCTGCTTTTGCAGAAGCTTTCTGCAAAAAAATCAAAGAAAAACACCCCGATTTAAAATTGGTTTCACTTGATACACCGCCCGAAGAAAGTGCAATAAAGATAGCGAGGAAAATGTGATGAAAAAACATCTTGAATATATAAAAAATGTGCAGTCAATAACCGAAAAAATTGTTGCCGACACCGCGAAAATCGAAGAAACATCAAGAATTCTTGCGAAAACTCTGATGAAAAGCAACAGAATTTTTCTTTTCGGCACGGGTCACTCACATATGCTTGCAGAGGAGCTGTTTTACAGAGCCGGCGGGCTTGTGCATGTTCAGCCGATTCTGGTGGATTCTCTTATGCTCCACCTCTCCGCTTCGGGCAGCACTCTTGTTGAACGCGAAGAAGGTCTTGCAGAAAAAATTTTCACAGAATACGGTCTCAAAGAAAATGATACAATCATCATCATTTCAAACTCCGGCAGAAACGGCGTTGTGGTGGATATGGCTCTGCTTTGCAAGGAAAAGGGGCTCAACGTGATTGCGCTGACTAACCTTGAGCACACTATGGCAGGGGCATCACGCCACAAAAGCGGAATGCGCCTTTGCGAAATTGCCCACACCGTGTTGGATAACGGCGGTTGTGTAGGTGATGCATCAATAGAAATTGACGGCATCGAAGGTGAAATCTGCCCCACATCAACGGTTATGGGCGCAATGCTTCTCAATGCGGCTGTGGCAGGCGCGGTTGAAATCTGTGCGGAAAACGGCTTTTCACCCGAGCATTACGCCTCCTCAAACATCGACGGCGGCGACGAAATCAACAATAGACTTATCGAAAAATATAAATCCGAAATCAAACATCTGTAAAACAAAAGCAGTGCATCTCAATGAAATGCACTGCTTAATTTTATCCCACTTTTGTTCCGTTAAGCTTGATTTTAATGCCCATAGGACCGTGGAGAATGCCCTTGCAGGCGGTTTCTTCAAAGGTGACATCAACATGAAGCATTTTGCCCTTGAGCATATCGCAGGTTGCATCTGCACTGAGGGTGTTGCCGCTGATTTTAAGGTTTGAAATGTCCATTTCAGGCACATTGAAGCCGGGAACCTCGAATTTGAAATCATATTCACCGTTATTATCAATGACGGTTATCTTTGCCGTTCCCTTAAAAAACATTGAGTTTACGGGAACCTCCCACACACCTAATCCAAGCATAAAAACACCTCACATTTTTCTAAATTTTAGCATTTATATAAAACATTGTCAACACAAAAATATTGACAATTTTAGTATTATATATTACAATATTCTATAATTATACAATCCCCGAATTGTGTCTTGAATTTTGATGAAAGCGGTTGATTTTTAAATGGATTTCACCAATATCAAAACTAAAAAATTTGCAATGGTAATTTACGATATTATTGCCATAAATCTGGCCGTTGTTCTTGCTGCCTTTGTTGAAAAAATCGGTCCTGACGGTTTTATGGCAATTGTGCAGAGAAGTGTTCCGGTTACCCTTATTTTTCTGTTTTTGTATAAAGCCTTCGAGGTTTACAAAAGCATGTGGGAATATGCCGGCACCAAAGAGCTTTTTAAAATTTTCGGTGCAACAATTATGGGTGCACTTTCCAGTATTGCCGTTGACCTTATTATGTCAAATTTCGGTTTGGCTGTTTCAAGCGTTGAAGGCGGAAATTTCGGTACATCCTTCTACATAGTCAGCACAGCATTGATTTTGTTTTTCACCTGTGCTTTCAGATTGAGCTACCGTTTGCTCAGACGATCTGCAAAAGATTTTTTATGGCTTTTTCACAAAAACACCAACCGCGTGATGATTGTCGGCGCAGGCGATATGGGTATGATTATTATCAAAGAGCTTGAAGCTAATAACTATCACAAGGGCAAGCCTGTTATTGCCGTTGACGACAACCCCTTCAAGCAGGGTCAGTCAATCAGAGGTGTGCCTGTTAAGGGTAGCTGTAACGACATTGCGGAGCTTGCAGAAAAATACAGAATTGATACAATTATTATCTGCATTCCCTCTGCAGACGACACAAGACTTAATGAGATTCTGAACATCTGCGTTTCAACAGGCCGCAAGCTGAAGATTTCACCCAGCGTGCTTGAAATGGTTGAGGGAACGGATTCCAAAATCAGAGATGTAAATATCACCGACCTTCTTTCAAGACCAGAGGTTAAGCTTGACACGGAAATCTGCAAATACATAACAGGCAAGACCATTCTTGTAACAGGCGGCGGCGGTTCAATCGGAAGCGAGCTTTGCCGACAGATTTCAAAATACTCTCCCGCAAGGATAGTTATATTCGACATTTACGAAAACAATGCATACGTGCTTAAAAATCAGCTTGATAAATTCTACAGCGGTTATCCGGAGGTTCACATCAGAATCGGCTCGGTAAGAGATGAGGACCGTGTGAGAGAAGTTTTCGAAGAATTTCATCCCGATGTTGTTTTCCACGCCGCGGCTCATAAACATGTGCCTTTGATGGAAGACAGCCCTAAGGAAGCTGTTAAAAACAATGTTTTCGGTACATACAACATGGCAAAGCTTGCGGTGGAATACAAAGTTGAACGCTTCGTGAGTATTTCAACTGACAAGGCAGTTAATCCCACAAACGTTATGGGCGCCACCAAACGCGTAACGGAAATGATTATTCAGTATTTTGAAAGAAAATGTCAGAATTCCACCAAATTTGCGGCAGTTCGTTTCGGCAATGTTCTTGGTTCAAGCGGCAGTGTTATTCCTCTTTTTACAGAGCAGATTAAAGCGGGCGGTCCCGTAACGGTTACCCACCCCGACATTACAAGATATTTTATGACTATTCCCGAAGCTTCACAGCTTGTTGTTCAGGCAGGCGGTATGGCATCGGGCGGTGAGATTTTTGTGCTTGATATGGGTGAGCCCGTTAAAATTTTAACCCTTGCGGAAAATCTTATCAGCCTTTCCGGCTACAAACCTTATGTTGATATCGATATCAAGTTTACAGGCTTGCGTCCCGGGGAAAAGCTTTATGAAGAGCTTGCCCTTGAGGATGAGGTTGCCGACAGAAAAATGACAGCAAATAACAAGATTTATGTTACAAGTCCCGTTAAAATGGATGACGATTTGTTTGTTTCTCAGCTTGAAGCACTGAAAAAAGCAGATTCAACACAAATAAGAGAATTGCTTAAAACAGTTGTTCCCAACTATCACGAAAATGAGTAATAAAAACAAGGGGTGAGTGAAATGTACAAAAGCGTAAAAAGAGCATTGGATTTTATTTGCAGTCTTTTTGCGTTGTTAGTTTTTTCACCCTTGATGTTGGTTGCTGCAATTCTTATTAAGCTTGATGACGGCGGCCCTGCATTTTTCAGACAAAAGCGTCCAGGTAAAGACGGTAGGGTTTTT
>JBGVFJ010000032.1:0-44908 GCA_045121005.1 Acutalibacteraceae bacterium
GTGCCGATGTATTTTCCTCTTGCATTTTCATCAACACACAAATCATCAATATAAATAGTTTTTATATCAGTGAAAATATTATTGTCTTTGTGCTGTTGAAAAATGCAAAAAGCGTAACCCATAACAACATTTTCCTCAACAGCAACAAAAATGGGTCTTGAATCGTCAGCAATAATTGAGAGAAGTTCTTCATCGGTATATTTTTTGCCACCTGACTTAAAAATATCAGGTCTGCCCTGATGATGAACCTCAAGAACCTGACGCAGAAGTGAATTTATTCCGTCTGCATCTTTTTTGTAAGCTCGTCTGATTTCCATAAAAATGCCTCCAAAGGAAAACACCAACCGCAGTGGCTGGTGTTATATATTAAGTTGGCAACAGTCGAACCCTGTATGCCTAAAATTTAAATCTTTCAGCGTATCAAGCCGTTTTATCGTCTTGAAATACGCCAGTATATCGGCGACTCAAAACAACTTGCTACACCAAAACCTTTACAATTTTAGGTGCCTTGCAGTTTTGTAAGACAAAAATTTTCGTTATGACAAGGAAAAGGCTTGCAGTGATACTTTCGTATTGCAAAAGTCTTTGACGATGTCAGGGCGGAAATTTGTCTTCCAAAACCATGCAGTGTTCGACCGTCGCCAACTTACTTATTAAAATAATCGTCAACTATTTTGCCGTCCTGAATTCTGATAACACGCTGTGCTTCGGCGGCAATGTCATTATCGTGAGTGATAAGAATTATTGTTCTGCCCTCTTCGTGAAGCTGATGAATAATTTTCATAACATCCTTACCCGAATGGGAGTCAAGGTTACCCGTTGGCTCGTCGGCAAGAATTATGGGTGGCTTTGCGGCAATTGCCCTTGCGATGGCAACTCTCTGCTGCTGACCGCCCGACATCTGTGCAGGACGGTGGAACATTCTTTTTTCAAGACCTACCATTTCTAGAGCCTTTTTGGAAAGCGCCTCACGTTCAGCCTTTTTCATTCCGCGGTAAACCAAAGGAAGCTCAACATTACCCTTGGCAGTGAGGCTTGAAATGAGATTGAAGCCCTGAAAAATGAAGCCGATTTTTTCATTGCGGATTAAGGAAAGCTCATCGTCCGTCATATGAGAAACGTTGATGCCGTCCATATAATATTCACCCGAGGTGCTCACATCAAGGAGACCGAGCATATTCATAAGGGTGGATTTGCCTGAACCAGACTGGCCGATAATGGCAACAAACTCACCTTTTTCAATGGTAAGGCTCACGCCGTCAAGGGCTCTGACTTCATTTTCACCGGGATTATAAATTTTATAAACATCACGAACATCTATAAGACTCATTTTAATCCCTCCTCAAAGCTTCAATAGGCAACATCTTTGCCGCTTTTCTTGCAGGGTAAATGCCGAAGAAAATACCAACGGCGCTTGCAAAACCGATTGCAATGGCAATTGTGCTCACTTCAACCTTAATGGCAATTCCTGCAACATCAGCAACCACAGCCGCCATACCTACACCGAGAATCAAGCCCACTACACCGCCGATTACACAAAGAATAATAGACTCTGTGAGGAACTGGAACATAATGGTGGAGGTTCGGGCACCGAGGGATTTTCTGATACCGATTTCACGGGTTCTTTCGGTAACGGAAACCAGCATAATGTTCATAACACCGATACCGCCGACAAGAAGCGCAATGGCGCTGATGCCTGCAACAAAGGTGGTGAAAAGATTTACGATTTTATCAACCATTTCGGTAAGACTTTCCATATTCATTGCCGTGTAGGTGTCCGAGCCGAAATTGCCGTGGCGGGCATAAAGAATGTTTTTAACAACATTTCCGATGGTGTCTGCCTGCTCCTGGTCAGCCGCCATAACATAAAGAGAGATGTAGGTGTTTGTGCCGCCCAACGCATCAGTTACGGCAATGGGAGTAATCACCATAGACATTGCAACACCCGTCTGCATCATGGGGTTGTTCTGCATCGCATCAGAGCCCATCACATTTGTCATTGAAGCTGATGAAGATGAGCTGGCTGTAAGGTCTGCATTGGTGATACCGATGATGCGCAGCCTTACGCTTTTTTCGTTGAGAGTGTAATTGATATATTCACCGATACAGTCAAGGTCGCCAAAAACCATAAAAGCCGTAATTTCGGTAATAACGCATACATTTGCGCCGTTTTCACATTCCTCTGCGGTGAAGAAACGGCCCCTGCGCATTGTTATGTTCATAACCTTTGCCAAATCCTCATTGCCCGAAAGAGCAATGCACATTGACGGCTCATCGTCAATAATGGCAGAGCCGATTTTGTAATCCATAGGTGTGGCGTATTTGACAGCCTCAAGGCTTTTGAGCGCCTTGATATCCTCAGATGTGATTTTTTCACCCTGTGATGCATCTGTGGCAACGTTGATTGTAACAGCGCCCGAGCTCATATCACTCATCATATCCACAATGAAGTCACGGCCTCCGTTGCCAACGGTGATTATGGCAATAACAGCGGCAACACCAATGATAATGCCCAGCATTGTCAGAAGCGAACGCATCATATTGGTGCGGATACTGTAAACCGCTATTTTAATGTTTTCCCATATACTCACGGTAATTCCTCCGCTTATTTTTCGTCTACGTTGTGAGCAATAACTTTATCGCCGTCAAGCATAATTGAAACAGGAGTTCTTACAATAATATCGCCCTGCTCAACACCTGAAAGAATTTCATAATATGTGCCGTCGAGAATACCTGTTTCAACAACAGTCTGCTTAATGATTTTTTCTGCGGGGTCATAAATGAACACATATGCGTGCTTATCGTCATAAGTAATTGACTCAACAGGAACTGTTACACAATCCTGCTTCTGCTCGGTTTCGATTGAAACATCAGCATCAAGGCCGATAACAACACCGCTGTCGGGCTCATTGATGGTAACAACTGTTTTGATACCGCCTGCCGAACCGCTTGCACCGCCGAGAAGGGCGTTGATATCCATACCGGAAGATGCACTTGCAACTGCGGCAACAAATGTAACCTCACCGTCAAGGGCTGCTCCTGTTTCTGATTCAATTTTAACCTTTTTGCCGACAGATACATCGGCAAGGTCACCCTTGTTAATCATAAATGAAACCTCAAGGGGATAATACTGAACGCGCATACCCACATTGTCGGTGGCAAAAAGTCCGCTGACAAGAGAAGAAACATCGCCGCCTGATGTAACGGCACTGAGGATTGATGTCATATCAAAAGAAGCGGTGGAAGAGCCGGTTTCAATCTTAACTTTTTCACCTTCGGTGATGTTAACCTCGCTGACAACACCGTCTTCAGCAGCAATCCAGCCGGTGTTAAGGGTGTCGATAGTAGCTTTTGTTTCATTGTAGCCTTTAAGAGCTGATTCACAAACTGATTTATACACAGTTTCAAGACTTCCGTTAGCCTGAGCCTCGGTTGTCATAAGAGTCATTTTAAGGCTTGCAAGCTCCATCTGAGCCTGCATAAGCTCATACTGAGAGCTACCGGCAGACATACCGCCCAGCAAAGCGGACATATCACCTGAGCCGCTGCTCATTGAAGAAATTGCATCAAGCATCTTTTTGATATTCTGAAGGCTTTCACTTGAATTTACAATGTTATCTATAATTTTGCCTGCAAGAGAAGAATCGTTAGTGAGTGAAGAAAGGTTATCTTTAGCATCCTGTGCCTGCTGCTGGGTCTCCTTGTCAGCCTCTTTCTGAGTCTGCTGTGACTTCAGCTCAAGGTCTGCAACAGTTTTTTCTGCCTGAGCAACCTGAGTTTTAAGAGAAGACAGCTGTGACTTTGCAGTAGCGGAAGCAGACTGATAGTCTTTATATGCTTTTGAAGCGCTGTTGAGAGCAGACTGCTTTTCGGCAAGAACAGAATTAAGTGAGCTTGCATCAAACTCGGCAAGCACGTCACCCTTTTTAACAAGAGAGCCAACCTTAACATTCACCTTTTTAACCTTGATGCCGTCAACAACATTGAACACACCCTCTTTGCTTGAGGAAACTGTGCCCGAGGTATCAAAGGTTGCGGTGATGTCACGCTGAGCAACAGTCACAACGTCAACATCATAGCCCTTGTCAAACCAACCGGCAATGTAGCCGATTGCCAGAGCAAGCAATGCAAGAATAACCACACCGAGGGTGCAGAGCATTGCAATTTTTTTCTTACTCATTTTCTTCTCCATAAAAAAGCCTCTTTTACATTTATTTACTTTCAGATTATATTACAAATGATACATACAAATCAATATGTTAATAAGGAAATTAACAAAAAAGTTACAAATAAAAATCTTTTGTTTGCAAAAATCAAAAAAAATGATACAATAAAGCAGATAATTGATAAGGTTGTGTCTTTTTGAACAAAAAAAACAACAAAAAATTTACCGTTGACATTGCATTGATTTCTCTGTTTACGGCAATCATCTGCATCTGCTCGTGGCTGAGCATCCCTATGGGTGTACCCGTTTCGTTGCAGACCTTTGCAGTTTTCACTGCGGCAGCTGTGCTGGGAGCAAAAAAATCCGTAATCAGCGTTGTGATTTATATCTTGCTGGGGCTTGCAGGGGTGCCTGTTTTCACAGGTTTCCGAAGCGGTGCAGCAGTTGTTGCAGGGCCAACGGGCGGATATCTGCTCGGCTTTGTTTTTGCCGCAATAATCATAGGCACAATAACAAAGAAGTTGCCTCAGAAAAAATGGGTGCTTCCCGTTTCTATGATTGCAGGGCAGATTGCTTGCTACATTTGCGGCACAATGTGGTACAAATACATTTACCTCGGCAATTCTGTCAGCTTTGGAGAAACGCTGATGATTTGCGTCATACCCTTTATCGTTCCCGATATTATAAAAACAACGGCGTCGGTAATTTTGTCAAATTCCGTCAGGCGGATATTAAAATATTGACACTTTAGCAAAATGGATATAAAATAGAACTATCTTTTCAAAGGAATGATAATATGGCTTCGGTTACAGCTTATAAGCTTATGAAGGAAGCTTCGCTTAAAAAGCAGGCAATTCCCGCATTTAACATTGATAACCTCGAATCCGCAATAGCTGTGGCACAGGTGATGAAGGAAACAGGGTTCCCCGTTATTGTGCAAACGATTCCCCGCACACTCAATTACGGAGGAGTTGCCACTTATCCCGCTATGATGAAAGCCCTTATGGCGGATTGCGATGTGGATTTTGCATTGCATCTTGACCACGGAAGCGGTATTGAAATTTCAAAAAAATGCATTGACTGCGGCTTTACCTCCGTGATGTTTGACGGAAGCACGCTCCCGTTTGAAGCAAATGTATCAAAAACAAGAGAGGTTGTTGAGCTCGCCTCCCCTTACGGTGTTTCGGTTGAAGGTGAGTTAGGCACAATCGGAGGCAAGGAAGAAGGCGACACCGACCTTGAAGCAAACTACACAAAGGTCAGCGAAGCCGTTGAATTTGTTGAAAAAACAAAGGTCAGCACTCTTGCAATCGGCGTTGGCACAGCCCACGGAATTTACAAGGGTACACCTAAAATAAACATTGACAGAATACAGGAAATTCATTCCGCCATTGAAACACCCCTTGTTCTTCACGGCGCATCGGGATTGAGTGACGAAACACTCAGAGCCTGCATTGACGCAGGAATTTCAAAAATCAACTTTGCAACCGAGCTTCGTCAGGCATATACATCGGGCATCAAATCAGCTTTTGCCAAAGCTCCTGATGCCTTTGATCCTAAAATTTATATGCCTGAAGCCATTGAAAGTATTAAAAAGGTTCTTCTTGAAAAAATCAAGGTTTGTTATAATCTGTGAGGTGACATTATGATTTACGACAAATGGATGTCTTATATCAAAGACGATGTTAAATTGCGCGACGTGGTTATTCCCGGCTCTCATAACACGGGCAGCTACGGTATGAACCCCACCGCCTGCTGTCAGGACGGTAATCTTTATGAGCAGTTCAAATACGGCGTGCGCTATTATTGTATGCGCCTCGACACCAAAAAAGGCAAGGTCGTTCAGTGCCACGGCATTATGAAAGGCGAGCCCTTTGAAGACAGCCTCAAGCAGTTCAAAAAAATCCTTGAAGAAAATGACAGTGAATTTTTGATTATTGACCTTCGCGAATATTACCCCCAGCAGGTAGGTCCGATTAAGCTTAAATATAAAGTTGACCCCAAAAAGGTGGACGAGCTTCTTGAAGAATATATTCAGCCCTCAAAATATGCACTCACTGACTTTGACAACATTTCAAATGTAACAATGGGTGACATCCGCAAGGCCGGAAAAAGATATATTCTCATCAATTATGAAGAGGCTTATCAGCATTCGGTCAACTGCCAGATAGATGCCCCGTGGGACAATACCACTCACGGTTTTCTTCCTCAAAGATTTCTTCACTCAATCAAAAAATATTTTGATAAAGACTACGACGGGCTTTTCTGGTTCCAGACTCAGCAGACACCTAACATCGGTTCTGATATCGGATTCAAGACCCCTCGCAAGCTTGATAAAACATTAAGAATCCAGTTTAAATCATTGCTCAGAAGCATTGCTGCCGACCCCGAAAAGCTCAAGAAAATGAACATTGTTGCAGGAGATTTTATGACCGAAGACTATTCAAAGTCACATGAAATTCTTTTGCTTAACCTTTTTAAAAACAATGTAGATGAATCACGCAAAGACGAATTCAGAAAGGGGCTGCTTGTATGAGCTACAGTTCTCTTATAATCGGTCACATCTCTCTTGACAGAAACATTGACCACCTTGACAACGAAGCAAAAATCCCCGGCGGTGCTGTTATTTATTCTTCTGCCTCCGCTTATGCCTTGGGTCACAATGTTGGTGTATTGACAAAGATTGCAAAAAAAGACGAAAATCTGCTTGATTATTTCACCATTCCGCGAGAAAACATCATAGCACTTGATTCAAAAGACACAACCTATATGTATAACAAATATTTCACCCCTGACAAAGAAAGACGCGATTGCAAGTGTTTTTCACGAGGTGATGAAATAACTGCAGAGGATGTTCCCGAAAGCATTTGTGCAGAGATTTATCATTTTGCCGGGCTGATTTACGGTGATTTTAAGAGTGAAATGATTAAGGAATTGAGCAAACGCGGTAAGATTGCCGTTGACGTTCAGGGCTTTTTGCGCCACAGAAAAGATGACTGCACAATGTTTTTTGAAGACTGGGCAGACAAAAAAGAAATTCTTCCTTACATTGATTTTCTTAAAACAGATGCCGCAGAAGCTGAAATTCTCACAGGCCTTACCGACAGAAAAGAAGCCGCCAAGCTTCTTCATGAGTGGGGTGCAAAGGAAATTATGATTACCCACAACACAGAGGTGCTCGCCTATGACGGCAAGGTTTTTTACACCTGCCCCATCAAATCCCGCAACCTCAGCGGAAGAACAGGCAGAGGCGACACAACCTTTGCAGCATACATCAACGAAAGGCTTCACAGCGACATCGCATCATCGCTTCTCACTGCAACCGCAACAGTTTCATTAAAAATGGAAACCCCCGGCGCTTTGAAAGCGACGAGGGCAGATATTGAAAACTATATAAATGAATTTTATAAAGAGCAGGCATAAGCCTGCTCCTTTTATTTGGGTTCAATGTTTATAAAAACAAGCTCAGGCGGATTAAAAACACGAGGCTTATTATCAACACAAAGACCGCGGCTGACTATCATATCCGTTTCACCAAGGTCATACAGCCCGCCTGCGTACTTTGGAAAAATGCCTTGATTGGGGGCATACAATCCGTTTATCAGAAACGGAATTCTCACCTGTCCGCCGTGAGCGTGACCCGCAACCACAAGGTCGAATCCGCTTTTGGAATAAAGCTCCGCCTGCTCGGGTCGGTGAGACAGCAAAATCGAAAAATTCTCACCGCTGTTTTCTCTGCTGACAAAATCGAGCTGTTCTTTCCACTTTCGCGGCACTTCGGTTTTAGGGAGATATGCTTCATCATCACTACAAAGCCCAACAGGGTCATCAACACCGCCGAGGGTTACTGTCTGATTTCCGATTTTAACATCAGCCGTTTCGCCGCAAAGAATATTCACTCCGTAGGAAGAAATCATTTCTTTGACAGAATCAATTTCATATGTCCAGAATTCGTGATTACCCGTTACATAATAGCAAGGATATTTTTTTGCAATCTGATTCAAAAGGACTTTTGTGCCGTCGTGAGGAACTTCATCGTCTGCTATATCTCCTGCAAGTAAAATCAAATCGGGAGAATATGCATTTATTTCAGACACAAGCTTTTCCTGATTTTCACCGTAAAAGGTACTGTGCAAATCAGTTATGAGAGCAACCTTGATTTTTTTCGTCACCAGCTCCGAGTTTTTTGTATATTCACGGATAACTATTCCTTGCCAAAACGCGCAAACACACAAAACGCAAAAAAGCGCGGCTATTGCAAAAACAACAACCCGCTTTTTTAAACTAACACATTTTTTCATTTGCTTTAATCACCTTTGCAGGAACACCGACCGCTGTGCAGTTACCCGGCAAATCACCCACAACAACCGCACCTGCACCTACAATTGCATTTTCACCGATTGTGTGACCCTGAAGCACCTGAGTGCCTGTGCCAAGCTCAACACCCGATTTAACCAGCGCTTTGCCCGAAACATTGACCGAGGGATAGAGTGTAACAAAATCTTCAAACACATCATCGTGCCCCACTGTGCTGTTGACACCGATAATATTATGCTTGCCGATTTTAACATCAACGCTTATTACGGCACCGGCATTAACCACACTGCCCTCTCCGATTTCAGCCATTGGAGAAATGATTGCAGAAGGGTCAATGAGGGTGGCAAAACGGTTGGCACCCACCTTCTGAGCTAGTATACGGCGGATGTGAGTGTTGGCAACGCAACAAACCACATAGGCATCGGGATATTTAACAATATCCTCAACCGTACCTATAACATTGACTTTATCGATATTTTTAGATTGAAGTTCACTATTGCTGTCTAAAAATCCAAGGAGATTCCACTGGGGAACAACTTCGTTGATTCGCGAAACGAGCCAACTAACTTCCCTGCCGAAACCGCCTGCGCCGACAATAATTAAATCTTTCATAAAAAAGCTCCGACACTGTATTTTAAACTATTATACAGTATCGGAACAAATTTTGCAACCTAATTTTGCTTTTTTACAATTTTATATTCATCGTAGTGATTGTAATAGGGGCAGGAATAAAATGTGCCGGAGATGAACTTCATCATTTCGTCCTCATCAAGATTGACATCACAGCAGTAACACTCTGATTCATCATCGTAGATGTAGTTTGCACATTCTTCACAATTAGTAGCAACTTTCATATTGCACCTCAAAAGAACAAGGGCGTTGAAGTCAACGCCCTATAAATTCAATTAGTCTCTTTTTTCTCTGCGGCCACCGTCTCTGCGTCCGCCACGGCCTCTGTTGCCTGCGGGACGTCTGGGAGCATCGGAGATTTCATTTTCGGGAACAAGGCCTTCAACCTCAATGAGAGCCTCACGGCGTGAAAGGTTGAGTCTTTCCTTCTCGTCGATGCCGAGAATCTTAACCATAACCTCGTCGCCTACTGTTACAACATCTTCAACCTTTTCTGTTCTCTTAACATCAAGGTGGCTGATGTGAACAAGGCCTTCTTTACCGGGAGCAATTTCAACAAATGCACCGAAGTCCATAAGTCTTGTAACAACACCCTTATAGATTGCACCAACTTCGGGATCTTTTGCGATTGTGTCAATGATGAACAATGCGCGCTGAGCATCTTCAATGTTGATTGCGCTAACGAAGATGTTACCGTCTTCCTGAACATCAACTTTACAGTTGCATTCTTCGCAAATCTTCTGAATAACCTTACCCTGCTTACCGATAACATCACCGATCTTAGAGGGGTCAATCTTGGTTGTAACCATTTTGGGAGCGTATTTTGAAAGCTCTTTGCGAGGCTCTGAAATTACGGGAAGCATAATCTCATCAAGGATGTAGCAACGAGCCTTGTATGTCTTATCAAGAGCTTCACGGATGATTGCGGGAGTAAGACCGTGAACCTTAAGGTCCATCTGGATTGATGTGATACCCTTCTTTGTACCTGCAACCTTGAAGTCCATATCGCCGAAGAAGTCTTCAACGCCCTGGATGTCAACCATTGTCATAAAGCGGTCGCCTTCTGTTACAAGACCGCAGGAAATACCTGCAACGGGAGCCTTGATGGGAACACCTGCTGCCATAAGTGAAAGAGTTGAACCGCAAACTGAACCCTGTGATGTTGAACCGTTTGAAGAAAGAACTTCTGAAACAAGACGGATGCAGTAGGGGAACTCTTCAACTGAAGGAAGAACGGGAACAAGTGAACGCTCTGCAAGTGCGCCGTGGCCGATTTCACGACGGCCGGGGCCTCTGCTGGGCTTGGTTTCACCAACTGAGTATGCGGGGAAATTGTAGTGGTGCATATATCTCTTTGTGGTTTCATTGTCGATACCGTCGAGAAGCTGAACATCACTCATAGGTCCGAGAGTTGTAACGGTGAGAACCTGAGTCTGACCGCGGGTAAACATACCTGAACCGTGAGCACGGCTGATAAGGTCAACCTCTGCGTTGAGAGGACGGATTTCATCAATACCTCTACCGTCAACACGCTTGCCTTCATCAAGAAGCCAACGTCTTACAACAAATTTCTGAAGCTTGTACATACAATCGTCAATCTTGGCGATTTCTTCGGGATAAACTTCATCAAACTTAGCGTGAACAGCGTCGTAAACAGGACGGAGTCTTTCGTCGCGGATACGCTTATCATCTGTGTCAAGAGCAAACTTAACGTCTTCAATAGCAAACTCTTTGATTGCATCAAACATCTCGGGAGCAGGGTCATTTGAGGGGAAGTCAATCTTTGCCTTGCCAACCTCAGCCTGGATGCCTCTGATGAATTCAACAACTTCCTGGTTTACCTTGTGGGCATACATAATGCCGTCATACATATCGTCGTTTGAAACTTCGTTTGCACCTGCTTCAATCATAGCAACGAGGTCGTAAGTTGAAGCAACTGTAACTGCCATTTCAGAAACTTCTCTTTCAGCCTCTGTGGGGTTGATAACGAACTTGCCGTCAACAAGACCGACTGAAACGCCTGAAATGGGGCCGTCCCAAGGAATTTCTGAAATTGAAATTGCGATTGAAACACCAATCATAGCTGTGATTTCGGGTGAGCAATCGGGGTCAACAGACATAACTGTGGCAACAACGCCAACATCGTTTCTCATATCCTTGGGGAAAAGAGGACGGATGGGTCTGTCGATAACACGTGAAGCAAGAGTAGCCTTTTCGCTTGCTCTGCCTTCACGGCGCTGGAATGAGCCGGGAATACGGCCTACTGAATAGAGCTTTTCTTCAAAGTCAACTGAAAGGGGGAAGAAATCAACGCCCTCTCTGGGTTTGTCAGCCATTGTTGCTGTACAAAGAACTTCTGTTTCGCCGTAGCGAACAAGACATGAGCCGCCTGCGAGCTGAGCCATTTTGCCGACTTCAACTACAAGAGGACGACCTGCAAGTGTGGTTTCAAATGTTTTGAAATCTTTGAAAAACATAATCTTTACCTCTCTTATTTTTTATTTCTACGTCAGGCAAGATTTAGCAATAAATCCGCATTTTGAGCCTTACTCAACCTGCCGATTCACTGCTAAAACCAACAGCCTGACGAAAGATTACTGACTTTTGCTTTATCACATCAACGCAATAAAGATAACAAGGCAGGCAGAAATAACTGCCCGCCTTTTTTGGTAATTATTTACGGATACCAAGCTTTGCAATGATTGCACGATATCTTTCGATATCTACCTTCTGAAGATATGCAAGAAGGTTACGTCTGTGACCAACCATTTTAAGAAGGCCGCGGCGTGAGTGATGGTCTTTCTTGTGAGTTTTAAGATGCTCGGTGAGGTCGTTGATTCTCTTTGTGAGAACTGCGATCTGAACCTCGGGAGAACCTGTGTCACCCTCGTGAAGAGCATACTCCTGCATAATTGCTGTCTTTTCTGCTTTTGTCATTTTAATTCACCTCATTTTATTATTTGCCCGACATCTCAGGTTAAGGCAGGTGATAACTGCTTGGCAGTTTACTCCAAAATCCGAGAAGCGGAACACGCAACCGATAGTATAACACGAAAAATCGTGTTTGTAAAGAGTTTTTTGAAAATTTATCTTACAACGATATTTACAAGTCTGCCCTTTACATAAAGCTCTTTAACGATTGTTTTGCCGTCAATTGCTTCTGCAATTTTTTCATCAGCCTTGGCAAGTGCAATAGCCTCATCTGCTTCAATATCTGCAGGAATAACAAGCTTGGCGCGAACCTTGCCGTTAATCTGAGCTACGATTTCAATTGAATTTTCCTTGCACTTTTCTTCGTCATAAGCAGGCCACTTATGGTCTGTTACAACACCGCCGAAATTCATCACATTCCAGATTTCTTCTGTTACATGAGGAGCAAAGGGGTTAAGAAGAAGAGTGAAGGTTTTGTATTCTTCTCTTGTGATTGAGCCTGTGTCGGCAATCTCATTGAGAAGAGCCATCATTGCTGCAATAGCTGTGTTTGCCTTAAGGTTATCAATATCCTCTGTTACCTTCTTGATTGTTTTGTGGAATGATGTTTCAAGACTTTCACGGTAAGAATCACCGTCAACAACGATATCCTGAAGATTCCATACTCTGTCAACAAAGCGGCGGCAGCCCTTGATGCTTGCTGAATTCCAGGGAGCAGCCTTTTCAAAGTCACCTATGAACATTTCATAAAGGCGCATTGTATCGGCACCGTATTCATTAACGATATCGTCGGGGTTTACAACGTTGCCTCTTGACTTTGACATCTTTTCACCGTTTTCACCAAGAATCATACCGTGGCTTGTACGCTTTGAGTAAGGCTCGGCTGAGGGAACAACACCGATATCGTAAAGGAACTTGTGCCAGAAACGGCTGTAAAGAAGGTGGAGCGTTGTGTGCTCCATACCGCCGTTGTACCAATCAACAGGTGCCCAATATTCAAGGGCTTCTTTGGAAGCAAGAGCTTCATCGTTGTGGGGGTCACAGTAACGAAGGAAGTACCAAGATGAGCCTGCCCACTGAGGCATTGTGTCGGTTTCACGCTTTGCGGGTCCGCCGCAGCAGGGGCAAGTTGTGTTAACCCAATCTGTCATAGGTGCAAGAGGTGATTCACCGTTTTCGGTGGGCTCGTATGAATCTACATCGGGAAGCTCAAGAGGAAGCTGATCTTCGGGAATTGCAACCCAACCGCACTTCTCACAGTTTACAAGAGGAATGGGCTCACCCCAATATCTCTGACGTGAGAACACCCAGTCGCGAAGCTTGAAGTTAACCTTGGTTTTGCCTTTGTTGTTTTCTTCAAGCCATGCCTTGATAGCTTCTTTAGCTTCTTCAACGCTCATACCGGTGAGGAAGCCTGAATTTACCATAACGCCTGTGGCGCAGTCGGTAAAGGCTTCTTCTTCAATATTGCCGCCCTTAACAACCTCAACCATAGGAATGTTGAATTTCTTTGCAAATTCCCAGTCTCTTGTATCGTGGGCAGGAACAGCCATAATAGCGCCTGTTCCGTAAGAAACAAGAACATAGTCTGAAATGAAAATGGGAATTTCGTTGCCGTTTACGGGGTTGATTGCCTTAACACCCTTGAGCATAACGCCTGTTTTGTCCTTGTTTACTTCTGTTCTTTCGAAGTCGGACTTTCTCATAGCTTCCTGCTGATATGCACGGATTTCGTCCATATTTTCAAGCTTGTCTGCCCATTTTTCAAGGTAAGGATGTTCGGGAGAAACAACCATATATGTTGCGCCGAAAAGAGTATCGGGGCGTGTGGTATAAACTGTGAGCACATCGCCTGTTGTTGCAACAAAGTCAACCTCTGCGCCTGTTGAACGGCCAATCCAGTTTTTCTGCTGAGTTTTAACTCTGTCGATGAATTCAAGACCATCAAGGTCATCGATAAGACGCTGAGCGTACTCTGTGATTTTGAGCATCCACTGACTCTTGACTTTTCTTACAACTTCACTGCCGCAACGCTCACAAACGCCGTTGACAACCTCTTCGTTGGCAAGAACGCACTTACAGGAGGTACACCAGTTAACAGCCATTTCTTTTTTGTAGGCAAGTCCTTTTTTGAAAAGCTGAAGGAAAATCCACTGAGTCCACTTGTAGTATTTGGGGTCAGTTGTGTTGATTTCTCTGCTCCAGTCAAAAGAGAAGCCCAAAGACTGAAGCTGCTCCTTGAAGTGAGCAACATTCTGCTTTGTTACCTCTGCGGGGTGAATGTGATTTTTGATTGCAAAGTTCTCGGTGGGAAGACCGAAAGCATCCCAACCCATAGGATAGAGAACATTGTAGCCTTCAAGACGCTTCTTTCTTGCAACAACATCCAACGCTGTGTAAGAGCGGGGATGTCCTACATGAAGACCCTGACCTGAAGGATAAGGAAATTCTACAAGACAATAAAACTTAGGAAGTGTGAAATCCTGCTTTGCGTGGAAAACACCGGTTTCTTCCCAATGCTTCTGCCATTTCTTTTCTACCGTTTTAAAATCGTAACCCATCATAAATCCCTTCCTTTTATGAAATCGAAAATCAGTCGGCTGTTACAAGTGAGGAGATGTCAATCTGCTCACCGTCTGCCCAGAGCTTTTCGAGATTATAATACTCTCTTGCTTCTTTTGTAAACACGTGAACAACAACACTGTCATAATCAAGAAGAATCCAGCCTGTTGCTTTGCCTTCAACGTGAGTTGCATTTTTGCCCTCAAGTGAAAGAGCATATTCAACCTCATCGGCAAGTGCCTTGACGTGAGTGTTTGAAGTACCGTTTACAATCACAAAATAATCTGCAACAACAGTTACCTGAGTGGTAGCTATCAGACAGATGTCCATACCCTTTTTTTCGTCAAGGGCTTTAACAATTTTTTCTGCAATTTCTCTTGGTGTCATAATCTGACCTCTTTCAATAATTCGTTATAAAGCTCAACACTGTCGGGGTGAACCGTCTGACCCTTTCTGATTAAATCGGGTATAGTGTAGCGCAAAGAATAAAGCATTGCTTCTTCAAGGCTTTTGGCAGACAGGGCACGCATAACATCCACATCGGGATAATTTCTTTCGGCAGAAATAAAGTCTGCGATGTAGATAATTTTTTCTGTAAGGCCCATACCTGCCCTGCCTGTGGTGTGATACCTGACGGCATTGAAAATCTCTTCGTTTTCAATGTCGGTATGTTGCCTCACAAACTGCTCGCCCGACATAGCGTGCCAGAGCTTTTTGTTGTTTTTTTCAGCTTCGGTGAGAACAACTCCGCCTTTTTCAAAGAGACTGAGATGCTCGTCATCACAAGCGTTTTTTGTTATATCATGGAGAAGACCCGCGGTGTAGCAAAGATCTGCATCTGAGCCGTAAATCAGCGCAAGATCCCGGGCACTGTCGGCAACATTCAGGCTGTGGATAAACCTTGGTTCAACAAGCCTTTGACGAAGAACATCAATTATTTTTTCATTGTTCCATATCATCAGCGGTAAAGTCCTCTTTCCTGAATATAATTTCCGACACCGTCATTTATTAACTCCCGCTCCATAGCCTCACCGGGATTGTTTCTTATCCATGTCGAGCTGACCTCAAGAGGGTCAAAATCAAAAACGGTGAATCTGTCCTTACGGTGAAAATATTTTTCTTCAACATAGCTGCAAAGCTCCTCGGTGAGCCCTTCCTCCCTTGTGGCGGCGCAGATTGAGGCAAGGTTAAGTATCTCTTCCGGCTCACGCCAGGTATGGAAAGAAAGAAGCATATCCGAACCCATTATAAAAAACAGCTCATCATCGGGGTGAAGCTCCTTGATTTGTTTCAGGGTGTTGACAGTGTAGCTTTTGCCTTTGCGCCGAAGCTCAATATCACTCACTGAAAAGCAATCCTCCCAAAAGCAGAGCCTGCACATATTGAGCCTGTCCTCCCCTGTTGCCAGGTCGGAAGCCTCTTTGTGCGGAGGAGTGTACGTCGGAATAATCATCATAAAATCCAACGAAAGCCTGCTCATAAATTCAAGAGCAAGCTTTTTATGTCCTTGGTGGGGCGGATTAAAGGTTCCGCCGAAAATTCCGATGCGCATTATCTGATGTTAACCTTTTTGCTCATAATGAAATGAGTCGCAAAGAAAATGCCTGCACCGAGAAGAAGATAAACAAAAATTGAAGCTATATCAACGGGAGAATTGCCGTTTGCCATAAGTCTTGCATACTGAAGGTTGTCAGTAACAAGGCTCATTTTGCCGTCGATAAAGAAAAGTGAAAAAACGATTTTATCGTTGATAAACTCCGCAAACTTGGTTGCCAGACCTGCAATGGGAACAAAGAAAACAATTGTCCAGAAAATGGGCTTTTTCTGGAAATGTCTTGTGTTGGCAACTGTGCTTGTGAAGAAAACAGTGATGGTGAAAAATGCAAACTGAATGAAATAAAGAATGATTCTGATGATGATTGAGAAAATGGTTGATGCAACATTAACCGTTGCCACCTGCTCAAGCATTCCCATAATCAAGTCGTAGTTTTCGCCGAGAATTTCTTCTTTGAGAACAACAATTGTGACCCAAAGGCTTGCAAGCAATGCAGCAAGAGCAATAACAAACCACACTGCGGAAACGATAACCTTTGAAGCAAGAATCATCCAGCTTTTAACGGGAAGAGTGAAGGTGAGATAGCCCTGCTCACCATACAGCGTTTTTTGAAAATCTGTGAGCACAAAAACAACTGTGAGCACAAAAAGGCAAAGTGAAACGAGAAGAAGCAATGCGATACCCATAGCTTCAACAACGGTCATTTCGGCGTCTGCCTTGGTGTAGTGAGAAATGAGTGTACCTGCCGAAATGCCTGCAACAATCAGATAGATAACGCCCATAATTCTGCCGGTTGAAATAAAGTCATTTTTAAGAAGCTTAAGCATCATAGCGGAACACCTCCTTGAACAAGCCCTCAACTGTCATATCATGCTTTCTGACAGTTTCAACGTCTGTGTTAGCGGCAAGAACTCCGCCCTTGATCATAACAACTCTGTCGAGAATACCCTCAATGTCATAGATAAGGTGAGTTGAAAGCAGAATTGTTGAGTTTGCAAGGTGATTTTTCATAATTGTTTCAAGAATGAAATCTCTTGCAACGGGGTCAACACCTCCGAGAGGCTCGTCGAGAATATAAAGCTTTGCCTCACGGCTCATAACAAGAAGAAGCTGAACCTTTTCCTGCTGACCCTTGGACATTGTTTTGATTTTCTGCTTTTCGTCAAGCTCAAAAGCGCGAAGCATTTCATAAGCCTTGTCTTTGTTAAAATTCTTGTAGAAGTCTGCCATATAGTTGATGGCAGCCTTGGGAGTCATCCATGCAGGGAGAAAGTTCTTTTCGGGGAGATAAGCAATGTCATTTTTTGAGTTGACACCGGGCTTTTCTCCGTTGATGAGAATTTCACCCTCGTAGTCGTTAATAAGACCGACTATTGATTTAATCATCGAAGTTTTACCGCAACCGTTGGGACCGAGAAGACCAACGATTTTGCCGGGCTCAATGTTGAACGAAACACCGCGCAAAACCTGATGAGAGCCATAGCTTTTTTTCAGATTTTTGATTTCCAAAATCGGCTGTGCCATTTTATATCCTCCTTGAGTGATGTTAAAAAAGTGCATATTTACCAAAATAAATACTGTGACATCCTATTATACCACTAATATAGCATTTTGCAAATACTTTTTTGTTAATTTTCTGTTTTTCTTTTATCTGCAATTTTCTTTATCAAAAACGCCGCTAATCCGACAGGAATTGCAACAATTACGGCTATGATTATATACTTCATCGGTATCAGCTCATAAAACCCGTCGCCGATAACAGTGAGAACAAAAACCCTGGGAAGAAGCCCCAACAATGACATTATCAGATATGGTAAAAATCTGAAATCAAAAGCGCCCATAAACAAACTTGTAAAATCAATGGGAACACCTGTAAAACGCGCTATGAAAATCATCAGATTTTTGTTTTTTGACTTCATATTAAGGAGCTTTTCCCCTGCCTTGTTGCCGCTGAGCTTTTTGGTTACTGCATCTTTTCCCAAAAACTTACCGAGATAGTAGGTGCAGATTACCTCAATTGCAATGCCGACTGCATTTATTATCAGCGCCTGCCATGTTTCAAATGCCATGCCCACTGCAATATAAATCAGCGATGCGGGAACAACAAAAACAAAAGATTTAACAAAATACACACCCATTATCAGGGCCGTCGCAAGTGCAAAACTGTCTGCCGAAGCAATAAGCTGACGGATGTCAAGATTTGAAAGAGTTTCATAGTTGATAATGGTTACAATCATAATTACAACCGCAAGCAATACTTTAAATATGTTGAGAATTTTGTTTTTCATAGCTCCTCCGTTAAAGTAGGAATATCTATGGTAGTATAACCTCACGGAGGAAAAATTTCAACAAAATCTTTAATCTGTTTTGTAAAAACACATATTTTTTACTGTTATTACACAATAATAACCTTTGTGTATGTTGACTTTAACGCAAAAATATGTAAAAATATATAACTGTATGTAAACTTTTTATGAAAGGATATCTGAGATGATTAAAGAAAAGCTTCAATGGGCATCTATCAATCTGCTCGTAAAAAACACTCTCAAGTATGTTCATAAAAACCCCCGCAAAAATCTTACAAAGCTTGCTGACGTTGCAGAAAAACTGTTTATAAAGATTTTTCCGCAGAAGAACTTTCAGAAAGCTAAGGAAGCAATTGCTGATGAAAACAGCGTTTGGTTCAGATATGCCGAGCACGTGCTCCGTGACATTGACCACGACCACCTGAGAAAAATGATTATGGCCTTTGGCGTGGGCGGCGGTCTGAGAGGAACAAGGGCTGTCAGAGAAAACCGCGACAAATACGGTTGCAACATTCCGTGGATCATTCTTCTTGACCCCACAAGCGCCTGCAACAAAAAGTGTAAGGGCTGCTGGAGTGCAGAATACGGTCACAAGCTCAACCTCTCTTACGAGGAGCTTGACAGCATTGTTACCCAGGGTGTTGAAATGGGCACACACTTCTATATGTTCACAGGCGGTGAGCCTCTTGTGAGAAAGGATGACGTGCTCAAGCTTTGCGAAGCACATCCCGACTGTGCTTTCCTTGCTTACACAAACGCCACTCTTGTTGACCAGAAGTTCTGCGAGGATATGCTCCGTGTGGGCAACCTCACCCTCGCGCTCAGCGTTGAAGGCAGTGAAGAAAGCAACGACTTCCGCCGAGGTGAAGGCAGCTACGGTGAAACAATGGCCGCTATGGACCTTCTCAAAAAGAACGGCTGTCTCTTTGGCATTTCCGTTTGCTACACAAGGCAGAACATTCCTTATGTTACAAGTGATGAGTTCCTTGACCTTATGCTTGAAAAAGGCGTAAAATTCGGACTTTATTTCAACTATATGCCCATCGGCAGCGGCGCTGTGCCCGAGCTTATCCCCACACCTGAGCAGCGAGTTCAGATGTACAAATGGCTCCGCAAAATCAGAAGCAGTGAAACCGGCAAGCCCTTGTTTATTATGGACTTCCAGAATGACGGTGAATATGTTGGCGGCTGTATTGCAGGCGGCAGAAGATATTTCCATATCAACTCAGCAGGCGACATTGAGCCTTGCGTTTTCATTCACTATTCTGACTCAAACATCCGCAAGCACACACTTCTTGAAGCGCTGAAGCGCCCCCTGTTTACAGAGTTTTATCACAACCAGCCCTTCAACGATAACCACCTCCGCCCCTGTCCTATGCTTGAAAACCCGGACAAGCTCCGAGCAATGGTGGCAAAAACCGGCGCTGATTCAACCGACCTGATTACCAAAGAGGATGTTGAAACCCTCTGCTCAAAATGTGACAGGTTTGCAAAAGAGTGGCAGCCTGTTGCGGACGAGCTTTGGGCAAGCACAAAGCATCCCAACCCCAAAACACAATATTACCGCGAAACCGAAGAGGGCAAAAAAGCTCTTGACAAATAAGTTTCAAGGTTGTATAGTAATGCTACAATCAAATACAGGGGTGCTGAATTTTGATTCGGCTGAGATTATACCCTTTAACCTGATACGGGTAATACCGGCGTAGGAAGTTATTTAGAAATAAAAGTTTTTGCGCCTGTATTTTTACAGGCGCTTTTTTATTCTGCAGGTGCATTTGATTGAAAATAATCAAAGGATGTGTTTTTATGAAAAACAACACAAAAACGCTGGCTGTCTGCGGAATAATGACAGCAATGTCCGTAGTGCTTTCATTCATCAAGATTTTTGAATTGCCTTACGGCGGTGCAATAACTCTTTTCAGTATGGTGCCTATCGCCTTTGCAGGCTACGCCTACGGAGCAAAATGGGGACTTGCCTGCGGTGCTGTATGGGGTGCAATCGACTGTCTTATGGGTGCATCCGGAACATTGGCTTACCTCACAGACAATATGCTCAACTTTATGATTTGTCTTTTGTTTGACTATCTTGTTGCTTTTGCAGTTGTCGGTCTTTCAGGTGTTTTTAAAAACAAAATTAAAAACAGCAAGGTTTCGTTTGCATTGGGCGCAGGCTTTGCAGTTTTCCTCAGATTTGTTTGCCACTTTGTTACAGGATTCATCATCTGGAGAGAATATGCCGTTGACACCCTGAGCGTTAATGAGTTCGGTCTTAAAATTATCAACACATTTTCAGGCGAAGGTCTTGCGGCGGTGTATTCACTGGTTTACAACGGCTCATATATGCTCCCCGAGCTTGTTCTTTCGGTTGTCGGTGCACTTATTTTGGCTTCAATCAAGCCGCTGAAAAATGAGCTGAGCTCAAATAAATAATTTTTTAGTGCTGTATATCCTACGATACAGCACTATTTTTATATAAAAATGGCAAAAAAACTTGCAAAAAGAAAATATAAACAGTATAATTATTTTGAATATTTAGGAGGTTGTGAAATGAAGCATTCTGATATTATCAAAAAAATGAGCCTTGAACAAAAAGCTAACATTGTTTCAGGCTACGACTATTGGCATCTTGAAGAAATCCCCGAATTGGGACTTCCCAAAATTATGGTTACCGACGGCCCTCACGGTCTGAGAAAGCAGAACCCCAACGGTGACTCCGTAGGCTTGGGCAACTCATACCCCGCAACAAGCTATCCCACAGCCGCAACAAGCTCTTGCTCATGGGACCTTGCTCTTATTGAAAAAGAGGGTGAAGCTCTGGGTAACGAATGCTTGCAGGAGGACGTTTCCGTTCTTCTCGGACCCGGCACAAACATCAAGCGTGCCCCCACCTGCGGACGTAACTTTGAATATTTTTCAGAAGACCCTTACCTTGCAGGTAAATGCTCAGCCGCTCTCATCAAAGGCGTTCAGAGCAAGGGTATCGGCACTTCACTCAAGCACTTTGCGGTTAACAGCCAGGAAGCATACCGTATGATTATGAACGAGGTTGTTGACGAAAGAGCGTTGCGCGAGATTTACCTCACTGCGTTTGAAATTGCAGTTAAAGAAGCTCAGCCCTGGACAATTATGAACTCCTACAACAGAATCAACGGCGTTTACGCTTCGGAAAACACTCACCTTCAGGAAGAAATTGCCCGCGGTGAATGGGGCTTTGAAGGCCTTTTCGTAACCGACTGGGGCTCATCTGTTGACAGAATCCCCGGCCTTTATGCAGGCACTGACCTTGAAATGCCTTCAAGCGGTGACCTTAACCCCGGCAGAATTGTTGAAGCTGTTAAAAACGGCAGCCTTGATGAAGCTGTTCTTGACGAACGTGTTGACAATGTTGTTAACCTTATCCTCAAATCAAAAGAAGCTTTGGCAAAGAAGCATACATATTCAAAAGAAGAGCATCACAAGATTTCCATGGAGGTTGCTGAAGGTTCAATTCAGCTTCTCAAAAATGACGACAAGATTCTTCCTGTTAAGGCAAGTCAGAAGGTTGCCGTTATCGGTGAAATGGCAAAGGCTCCCCGTTTCCAGGGTGCCGGCTCATCTGTAATTAACCCCACACAGATTGACAACGCTTATGATGCTCTTGTTACCTTGGGTGTTGATGTTGTTTATGCTCAGGGCTATGACAAGAAAAAGGACGAAAGAAACGAAGTAATGTTTGCAGAAGCTATTGCAGCCGCAAAGAATGCTGACATTGCACTTGTTTTTGCCGGCCTCACAGAGGAATTTGAAGGCGAAGGCTACGACAGAAAGAACATTTCAATGCCTTCAAGCCACAACGCTCTCATTTCTGAAATTGCAAAGGCTAACCCCAACACCGCTGTTGTTCTCGCAGGCGGTTCAGTTGTTGAAATGCCTTGGGTAGACGAAGTTAAGGGTATCCTCAACTCAGGCCTCAGCGGTCAGGCAAGCGGCACTGCCACAGCAAGAATTCTTGCAGGTCTGGTTAACCCCTCAGGCAAAACGAGTGAAACATACCCCGTTTCATTCACAGACAACCCCACATACGGCAATTACCTCACAAGCCCTGTTACGGCAGAGCACAGAGAGTCCGTTTACATCGGCTACAGATATTATGACAAAGCCAAGAAAGATGTTCTCTTCCCCTTCGGCCACGGTCTTTCATACACAACATTTGAATACAGCGATTTGAAGGTATCAGCTGACGAAATTAGCGACACAGACACCCTCACCGTTTCATTCAAAATCAAAAACACAGGCGATGTTGCAGGCGCAGAGGTTGCTCAGCTTTATGTAGCAGACAAAGAATCGACCATTTTCCGCCCCGAAAAAGAGCTTCGCGAATTTGCAAAGGTTTTCCTTGCTCCCGGTGAAGAAAAAACAGTTGAAATGAAGCTTTGCAAGAGAGCATTTGCCTTCTTCAACGTTGAAACCAACGATTGGTGCGTTGAAAGCGGTGAATTTGACATTCTTGTGGGTGCAAGCTCAAGAGATATCAAGCTCACAGCAACAGTTAAGGTGAACTCAACAGTTGAGTGTGCTATCCCCGACTACAAAGCAGTTGCCCCCAACTATTACAACAATGTTGCAGGCATCACAAGAGATGACTTTGCAGCTCTTTACGGCAATCTTCCCAACCCCAACAGAGACACCACAAAAAAGGTTGACATTTATTGCTGCCTTGAGGATTCAATCCACACCAAGTGGGGCGGCAGAATCTGCAGACTTATCAACAAGCTTATGGCAGGCTTCGGCTCAGCAGAAAACGGTGACGGACAGATGCTTGCTGCAATGGCAACCCAGATTCCTATCCGCAACTTTATCGCAATGTCAATGGGCGTGTTCACCCCCAAAATGGCAGACGGTCTTCTTATGATTCTCAACGACGGTGAATCTGCCTTCGTTGGTCTTTGCAAGATTCTTGCCGGCATTCCCAAAGCCCTCACAAAGCTCCCCGCATTGCTCAAAGCAATCTAATCAAACAAAAGCAAAGCACCGAGAGAAATCTCGGTGCTTATTTTTATAGCTCATTGAGTTTGTTTTTGATTGTAACAAGTGCCTCTTCGGGCGAATCAATATCCATAACGGCAGTTTCCATAGGGCAGAATCCGTCACCCTTGCGGTTGATGATTGCATCGGTGAGTGTATCGTACCAATACTCAATACCGTGCTTTTCAAACACCTGAGCCGCGGGCTTACTGATTACACCTGCCCAGATTATTTTTACCCCGAGACTTACATAAAGCAAAGCCGCCGCCTTGCCCACGACCTTGTCTGCCGCGGAATAATTATCAAAGCTTCTGCCTTCATCAATCCATTTCACAAGGGGTAACACTCCGCGCTCGTCGGTGGTGATTACATCGTTATCACTCATAAGAACACATGTGTGGCCGCTGTTGAGAATTTTTTTGGCTTCAGATAGATTTTTCATATTTTCTGTTAACCAAAACAACGGCAATCCACTGAATGATGATACCTGCCGTGCCGAGAGCCATTGATGAAAGCACAGCGGCAACGGTCATTCCCTCAAAGCCGAAAACGGCAGTTGCAACGGCAACAGCGGCTATTCTCATCACTCTGCCTGAAAGCTGAACTGCAAGAATTTTAATGAAGCTGTTAAGCTTCACCCGGCTGAGCAAGCCTGACACAAGACCGTAAGTGAAAATTTCAACAACAATAAAAGGCAGGGCAACAGCTGTGGGCATACCTGTGAGGCTGAAGCTGATTACGGGTGCAAGGGCGCCTGCAACGGCGCCTACAACGGGTCCGCCGACGAAGCCCGCAAGAATAACAGGCAGATGCATCGGCAAAAAGATTTCGCCAACAGACGAGCCGAATCCGACATAAGTGCCGATAATGTGCGCAATCTGAGGAAGTGCAACGGCAGAGATAACAGCGATTAAGGTTGCAAGGGTTTTGTTTTTTATGCTTGTTTTATTTAATGCCTTTGTTTTCATAAAATCACCTTATTTATCAAAAATCTCAGACACAGCCTTAAGCTGCTCTCTGATGTTGATTTTCTGCGGACAGATTTCTTCACAGGCACCGCATTCAATGCAGTCCTTTGCTTTGCCCTTTTCCTGAGTGTAAAGGTAATAATACCAGCCGCCGTTATAATCCTCATGCTGCTTTTTGGAATTGTAGCAGGAGAAAAGGTCGGGAATTGCAATGTTCATGGGGCAACCCTCAACGCAATAGCTGCAGGCGGTGCAGGGAATTGCATCTTCATCCTTGAGAATTGCGCAAACGGTTGAAACAGCTTTGTGCTCTCTTTCGTTGAGAGGAACAAAATTTTTCATATAGCTGAGGTTATCGTTCATCTGCTCCATATTGCTCATACCGGAAAGAGTCATAAACATACCCTCAAAGCCTGCGGCATAGCGGATTGCATAGCTTGCGATACTGCCGCCCTCAAGAGCTTCAAGCACAGATTTTGCCTTGTCGGGCAAATTAACAAGAGCGCCGCCTCTGACAGGTTCCATAACGATGATTGGCTTGTTGTGTTTGCGGCAAACCTCGTAACAAAGTCTGCCCTCAACGCCAACATCCTCATAGTCGAGGTAGTTAAACTGAATCTGCACCGTTTCAATTTCAGGGTGCTCCGAAAGAATCATATCAAGCACCTCTGCCTTATCGTGGAAGGACATACCGATATGGCGCACCCTACCCTGCTCCTTGAGTTTTTTCACAACTTCAAAGGCGTTGCACTCGGTGTATTTTTTATAATATTTTTTATTGATAGCGTGGAAAAGATAGAAATCAAAATATTCCACACCGCAGGCTTCAAGCTGACTTTCAAAGAAAGGAACAATATCCTCCTCTTTCTGAAAATAGCCTTCACTTAATTTGTTGGTGAGAATATAGCTTTCTCTGTTGTAACGCTTTGCAAGACATTCTCTGATGGCAACTTCACTCTTGCCGCTGATATAGCCGTGGGCTGTGTCGAAATAATTGAAGCCTTCTTCCATAAAGGTATCTATCATTTTTGAAAAATGAACATAATCTACCTCATCGTTTTCAAGCATGGGAAGGCGCATACAGCCAAAGCCGAAATTCTTTTTTACATTTTCAAATACGCTCATAGCATAACCTCCAAAAGTTATGTTTTTATTTTAGCATAAAAATCTGATTTTTTCAACAAAAAAGCGCCTGTAAAAACAGACGCTTTTAAAAATCAGTTGTTAACAATGTCGTAAACCTTGTCGGGATAGTCACTCATAATGCAGTCAGCACCGAGAGAAGCAAGATATTCAATCTCTTCTTCCTCGTTGATTGTCCAATACTGAACAGCAAGGTTGTGCTCGTGAGCGTAGTTAATAACCTTGGCTGTGCCGAGATTTACACAGTAAAGCTTGTAGGGAATCTGAAGAGCAACATAGTTTACATCAAGATTTTTGATGCCGAGATTTGCCTTAACATAGAAGCTGAGAACCTCCATAATTGTGGAGCTTCTGAGAAGCTTAGGATATGTTTCGTCAACATAAGAGCTTACTTCACCGTTGAAGGTGCCGAAAATAACGTCATCAAGAAGGTCTCTTTCTTCAAGAATTCTGTAAAGCTCATCGGCAGCCTTTTTGCCAAGCTCGTCACCGTTTTTGATTTCGATTATGTAATCATAATCACCGTTAGCCATAAGATAATCAAGAATATCCTCAACGCGGACAATTCTCAATTCATCGGGCACTGCGTCACCCTTGAGGTCTGCATAGGGCATATTGCCGTTTTCATCCTCAAACTTTGCGCCCATATTGAGCTGACGGAGTTCTTCGTAAGTTTTGTTTTCGGGGCGCACTTCTTCCTCACCGAAAACCTCAAGGCTGTCACTTGTTCTGTCAAGAGTGTCATCGTGGAGAAGAACAAGAACATTGTCTTTTGTGATATGAAGGTCAAATTCAAAGGTATCTGTGTTAAAGGATTCACTTTCAACACAGTTTTTGAAAGCCATCATTGTTTCTTCGGGAGCAATGCCACTACCGCTTCTGTGTGCTGAAACAAGAGTTTTGCCTGTGATTGCAGGGTTGGTGGTTTCATACTTCACAATTTCAGAGGGGTCTGAAACGATGTTGTAAAGATAAAGGAGCAAACCGCCGAAAGCCACAACTACTGCAAGGAACGCTGCTAAAATAATTTTTAATGCTTTTTTCATAATTTAAACACCTCGACGGCTATTATACCATTTTCGACATAAATTGCAACAAAAAGGAGCAACAAAAAACACAACAAAATCTCTATTATGTCATTTAAACGACTTGACTTTTTGCGCCGTGTGTGATAAAATTCCACCCATATTGCAAACACATTGACGGGAAAGAGTAAGTGTGAAGTGAAATCAGAGAAAAGACGGTCGGTGCAAGTCTTTATGAGCAACACACCCAAAGCCATCCCCGAGTGGCAACGCAGAAAGCTGAGCAATTAAGCGTTGACGGATTCCCCCGTTACGGGTCAAGAGTGCAGAGCGGCTGCTCTGAATTCAGGTGGTAACACGGATAATTTCGCCCTGAACGCATATAATGCGTTTGGGGCTTTTTGTTTGAAAGGCGTGAACTTATGCAAATTATTGGTAAATCCAGAAAACTTGACAATGTGTGCTATGACATAAGAGGTCCCGTTATGGACGAGGCCGAAAGAATGGAATCCCTCGGGGAGAAAATTCTCAAGCTCAACATCGGCAACCCTGCCCCCTTCGGCTTTGAGGCGCCGGAAGAAATCATCAGAAAAATGGAAGAAAACCTCACCTCAACCGAGGGCTATTCAACTTCAAAGGGCATTCTTTCGGCAAGAGAAGCTATCAGAAAATACTGCACCGAAGAAAAGGGAATTGAAGGCGTAACCGTCAACGACATTTACACCGGCAACGGCGTCAGTGAGCTGATTACAATGAGTATGCAGGGTCTTCTTGACAAGGGTGATGAAATTCTTGTCCCCTCCCCTGACTACCCCTTGTGGACCGCTTCCGTTACTCTTGCAGGCGGCACTGCCGTGCATTACATCTGCGACGAAAGCTCCGACTGGCAGCCCGACCTTGACGACATAAAAAAGAAAATAACGCCCAACACAAAGGGCATTGTTGTCATTAACCCCAACAACCCCACAGGCGCACTTTATTCAAAAGACATTCTGCAGAAAATTGCTGATTTGGCAACAGAAAACGGAATGATTATTTTCGCCGACGAGATTTATGACAGACTTGTTATGGACGGCGAAGAACATATTTCCATTGCAACCCTTGCCCCCGACACACTGACAATCACCTACAACGGTCTTTCAAAATCACATCTGATTGCCGGCTACCGTTGCGGCTGGATGACCCTTTGCGGCAGCAAGAAAAATGTTAAAGGCTACATCGAGGGACTCAATCTTCTTTCTTCAATGCGTCTTTGCTCAAACGTGCCTGCCCAGGCTGTGATTGAAACGGCACTTGCAAAAACAGAGGAAACAAAAAAGCTGATTGTTCCCGGCGGCAGAGTGTATGAGCAAAGAGAGTTGGTTTACAAAGAAATCAACTCTATCCCGGGTCTTTCTGCGGTGAAGCCAAAGGCTGCATTTTACATCTTCCCCAGAATTGACACAAAGATGTTCGGTATCAAGGATGACGAGCGGTTTGTGCTTGACTTGCTCAAGGATAAAAAAATTCTTCTCACTCACGGCGGCGGCTTCCATTGGGAACAGCCCGACCATTTCAGAATTGTGTATCTTCCCGAAAAAGCACAGCTTAAAAAGGCTGTTGACGAGTTGAGAGATTTCCTTTCATATTACAAGCAATAAAATTTTGCTCCCCTTGATGCCGAGGGGAGCATTTTTGATTTTAAAGTCAATGACAATTGACAATACCGTTCCGAATTGATAAAATACTCTCGGAGATGATAAAAATGTTTTTCACAGACAAGACTTACGACATAAACGAATTGGCTCAGAACAATCTGCACATTCACACAAACTTCTCGGGCTGTGCCAAGGAAGAAATGGAATTTTACGAAATTGTCAGAGTTGCAAAACAGGCAGGGCTTAAAAAAATTGCACTCACCGACCATATTTATAAGCGCGAGGATTTGCCTGAGTTTGTTGAAAACTGTGCAAGATTAAGAAAACTCCGCGACGAATTGAATTCAGATGTTGAAATCTTAATCGGCGGTGAATTTTCCTGCTATCACGAAAACGACTACACCCTTAAGGGCGTTGAAATTGAAACCGATTACCGCCTTTATGCACAGAATCATTTTCACGTTACAGGCTGGCAACAGGGTGATGACGGCACTCCCGAAAGCTACAAGGAGGTTACCAAGCGTATGCTCCGCAACCTTTTTAAAAACAAGGCGGCTGACACCATTGCCCACCCATTTTCCGGCAGATACCTCACAAGGGCAAAGGGGTGGCCAAGTGATACAGTTGGCAACACCTGGAGTGAAAACGAGCTTGGTGACATTATGCTTGAAGGCCACAAAAGCGGTTGTGCCTGGGAATTCAACTCAGGCAACGTAGGCAGTGACCCCGAGCTTATCAGAAAGATGTATTACATCGGCAAAGAAATCGGAGTTGTTTTCACAATCGGCACAGACGCTCACAGGCTTGACGCTGTTGACACAAAAAATATTGCACAGGAACTGAAAAGGATTATCAGAAATGGATAAATACGCATTTTTTCTTGACATAGACGGAACGCTCACCTCGGCAGGAGGCATTTGCGAAGAAAACAAGCTCGCAATCAAAAAAGCAAGAGAGCTGGGTCACAAAATTTTCATCAACAGCGGCAGAAGCATGGGTTATGTGCCCCAATGCGTGCGCGAGGTTGAATTTGACGGCTATGTTGTGGGGATAGGCTGTTATATCACCTACGGTGATGAATTGGTTTTGTCGGTAGCAATTCCGCCCGAAGAGGTTGCCGAGATGTTTGACAAATTCACTTCAGAGGGCAAGGAGGTTGTGCTCGAAGGTGAAATACAGAACTTCCGTAACAAATACAACGAAAACGAGGATTTCATTCTTCTTGAAAACGGAAGAGAATATGTTGAAAAATATTCAGATTCCAGAATAACCAAATTCTTTGTGCCTTACAATTTTTCAGAAAAAGAGCTGAATTTCATCCGTCAGAGATACACCGCTTTTCAGCACCCCACATATCTTGAATACGCCCCCAAGGGTTATTCAAAGGCAACGGGAATGGAAATGCTTTTGCAAAAATGTAACATCCCCCGTGAACGCTGTGTTGCAATAGGTGACAGCGCAAACGATATTGATATGCTCCGATATGCAGGAATATCTGTTGCCGTTGGCAATGCTCAGGATAAGGTTAAGGCTCTTTGCACAAAAATAACCGCCCCCGCAGGCGAGGGCGGCGTTGGCAAAGCCATTTGTGAAATTATCGGCATCAGCTTACAGGCAGATAAACCGTTGCTTTGAACAGGTCTCCGTCGATTGTGAGCTTCAGCTCTCCTCCCTGAAGGATGCAAAGCTGTTTAGCAATTGAAAGACCGAGACCGTTACCCTCCTCACTTCCTCGTGAAGCATCTCCGCGGACAAACCTTTCGGTAAGCTCCTCGGGTGAAATGTTAAGAGGGTCTTTTGAAATATTTTTAATTTCAAACACACCAAAATTTTCTTCTCTGCGAATTGAGGCATAAACTCTTGTGCCCTTCGCAGAGTATTTTTTTGCATTGGATAAAAGGTTTTCAAGCACACGGTAGGTATGAGGTCCGTCAGCAAAAATCCGCACGTCTTCATTGTTTTCCTGAAAACGGAGTTCCAGACCGCGGGCTTCAAAATCAGACTGGAATTCTCCCGTTGCCTGAGCCGCAAGTTCCTTGAGGTTGAGATAAACCTTATTGATTTTAATATTACCTGTTGAAGCCTTTGAGGCTTCGATGAGGTTTTCAATGAGATTTTTGAGATTGAGGGATTTATCGGACAAAACGCTGATATATTTCAATGCATCTTCATCCTTGATATCGCATTTTTTGAGCAAATCAACATAAGAAATCACGGAAGTGAGGGGCGTTTTCAAATCGTGCGAAACGTTTGTGATAAGCTCCGCTTTGGTGCGCTCATTTTTAACCGCCTTTGCAACGGCTTCGTTCATTTCTTCTCTTGTGACTTTGAGGCTTTCGTTGAGAGTGGTCAACGATTCGGGCAGACGCTCACCGTAAAGGTTTGCGCTTGTGTGCTCGGTTGAGGCAACGATGATTTTGTCGAGAGTGTTGAGATATTTGGCAACAAAGAAAATTGTTGCACCGTCAAATATGAGCAACAGCAAACCGGAAATGAGCGTAACCACACCGTCACTGTAAAGACCGACAACCGCAAAGAACATTCCCGCAATGTTAATCGCAATCCAAAGCACTGAAAGGAGAATAAACTTTTTGCTCAGGTGCTTCATTTTGTAGGCAAAAAATGCTTTTCTGAATGCGGACACAATTACTTTGATAATCTTTGCGATGCCCTTGAAAATAAATGCAAAAAGCTTAATCAGAATGCAGTTTGCAAAGATTTTTTTCTTGGCTTTTTTAATGCGCACCATACTTGCAATGAATTCAACAAGAAGCATAAACGCAACTGTAAAGCAAAGAGAGCTGAACACCACAAAGAAACGACTGAAAACATCGATATTGTCAACTACCATAGCAAACAAGCACACTAAACCAAAAATCAATCCGCCCGACAACACAAGGTGAAGGTCAGCAGGAATTTTATCCGTAGCGGCAACAACACAACCGTCAGCACCGTTTTTGTGACCTGCAGAGGCAAACAAAAACGCAAGCGAAGCAAGAAGCAACATCAACGAAACAACTGCCGTTATCACCGTTAAATCAACACGTTGGGGTAAATCGCGGTATTCCGCATAAAGAGTGCCTATTCTGTCATTTCCGTCAACAACAATGTCGTCGCCAACAAAAAACACGGCTTCATCGTAATCTTTGAAAGCATAATCAAAATCATACATATCAGCAATCCACTGCGGCTTTTTAATATCGGAGCCTGCATGAGAAAGCACAACTCCGTTTTCTTTCACAAGATAAAAGCTCTGTTTTTTTGCTGAAGCAATGCCTTGCTGAGGAGATTCCAAATTGGTGTGAACAACATCGCCTTTTCTGACATAGTATTTAAGATTCTTGTAATCTTCAACTGTCTTTTTTAAATGTACAATATCGCTTTTATACATTGAATATTCCGACTGAATGAAGTCCGTTACTTCTTGGCGGGCCCGCGCTTCAATTTTTTCTGCTGATTCAGTGAAATCATAAGCACGGAAACAATAACCGAAATTATCAGGTGAGCATTCAAATTCTCTTTCATTGAAGCTCTCATACCTTACGAGCGAAGCATATTTCAAAAACTCCTCACCTTCAGCGTAGTTGAGGATTTTCTGCACCATCTGCACCGTCTTGGAGGCATACGGATCAACAAGATACTTCTGATTTTCATAAGGGACTTCGGGAATCTGAGAATCAAGAATTTCACTGTAGCCGTTTTCGTTATAAATAGATTCTCCATTATGCTCCTGACGCTCGTAATTCTGAGCTATGTATTCAAGCTCTTTTTTGACAATTTCCGCCTTTTCCGATGAATAAGACGAAACAATCCGGTTTATTGCATCTTCTTTTTTAGATTCCAGATTTTTGAGATAATCTTCAGTATTTATAAAAAGATTTCCAACCGTGGTTACCTGGTTTATTGCCGTGTGATAAAAAGATGCGCTGTCAAAAAAATCAGGCTTACCGTTGCAATAAAGACTCACTAATTCTTCTGCCGTGCCGGTGTAGATTGTGCTGTTAAGCAAAAGAGCGCATTCCACACAGGAAAAAGCAAGGGTGAATGACATTATAACTGCCATAATCACAAGAAAAGCTTTGACTAATTTAGATTTTTTCCATTTTGTAGCCAAGTCCGTACACCACCTTTAAATATTGAGGTTCTTTGGGGTTGATTTCGATTTTGCTGCGGATGTTTTTGATGTGTACCGTAACTGTTCTTTCTGCGCTGAAAGCAGGCTCATTCCACACAGCTTCATAAATCTGAGCACTTGAAAGCACCTTTCCCGTGTTTTTCATCAGAAATTCAAGAATGCCGTATTCCCTTGCGGTGAGTTTAATCATCTCACCGTCAACGGTGACCTCTTTAGTGTCGGTGTCAAGGGTTATTCCGCCCGTAACAAGAAGATTGGCTTTCTTGGGCAGGCTGCCAAGCATCGCATAACGGCGAATCTGAGATTTGACTCTTGCCATAAGCTCAAGGGGATTGAATGGTTTGGTAACGTAATCGTCTGCGCCAAAATCAAGGCCCATAATTTTGTCGGTATCTTCACTTTTGGCAGAAAGCATAATTATAGGGAAATTATAGCTTTCCCTTAATCTGTGTGCAGTCATCAGACCGTCAAGCCTTGGCATCATCACGTCGAGAATCATACAGTGAATCTGCTCATTTTTAACAATTTCAATTGCTTCAATCCCATCGTAAGCCTTGAAGACCTCATAGCCCTCCAGCTTTAAATAAATTTCAATTGAATCAACAATTGCTCTGTCATCGTCGCAAACAAGCACACGGTACATATACATCCTCCTTAAACATCCTGCATCTATATTAAAACACTTGATTTTTAAAACTTTGCATAGCAAATATAAAGAAATAATAAAGACTTTAATTCATTATAGCACTTGCAACCGGATTTTCAAACACTAAATATTGACACAAATCTTTTTAAAAGATATAATTCAGTTATACGAATAAGAAAGGTTGGATTTTTGTGAAAGCGAAAGAGATTATCCGTACACTGAAATTTGTTCTTTTTTCTGCAGGTGCAGGCATTATTCAAACAGTTACATTCACATTACTTAACGAATTTGTAACGGACAAATACTGGTACGCATATCTCCCTGCGCTTGTGCTTTCGGTTTTGTTCAACTTCACGGTCAACAGAAAGTTCACCTTCAAATCGGCAAACAATGTGCCTGTTGCAATGCTCAAGGTTGCCGCTTATTATGTTGTTTTCACTCCCCTTTCAACCTGGTGGGGCGACATTATGGCTGAGGACTGGCTTTGGAACGAATACCTTGTGTTGGCGGTTACAATGGCAATCAACCTTTCAACCGAGTTCCTTTATCAGAAGTTTGTGGTTTTCAGAAATTCCATTGACACAAACGACCTTGCAAAAAAAGAAGAAAACAAATGATAAAAAGCGGAATTCATTTCCGCTTTTTTTGAGGTAAAAAATGTCTGTATTATTAACTGTTATTTATATTGTTTTTGTTTCGTTGGGCTTGCCCGACTCACTTTTCGGCGCTTCGTGGCCTGTTGTTCACGTTGATTTCAATGTTCCCGAAAGCTTTGCATCCTGGTACGGTGTTATTATCGGTATATGTACCGGCGGCGTAAGCTTTCTTGCAGGTAAGCTTATCCGAAAATTCGGCACAGGTAAGGTTACGTTTTATTCAACGCTTCTCACCGCCCTGGGCCTTGTGGGAATGAGCTTTTCACCGAACATAGTGGTTATGATGATTTTTGCAATCATTATGGCCTACGGTGCAGGCGCAATTGACACCGGACTCAACAACTACGTTTCGCTCCACTACCACGCAAGACATATGAACTGGCTCCACTGCTCCTGGGCATTGGGGGTTACAATCAGCCCAATGATTATGTCGCCATTTCTCAGCGGTGAGGCAGGAGAATGGCGAACAGGCTACAGAGTTGTGGCGGCGTTGCAATTCGCGTTTTCTATTGTTATTCTTCTGACCCTCAATAAATGGAAAGACGACAAAAGCTCTGACAATCCGCAAGAAAAGAAAGACCCTGTGCCGCCAAAAAGGCTTATTGATTTGCTGAAAATCAAGGGTGTTGTTACATCTATTCTTTCTCTTGGGCTTTATTGCAGTGCTGAATTTATGCTTGGCACCTGGGGTGCAACCTACGCGGTTAACGTGTTTGCAATAACTCCCGACGAAGCCGCTTTGTGGATTTCTCTTTATTTTGGCGGAATTATGATTGGTCGTGTTATTTCGGGCTTCGCTTCACTCAAAGCCAGCGACAACGCTCTTGTGGCAGGGGGAATTGCCGTTTGCCTTTTGGGTATAATTATTTTTGCATTGCCGTTGGGCAAAATGTCATTGATAGGCTTCCTTTTAATCGGCATCGGATTCGGCCCGATTTTTCCAAGCGTGTTACACAGCGTGCCTGCAAGGTTCGGCAGCGACTATTCTGCCGACATTACAGGCTACCATATGGGCGGCGCCTACGGTATCGGCTTTGCGCTTCAGCTGGTTTACGGCTATGTGGCATCGGCAACAACCTATAAAATAACACCTTTTGTGCTTATGGCACTTATAGGCGGAGTGTTTGCTGCGCACAAAATTACACTCGGAACACTCAAAAAGCAGCGCAATGACTTGTAATTTTTTAAAATATATGTAATAATGAGAAGATGATTTCAAGCGAGGTGACGAGATGGCAAAAATTGAAAAAGAAGAACTTGAATATCTTGAAACTGTCCGTGACTTTATGGACAGAGAAATAGTTAAGCTCAACAATCTTTCATTGGAGCTTGAAGAAACCATAATCAAAGAAGGGCAGAAATTTGCCCAGGATGACCCGTATCAGGCTGTTTACGGCTCAACGGCATTGACCGAGCTTCATTACAGCATTGAAAGAAAAATGCTCAGAAGTGAAACCGCCAAGCAGGACGCTTACTTTTTGCAGGGGCTCAAAAATCATCCGTATTTTGCAAGAATTGACTTCAAAGAGGACGACTACCCCACCGAGCAGTTTTATATCGGACTCAAAAGCCTTTTTGACGAAAAAGAGATTGCCCCCTATGTTTATGACTGGCGCGCGCCTATTGCCGGCCTTTTTTATGAAGATTTTGACACAAGCAAGGCTTTTTATGAGGCTCCCTCAGGCAGAATTGAGGGTGAAATCGAAAGAAAGCGTCAGTACAAATTTGAAAACGGTGAGCTTGTTTATTGCTTTGACAGCGACATCAAAATTGACGACTATATTCTTCAGCAGGCGTTGAGTGAAACCTCAACCGACAGACTGAAGGTTATTGTCAGCAGCATTCAGAAAGAGCAGAACAAGGCTATCCGCTTTGGCGCAGACAAAAACCTGATTATCTGCGGACCAGCAGGCTCTGGCAAAACCTCCGTTGGTTTTCACAGAATTGCATACCTTCTCTACCGTTACAGGCACAACCTTTCCTCCGCTGAGGTGGTTATGTTTACGGGCAGTGATATTTTTGCAAGCTATGTTTCAGATATTATTCCCGAATTGGGCGAAGCCCCCATTAAGGATTTTAATTTCTACGCTCTTTTGAGAAACGGTATGCGCTCCAAGGATTATTACGAGCAGGCAGAGGCAATTATTTCAAAGGAAAAAGGTAGGCTCGAAGCCGCTAAGGTTAAAAATTTACCGGAGTTTATTGCTTTTGTTGAAAAGTTTGTAAAGGATTTCAGCTTTACTTTTTCTGATTTTTCACTTTACGGTGACATTGTTTACAGCGGTAATGAAATCGCGAAGCACCTTAAGTCACGCCCCAAAATCACCGAATTTGCGGACAAGCTCAATCTGATTTCGGACTACGCCAACGATAAAATCAACAGCTATTTTGCCAACAACTACGAAAAGCTTTATGAAATTGCCGACGAGCAGAGCAGCATTCTTGACGACACGGGCGACTGCATTGAAGCAATGAAGAAAAAAATTAAGCAGGAGTCGAGAAACCGCTTGGGCAATGAGTTGAACATTGACGATTATGCCCTTCTGAGAAAAATCTACGACGCCTACGGCAACAGCGCAATCACCAAAAATTACGGCAAAGATATGGGCAACGGACTGATTAAATTTGAAGATGCGATGCTTGTGCTTTTCCTGAGATGTCTGCTTGGTAAGATGAATCAGAAAAACAAAGTGCGCCACGTGCTCATTGACGAAGCGCAGGATTTTTCAATTCTTCAGCACAGAATTATCCGCTACCTTTATCCCAAAGCAAAATTCACAATTCTTACCGACTCAAACCAGGCAATTGTGCCTGCCATCAATTCGGCTGATGTGAATGAAATTGCCGCACTTTATGAAGCAGAAATTCTCAGGCTCAACAAAAGCTACCGCTCCACAAAGCAAATCAGTGCGTTTGCAATGAAGCACCTCCCCTCACCCGATTATGAAACCTTTGAGCGTGACGGTGAAGAACCCGTGATTATCGAAAGCGCCAATGCCTGCGAAGATATCAAAAAGATTCTCAGTAATGCTGACGGCTCAATTTGTGTGATTACCAAAACTTCGCCCGAAGCAAAGGCGATTTTTAACCAGCTGATTGTTGACACAGACATTGAGCTTTATGCCGACAAGGACAAAATCTTCGGCAACAAGGCGGCAATTATGCCCGTTGTTTATACAAAGGGGCTTGAATTTGACAACGTTATTATTGTTGACCAAAACAATGAATTTGACGGTGAAGAAAACAACCCATACTTCTATATGGCGGCAACAAGAGCGTTGCATAAGCTGACAGTTATAAAATGCTGAAAAAACGGATTGAGCCGATTGACTCAATCCGTTTTCAATTTTGCTTAATCTTCTTTTGTTGCAAGGGCAATGATTGTTTCAACACAAAGGTCCTGACCCAGAAGTGCACTGTCAAGGCAAATATGATAGTTGCGGGGGTTACCCCACTCCCTGCCTGTGTAATGCTCATAATTCACCTTGCGCTTTTTATCTTTTTCGTCAAGACGCTTTACGGGTTTCTTTTCACTTTCACCGTAAAGGCGAACAATTCTGTCGGCACGGTAGTCCTTGTTGGCGTGAACAAAAACATTCAGGCAATCGTCACGATCACGGAGAATGTAATCGGCACATCTGCCAACGATAACGCAAGGCTCCTCGTCGGCAAGCTGCATTATAACCCTGCGCTGAATGTTCCACAAAAAGTCGGAGGCTGAAAGACCGTCCATAATTCCGGGTGAGCCGGGTGCTGTGAAAGCGTAAGCAAATTTATGCTTACCCGGTGCGTATTCGCCCTGCTCTTCAACATACTGCGGAGCAAAACCCGTTTCAGCCGCCACATGCTTTACAAGCTCTTTATCGTAATACTTGTAACCGAGGCGGTTTGCAACTTCCTTGGCAATGCTTCTGCCTCCTGAGCCAAATTCACGGCTTATGGTAATAATCTTTTTCATACGGATACCTCCTTTTGTTTTTTTCTAATTATATTTTATATCAATATTTAACAAAAATCAACATAAATATTAAAAAAATATATGATTTTTGTACATTTTGTTTCAAAAACATACCCCTCTGCCGAAACAGAGGGGATTATTTTATATCATATCATAAACAAAGTTTATTCCTTTGCTTAAATATTTTGTGATGAGAGTAAGAGTATTTTCAAGCTCGGTAGGTGCGGTGTCTTCAATTACACCCGCATCAACAAGGGCTACTCTTAAATCTTCAACTGCGGCTTTCCAGCCTGCATTGTCAACAATTGTTTCGTCGAGCTGTTTTTCAACTTCGGCAACTGCGACTTCAACTGCTGCAACGGCTTCGGGAGCGAGAGCTGACTTGTCGGCTTCTTCCCACGCGGCAAGGTAGCCTTTGGCAATTTTGGAAAGTCTGCCTTCGTTAAATTGGGGATAAACCTCAGGATTTGAATAAACATCAACCATATTATCATCGGTCATAATTTCAAAGGCCATTTTAAGTGCAACATCGTTGTCGGGGAGCATTTCGTGAGCCTGATGGCTGATGTACCATGTTGTGCAGGGAAGAAGACCTGTTGTGGCATCAACTGTATTATCGGGTGAAATGTGGTTGTGCTTGGGATTTGAGCAATATGTGCCCACTGCCTTGTAGCCGTCACCGAGGGTTTCACCAACGTTTGCAAAGGTTGCGCCCATTGAAGCTGATTCAGCATGAACAATGCCGTCACCGTTGGTTACGTTATAATCCTTGCAAAGAGGGAACATTCCGCCGCCGTGGCAAACGATGTTGAACACCTTTGTGCCTGTGGCTTTGAGAGCGGCAATGTTTTTGGGGAAGTTTGCGCGTGCTTGCATATAAGCATCAACTTCTGCGGCAATAGATGCATATTCTTCATCTTCAAGCCACATTGCTCTTGCCTGCTCATAATAGTCTGTGGGACAAAGAGCCCAGATGAGGGTGGTTGAGCGCACGCCTGCGCTGACAAGTCCGTCAAGAATACCGTGAAGAGTTGTTTTGATAACATCCTCGGGAAGAACTCTGAGAACGATATTGATAAGGTATGAAAGGTATGTGTCACCCATAAGGGTTACAAGGAGCTCGTTGTAAAGAACGTTGTCATCATAAAAAACGCTGAGGTTTCCTGTGAGAATGTCACCGATAATATCTGAGCCGTCAATTGCAGGAATTACATATTCCATACGCTTGATGAGCTTGTAATCCTCGGGGTATGTTTCAAGGTAGCTTACACCGATTGTTCCGCCGAGGCTGATGTTACAAAGACGAACCTGCTTTGCACCTGTCTGAGGAAGAACAACATCGTGGATGTAATGGTGAAGATTTTCGGTTTCATTCTTTATGCTGCCGAATGAGTCATAGCCGAAATAATAAACGGTTTCACCGCCGACCAAATCACAAAGGCCCTGAAGAGGAAGCATTTTGAAATAATATTCTCTGAGCTCTTCGGTCATTTCACTCATAGGATATTCATAACAAGGAACATCAACATCTGCAAGGTAGTTGCCCTCGGCATCCTTGTGAATATAATAAAGTCCGTCATAAGCGCCCTGCTTTGCGGCTTCATAAAGGGTTTCGTTATCGCCTGTTAAAATTGCCAGAACCAAAGGAACAACAGCAACCTTAACAAGAGCCATAATGTCAATTTCAAGAGGCCATCCTGTTACATAGCCTGCTTCATCGGGGATTTTTTCACCGTTTTCGTCAAGAACATAAGTATCGTTCTGGCTCATACCGTGAACAATGATAATGGGTGTGTCTTTATCATAATTTGCAACATAACCGCTGTCTGCCATTGCTGAAACAGAGGCAACGGAAATAAGCATTGCAATTACAAGAAAAACGCTCAATACTTTTTTGAATTTCATAACTGCACCTCGCAATTTTGTGATAAATAAATTTTATCACAAACCAACCGGAACTCTCAATAAGACAATTCAATAAAGTTTATGTGAAATAATTGGTATTTTGCACAAAAGAAAAATCTCTGCTGCCGAAACGACAACAGAGATTGGTTTATTTAAGTAAATTTTCAACAACGGCTCTGATTTCATCAACAGACGATGCAACTACCTTACCCTGGGCGTGGGTATCTCTGCCGCCGCCTTTGCCGTTCAATGCGGAATTAAGCGCTTTGACGGTTTCCTGAACATTGGTTTTTGCGCTGACAACGTAAATGTAGTTTGTGTCATCGGTTTTTGAAAGGAGAATGCATTTTTCAATTCCCTTTTCAAGAAGCGAATTTGCGCAGAAAATCAAATCATCATAAGACTGATTTTCGGTCACAGCATAAGCGCAACCGTTGATTTGAGTGGGATTAAGCTCATAGAACGCAAGCTTTTTGGACATTTTCTGATTTTCATATTTAAGGGTCTGAATCAGCTCTGCCTGCTTTGAAACAGCAGAAGCTACGCTGTCTCTTGAAGCGGAAAGCATACCCATAACCGCCTTAACGGCGTTGTGGAGATAAACATAATCCTTATAAGCGTGGATACCGGCAACCATTTCAATTCGCGTGCCCTTTTTGCGGGGACAGGAATCAAGAATTTTAATTACACCCACATCACCTGTTCTTGAAGGATGAGGTGCACAGCAGGCACAACAGTCAACCCCTTCAATTTTAACAAGGCGGATACCCTCGGTTGTGTCAAGCTTTGAACGGTACTCAGTTGCAGCAAGCTCCTCGGGTGAGGGATACCAGGCGGTAATAGCGGTGTTGTTTCGCACAGCAAGGTTTGCAAGAAGCTCAACCTTTTCAATATCCTCGTGAGAAAGAGGTCCGCTGAAATCCACGGTCATCACCGCTTCACTCATATGAAAGCCTACATTATCGTAACCAAAAAGATTGTGCACAATGCCTGCAACAATATGCTCGCCCGCGTGACTCTGCATACGGCTGAAACGCAAATCCCAATTGATTTCTCCCTTAACCTCTGCACCAACGGGCAGCTCCGATTCTGTTTTGTGGCAAATCAATTCGCCTTTTTCCTGCACATCAAGAACCTTTACATCACCGAGTGTTCCTTCATCGGGAGCCTGTCCTCCCCCTTCGGGATAAAAGGCGGTTTTGTCAAGAATAATCTCATAACCGCCGTCAACCTGCTCACAAGAAACTACGATTGCAGTAAACTCACGGCAATAAGCATCATTTTCATAAAGTCGCTGTGTCATATTATCACCTTTAAAATTGACGGGAGTAAAATACTCCCGTCACAAAAATTATTTAAGCTTTGTTTCAAGAAGCTCTTTGATAACGGTAGGGTCGCCTGCGCCTTTAAGTTCACGCATACAAGCACCGAAGAGAGCCTGCAATGCCTTGACCTTGCCGTTTTTGTAATCTTCAACAGCCTGAGCATTTTCGCTGATAACCTTATCAACAATGCCGTCAACTGCGGAAGAATCAACCTGCTTGTCAAGACCGTTTGCCTTGCAATATTCAACAGGGTCAGCACCGTCTTCAATAACGGCGATAAGCACCTTTTTGCCGGCGTTTCTGTTAATCTTTCCGCCGTCAACCATTTTGATGATAGCAGCAAGATTTTCTGCTGTTACATCAAGCTCGTTGACTGTTTTCTTTGCCTTGCGGAGAATACCCATACAGTCGGTAAGAATCCATGCAGCGGCATCCTTGGCGTTGCAGCCAAGAGCAATTGTGTCATCAAGAAGCTTGCTGATTTTGTGATTTGCAATAAGCATATCAATTTCCTTGTCGGAAATGCCTGCTTCTCTGTACTGCTCTGCCTTTTCGTCAACAGCTTCGGGCTTGCTTGCCTTAATCTGCTCAAGCCATTCATCGTCAATGATGATGGGCATAAGGTTAGCATCAGGGAAATAACGGTAATCAGCTTCAGTTTCTTTGTTGCGCATTGCGAAGGTTTTTCCGCTTGCGTCGTCAAAACGTCTTGTTTCCTGAACGAGCTCTTCTGTTTCATATTCAAGAGCATCAATGTGACGCTGTGATTCATAATGAATTGCTTTTTCAATAGCCTCAAAGGAGCTCATATTTTTGATTTCGGTACGCACGCCGAATTCTTCACTGCCTTCGGGGCGGACAGAAATGTTAACGTCACAACGCATTGCACCCTCTTCACACTCGGAAATTCCGCCCGAACGGAACATATTCTTAAGCTTGTTGAGGTAGGTTACAACTTCCTCTGCACTGCGGAAATCGGGCTGAGTAACAATTTCGATAAGCGGAACGCTTGTGCGGTTGAAGTCAACGTATGATGAGTTACCGCTGTGAACAAGCTTACCTGCATCCTCTTCCATGTGAATCTGCTTGATACGGATATCACGGGCACCGTTTGAGGTTTTGAGAGTTACGCAACCGTCGGTGCAGATGGGATGATTGAGCTGAGTAATCTGGTATGCACAGGGAAGGTCGGGATAATAGTAGTTTTTCTTATCAAAGGTTGTGTAACGGCTGATGTTACAGTTGAGCATAAGACCTGCAGTAACTGCAAGCTCAACAACGCGCTTGTTCATAACAGGAAGCATACCGGGCATACCTGAGCAAGCGGGGCAAACACAATCATTAGGCTCGTTTGCAGCTGAATGACCGCCGCAGGAACAGAAAATTTTGGATTCGGTGCTTAACTCCACATGGGTTTCAAGGCCGATGACGAGTTCATAATTCATAATCATTCACCTTTCCTTTCAACGCTGTGTGCAAGAGAGAGAAGTGCGCTTTCTCCAAAGTGCTTGCCCATAAGCTGAACACCGCCGCTTACAAGAGCGGGGGTGCCGATGAGGTTGGGCACAGCAGTGAATACGCTTTCGTCAAACACCTTGCCGAATGCTTCGTTAATATCATAAGCTTCATAAGAAGAAGCTGAACAAACAGGAGTGAGAACTGCATCATAGCTTTCGCAAAGTTCAGCAAATTTTTCTGCCACAACGCGGCGCACTCTGAGAGATTTGTCATAACAGTCTTTATATCTGTTTTTGGAAAGAACATCTGAGCCGTAGAGAATAACTGCCTTTGTGAGGAAGTTAAAGCCCTCTGTTCTTGAATTTACATACAGTTCATCAATGTTTTTATACTGTGATGAGCGGTGACCGTATTTAACACCGTCATAGCGAGAAACGTTGTTGCAGGTTTCGGCACACATAAGAATCTGCCATGCTGTGTTGGCAAGGTCAAACATATCGCTTGAAATCACATCAACGGTAACGCCCTGTGCTTTGAGAGCATCGGCAAAAGCGTCAAGCTTTGATTTTGTTGCATCGTCAGCCTTATCATAAAGCTCTTTGATGATGCAAACCTTTTTGCCTGAAACATCTTCATTGAATGAATATTCATAGCTTTCTGCGGGAAGGCTTGTGCCGTCTTTGCTGTCGTGACCTGCGATAACAGTCATTACCTCACTGACAGCTTCTGCATCGGCAGCATAAACGCCAACCTGTTCACCTGAAGCGGCACAGGAAATCACGCCATAGCGTGAAACTGTACCGTAGGTAGGTTTGAGGAAATCAACGCCCGAAAGTGCTGCTGCACGTCTTGTTGCGCCGTTCATATCGACACCGAGAGCAGCTTTTACTGCACCGTCAGCAACGAGAGAAGCGGCTGCACCCTTGAGAGAATCGTCATTTTCACCGTAATATGAAAATTCACCCACAAGGTCAAGGCCGAACTCACCAACATTGGTTTTGCCCGAAACAGTGTAGCCCTTTGCTTCAAGGCGTGTTACTGCTTCTGCGCTGAAAAGAGGCTTGAAGCCTTCAAGAATACGGGAACCTGCGGCTGACTGAGCGTCCTTAACAAGAATTGTATCGTCAACGGCAATTGTTCCTTTGTCACAAAGCTGTGTTGCATAATATTTCATCTCAGTCACCTCACTTCACAAGTCTTGGCACTTGCCAGCTGTCTTCATTACGCTCGGGAGCGCCTTCAAGAAGGCTCTCTCTTGTAAAGGGCTGCTTGCGTTCGTCTTCACGAAGAACGTTGGTCATAGGCATAACATGCACCATTTCTTCAACACCATCTGTGTTGCAATCGGCAAGCTTCTTTTCATTTTCAGCCATAGCTGTGAAAATGCCCTGCATAACTGCTTCTTCACTTTCGGTGAGAGCAAGCTGATTTAACTGCTGTGCGTTTGAGAAAGTGGAGCGTTTGCCCTGAGCCTGCTTGCCTGATGATGTTGCGGCGGCTCGCTGTGCAAGAGCACTGCCGCTACCGAGAAGATGAACATCCTCAAGCTGCTGGTTTGTAACTTCGCTTGGCGCTCCGAGGAGCAAGTCCTGAGCATTGCCGTTGAGAGGGAATGCAATAACATCGAGGATTTTTTCTTCGTCTGTGAGAAGCATTACCATACGGTCAATACCGGGAGCCATACCTGCATGGGGAGGTGCACCGTACTGGAACGCGGTATACAAAGCATTGAAACGGGATTTAAGTTCATTCTCATCATAACCGGCAATTTCAAATGCTTTTTTCATAATGTCGATGTCGTGGTTACGAACTGCACCGGATGCAAGCTCAATGCCGTTACAAACAAGGTCATACTGATAAGCAAGAACCTCTGTGGGGTCTTTGGTAAGAAGAGCCTCCATACCGCCCTGGGGCATTGAGAAGGGGTTGTGGGTGAAGATTGTTTCACCTGTTTCTTCGTCGTTTTCATACATGGGGAAGTCAACAACGAAGCAGAATTCAAATGCATCGTCACGAATAAGGTCAAGCTGATCCTTGCCTGCAAGCCATGTACGGATGTGGCCTGCTTTTTTCTCCGTGTCATTCTTTTTATCGTCGCAGATAAAGAAGAGAGTTTCGCCCTCTTTAACACCTGTGATGGCTGTGATTTCAGCCTTCTGCTCTTCTGAAAGGAATTTTGCGATGGGGCCTGCAAAAACGCCCTCTTTGAGAGTAATGTAACCAAGACCGCCAAGACCAACTTCGGCAGAAGTTGCAAACTTGAGAGAATCTTCAAAGAATTTCTTTGACTTGCCCTTACAATCGGCAACAATACCTCTGACAGGTCTGCCCTTGAAAGCAGGGAAATCAACGCCTGCAAAGAAATCGGTCAAATCGCAGATAATGAGCGGGTTGCGAAGGTCGGGCTTATCTGAACCGTAGGTCATCATTGCATCTGCATAAGTAATGCGGCGGAAAGGTCTGGGGGTTACTTTTTTATCGGAGAAGGTTGTGAAGGTGTCATAAATTACGTCTTCACAAACATCAAGAACCTCTTCCTGGGTTGCAAATGCCATTTCAAAGTCCAGCTGATAGAACTCACC
>JBGVFJ010000033.1:0-2378 GCA_045121005.1 Acutalibacteraceae bacterium
CCAGATTAGAACGGATGATAATGGGCTGAGGGTCAGCGTCGCTGATGCAGCCTATGCAGGCGTTGCCGAACATTTCATCGGTGATACCTGCGAATTTTGTTCTGAAGGGTGAGTTTTCAATGTTGTGGATGTCACGCTGAAAGCCGTGCTCCTCGTCAACTGCGGCCATACCGCCTCGTCTTGTGCCGAGGTGTGAATGGTAGTCAACGCCGAAAAATACGTCAAGAACCACATCTCTTTTGGATGTTGCTCCGAAAAATCCTCCCATAAGGTACCTCCGAAAATAATCAGGAATTAAACTGTGCTTCTACTGCTGCGTTCTTTTCGAGAACCTTAGCGGTGTCTGAATTTCTCTTGTTCTGAAGCTTTTCAGCAAGCTCATCATCGCTTAATGCAAGGATTTCAATAGACAACAAGGCGGCATTGACTGCTCCGTCAATAGCAACTGTAGCTACAGGGATACCTGAGGGCATCTGTACAGTTGAAAGAAGGGCATCAATACCGTCAAGATATTTTGATTTCATAGGAATGCCGATAACGGGAAGAGTAGTGTTAGCCGCAATTGCACCTGCAAGGTGAGCTGCCATACCTGCTGCAGCAATAATTACACCGAAACCGTTTTCTCTTGCGTTAACGGTAAAATCTCTTGCTTCAACGGGAGTACGGTGAGCTGAGAAAATGTGCACTTCATAGGGTACACCGAATTCCTTGAGAGTGTCAGCTGCTTTGCTTACTACAGGCAGGTCACTGTCACTGCCCATAATGATTGCTACTTTTTTCATATTGGTTTACCTCCTTAAAGGTTTATAATTTACAGGGTTAAGGGTATCTCAGGAATAATAAAAACAAAAAAGGCACACTTACTTAAGGACCTGAATCCAAATCGTAAGATGCCCAGACGGTCGACGTATAAAAGCTCAGTGATCCATGTGGTGCTCCACTTAAATCCGTCAGTTTCAAAGAGCTCTTTGATGAACAAAAATCTGCCCGTTCATCAAACGCAGAATATGTAGTTTTTTATAGAAATTCTGAGAAAATTCACCTTTCAAATTATAGCACAAAAAGGCACATAATGTCAACCGAAAAAGAGGTGAAAAACACCCGAAGAGCAAATTTTACAATAAGTCCAAATTTGCCTGTTCCGGGTGTTGTTTAGTTGTTAGTTTTGTACTTGTAAAAGCATAAAATCAAGGGGAAAATCTGAAGGAATTCTCCTCAAAAAAATCGTGGTATACTTTGACACAGTCAAGCTCTGTCCACTTTTTTATGCTGACGGGCGTTGAGTCGATATCATAGATTCTTGCACCGCCCAAAGAAAGCAGAAACGGGGAGTGGGTTGAAATTATAAACTGACAGCCGTGGTTTCTTACGGAATCTTCAATAAAATACTTCAGCTGAAGCTGATTCTGCGGTGAAAGACTGTTTTCAGGCTCATCAAGAATATAAAGTGCATTACTGCGTATAGCATCAATAAAAAGAGCAAGTGAGCTCTCTCCGTTTGAACGCTCTTCAATGTTGCGCCTGAGGTTTTTGCGTATATACTGGGACTGAGTGTTACGGCAGGAATCTGAAATTCTTTTCCATCGCTCATAATCATCCAGACCGTGAAGCTGATGGTCTGTGCCTTCATTCCGGTTTTCGACCCATTCTCTTATGAGGTCCTCACGCTTACTGTCGATTCCGTCGTTGAGACGCCTTATGTCAAGCACTCTGTCAAAAACATCATCGCTTGTTATAACCATACTGCTTTTAGGTAAGGCTTCATTCAGTGAGTATTGGCAAAGCTCAATATAGTCCTCAAAGAAGTCACTTCGGTTAAAGGGTGTACCTCTCTGAAGACCCAGCTTTTCAGCAATAACATTGAGAATTGTACTTTTGCCGCTACCGTTGTCACCGCAGAAAATTGTAATATCACGGAATTCAAAATTATGCGGCAGCTCCCTTTCGCGGAAGAAACCGAAAGGGTACTTTGTTGTATAGCAGGTGCGATAATTCTTAGTACTGAAAAGACTACTTTTCACATTGAAGAAGTTTTCATCCTCATCTCTCGACGGTATATGAAAGGTTTTAAGATAAATCATAGCTTACAGATATCTCATCATAGCAACAGCCTTGCCGAGAATAATAAGCTCATCAACAATAATAGGCTCAAAGGCATCGTTTTCGGGCTGAAGACGGAAGTGGCCGTTTTCCTTATAGAAGGTTTTTACTGTTGCTTCGTCTTCAATAAGCGCAACAACAATATCACCGTTGCGGGCATAGGGAGTCTTTTCAACAAAGAGAATATCTCCGTCATAGATGCCTGCACCGAGCATGCTTTCACCTCTTACCTTAAGGGCAAACATCTCGGTATCAGCGGAAATGTGACCGCCTGTAAA
>JBGVFJ010000034.1:0-7960 GCA_045121005.1 Acutalibacteraceae bacterium
TTCACAAACATCAAGAACCTCTTCCTGGGTTGCAAATGCCATTTCAAAGTCCAGCTGATAGAACTCACCGGGTGAACGGTCAGCACGGGCATCTTCATCACGGAAGCAGGGAGCAACCTGGAAATATCTGTCGAAGCCTGAAACCATCAGAAGCTGCTTGAACTGCTGAGGTGCCTGAGGCAAAGCATAAAACTTGCCGGGATGCTTACGGCTGGGAACAAGGAAGTCACGCGCACCCTCGGGAGAAGATGCTGTGAGAATGGGAGTCTGCATATCGAGGAAGTCTTTTGCTTCCATTTTGTTTCTGAGGTGACGGATAATCCTTGAACGCATAACAAGATTGTTGTGGTTTTTGGGATTACGAAGGTCAAGATAGCGATATTTGAGACGGAGCTCATCCTTGCTCAGTCTTGAATTTCTCACTTCAAAGGGGAGCATATTTTTGCTCTTGCCCAATACCTGAAGACTGTCGGCAATCAATTCAACATAACCTGTTGCAATTTTGGTGTTGACAGTTTCTTCGTCACGCTTTTCAACAACACCGCTTACGGAAATAACTGTTTCGCGGTTAACGTTTTTCAACAATTCTTCATTATGGATTACCACCTGTGTTACACCGGTGTAATCGCGAAGGTCAACGAAGATAACGCCACCGTGGTCGCGCACAACGTCTACCCAGCCTGCAAGCTGAACAGTCTGGCCGATGTGCTTGTCACAGATGTCGTTACACAATAACGTTCTGTACATTGTAGTGTACCTCCTGAATTCTACAAAAAATAAGCCCCGGGAATATATAAAATATTCCCGGGACGAGTAAATAAATTCACCCGCGGTGCCACCCGCATTGATGCCGAAGCATCCTCTTTTAATATTAAATTGAGGCTAATCAGAGTGTTCCCTAGCTTACTACTCATCTCAAACGCGCTTTCAGTCGGTGACGCATTCTCCCTGACAGACTTTCCATAAAAGCTGAGTCTCTACATATATTATAGTCAAAAAATCAAATTTGTCAACAAGAAATTATATTCATTGGTATGTAAAATGTTATGAAATATCAACATAAGCCACTGGTTTTTTAATTTAATTGGTAAAACCCCATTTCAAAAGAGCTCACACCGACTTCCGCTTCAATAAAACGCTGTATCTTTTCAACAACATCGCTGTCAGCAAATTCAGCAAAACTGAGCTTACAACAGTTACTGCCAAAACTACAACCACATATAAAAAGTCATTTTCAACATTTACAATATCACTTCTAAAAAATGTATAAAAGAAGCAATGAGAAAGAAAAATTTCATATGAAATTTTTCCCAAAAAGTCAAGGATACGGCTGCCGATTTGAAATTTCATTGTAAACAACCATATTCCAATAACAAAAATGACTGCAGTCACTATTCTTATTAACCGAAAAATATGAGGAATAGGCAAACTGATTATTTGATTTCTGAAACTAAAAACGCCCAAAAATATCACCCAAAATAGCGGCGCAACAAAATAATAGCACTTTTTCAGGGTTGCTAAAATTTGCTTTTCATACACCGCCCAAAACATTCCTATTGCAAGAAGATGAGTAGCACTGTACCACCACAAGCCATGACCGAGCAACAGACAACCGATTGCCCACACCACATAAAAAACTATGGCACCCGCAATCATAGCGAAGTAATGCTTCTTAAACACTTTCATTAAAAAATAAAAAACAACATAGAAAATGCTGATGTTAATCACATACCACGAACCTGCAACTGTCGGGTGGTCATCAAAAACAGAAAACAAAATATCTTTTACTGACAAAACCTCTCCGCTTGCAAAAGCTTCTGCACAATAAAAAGCTAACATTAAAATCGGAAGAAGCAAAACCGACGGCAATCTTTTCAAAAGAAATTTATTTTGGTATGACGGGTCTGTCATATGCTTTTTCTGCAAACCGTAACCTGAAACAAAAAAGAAAAAAGCAACAGCAAGATAACCCATATCCACAAACTGTGAATATGGATATATAGCTGTAACTTCTTTTGACAAATGGTGCAAAACCACAACTAATGAGAATATTCCACGCAGAGAATTTGTCGTTTGCAAGGAAAGATATTTATCATTCAGTAATGTTGCTGATGTCACAGGCTTTATGCCCCAAAGGGATAAAACAACTAAAGCAAAAACGAAACAATTCAATAACATATTATACCAACCGTTTTTCTTGTTATATCAAACTTCTGCCTTCCCAATCTTCATCGGGAATAACGCCGATGAGCTTTGTGATTGTGGGTGCAATGTCAATGATATTAGCATCCCCGATTTCACTTCCGGCTTCAAAGCCTTCACCGTTGATGATAATGGGGATAGTCATATCCTCGGGGATGTCAAAGCCGTGGGTTCTGTCGTGGCCGCCGTGGTCGGAGGTAATGATGTATGTATATTCATCACCGAGGGCTTCCATAATCTTTTTCATATTATTCCAGCTGTCGCGGAGTGCCTGCATATATTCTTCACTCATCCAGCCGAAATTGTGGCCAGCCCAGTCAGAAAGGCCAAAATATACAAAAGTAAAATCTGTATCAAATTTTTTGAGATAATCTATTGCTTCATCTGTTAGCATTTCGCCGGCTTCTTTGTATCCGAGTCTGCGACCTGAATAAAAGCTGGAACGAGTAAGAGAATTGGGTCTTGACACGTCACGGATGTCTTCCCAGTTATAGAAAAATGCACTGCGCTTGTTAAAGTCTTTCAGCACCTCACACAATCCGCGGATAGGTCTTACCTGAGGCATATAAACATTGGTGGTTGTGCCGTGGCGTTCAGGTGTTACGCTGTGAAAAAGAGAAACATGGCAAGGCAACGTCACCGAAGGAAAAACTGTTCCTGCGTTGAGAGTACAGGCAGATTTTTTCATTATTTCCTGAGCTACGGGTATATCAGCCAAGGCATCCGGTCTCATACCGTCAGCAAGCATCATAATAACTTTCATTTTACTCGCTCCTTTTATTTTGAGATAATAGTATAATACCACTTTATTTCTGATAAATAAAGATAAAAATCAAAAAAAATCCCACCAATCTCTTGGCGGGAATCTGAAATTATTCTTTTACACTTGCTTTGTATTCGGCAACAGCATCGTCATAAGCTTTCATTGTTTCCTCTGTGGGAACATATTCAGCTCTTTCGGTGTTGGCAATTGTGGGAGGATTACCGTTGGAATCATAGCAGGGAGTGAGAAAGTCGTTTTCATAAAGAAGTCTGTCCTCTTCCTTGCGGAAATCAGGAATATCGTAGGGCTTGCCGTATTCAAGAGCACTTCTGTGACCGAGAATTGCAACAGAAGCCATTGCAGTAGCAAAATACTCATCAAACATGGGCTTTCTGTTTTCGCGGATGCTGTTGAAAAATTCTCTTACAATGAAGAAGTCACCGCCGCCGTGACCTGCTTTTTCGGCTGCTTCTTTTGCATCCGGTTCAAAATCAGCTTCATACTTGCTTACTCTTTCCATACCTTCGGGAGTATGCTCCTGATTGAAAGAAAGAAGAACCTGATTATCTTCACCGCGGAGATTTTCAATCTGACCCAACTCACCACAGACACGGTATGTGTTGGCGTGTCCGCCGAAGTGTGACCAGCCTGTTACACGGAAAACCGAATCATCATCATTAAGGCAGGTTACAACAGCACTTCTGTCAGGCAGACGCCAATAGAGATTGCTTGCGCTGTTTGCTTCGTTATGAGGTCCGAAGATGGGCATAGCAGTAACTCTCTTGGGGAATGCACCTGTAATGTACATAAGCGGTCCGAGAGAATGAGTGATGTAATAAATTCTGGGGATATGGTATCTCCAATGCTTTGAGGTGGGGCAATAATGAGCAATTTCTTTGGGGTCGATAATAGGATGGTTATATTCACCCTCAGCAAACAAAGCTTTGCCGAGAACACCTGAACGGTAAACCTTGCGCATTTCCTGGTTGAATTTCATAAAGGGATAGTTTTCAGCTATCATATAAAAAGCATTGCTTTTTTCAACAGCTCTTACAAGAGCAACACCCTCACCCATTGAAATGTTTGATGTGCATTCGCTGAGAACGTGAATATCCTTTTCAAGAGCCTTGATTGCATAGGGTGTGTGCTCGTGGAAATAGTTGCAAAGGAAAACTGCTTCCAGACCCTCGTGATTTATAAACTCATCAAAATTGGTATAAGTCACAACCTCAGGATGATCTTCTTTTGCTTTTTTGAGTTTCGCTTCATCAAAATCGCAAACCGCAACAACCTCACCGTTGTTAGCCTTAACTCCGTCATAGAAGCCGCTGCCTCGACCTAAACCAAAAATACCGAACTTAATTTTTTTCATAATAATACCTCCAATGGTAGATGCTCCTTGCATTTTACCACACACATTTGTGTTAGTAAACATAAAAACTCAACAAAAAATCAATTTTCTTTTTGTTGAACATTATAAAGTCTTTTTGCTTCAAAAGAAGCAAAAAGAATACACACAAAAGAATACACCGAAAAAATCAGATGCGGCGCAATTCCGGGCTGCTCTTTAAGCATTGTGATGTAAAGAATAATGTTGATTATTCCGTTGACAACCATCAGAATGGGATACTCAATGAAAGCAAACATTGTGAGAAAATATATGAGGATACCGAGCAATGTTGTTGCGCTGTCAAGGAATACATATTCCGATCCAATCAAAGGAAGCACCCACCACATCACAACCAGCAAAAGGCAGAACCCCGCTATCATCAATACCCGTTGTTTTGCGGTCATTTTTCTCAGCTTGGTTGTGTTGCCTCTTTTGTTTTTGCTCCAGCGGATGAAAGTGAGAAGCTGGATGGGGCAAGAAAAAAGCAACGCTGAAAATGCCGAACCGTAAAGGTGAAAATAAATATAAACTACCCCGTAAAGAATGGAGTTGAGGCTCCCCATAAGACTTGCATATCGGTTGACGCGGGACTGAAGCATCCCGATAACGAGAGACACATAAAGAGGAAGTATATTCAGCACCGCCTGACGGGTGTATATGCCCGAAGCAGTGATTCCAACCGCCGTAACCCCCATCAGGACAAATATAAAAATGTCTTTTTTAGTGAGCTTTTTTTGAGTTTTGTTTTCCAAGATATGCACCTCTGGGGTTACTGAATTTCATCAAGATTTGCGCCCTTTGTTTCTTTAACCTTAAGCGCGAACATAATTGCGGCAACACTCACCGTGGGAACAGAAATCGCAAGGCAGGCCCACCAGATTGGCATAATCACCATTCCGCCGATTATTGCACCGTAGCCCACAACAAGACCGATAATTACCAACAATCCCTCTGCACCCACAACGGAAGCACGGATATCGGTGGGAACCTTTTCGGTCATCATAACATTCATATAATCTCTGCCGATCCAGTATGAGCCCTGATAGAGACCGGCAAACGAGCCCACAAGGTAGGGATTCCAGCCGTTGAGAATGCCCGCAACAAAAAGGATATATCCTATAACACAGGTTGCAGAAAACATTGTAACCGTTATTTTTCTGCCCGCTTTGTCGGCAATAAAGCCCGAAAGGAAAGTGATTGTTGCATAAATCACAGGCACCATAAACAGAGCCTTGGTAATGTCGCTTGTGCTCATACCTGCACGATGCATTGAGGATTCAAAATAAAGGGCAATCGCGGGCATTGCGGCGTCAAAAACAATATGAGAAATAATGAGCATTTTGGTGTCCTTATTTGCCCAGATATACTTCACGCCGTTGAACACGCCTGATTGATTGCGCTGAGCCTGCTTCTGCTGCTTTTTAAGAGCTTTTTCCGCCTGCCTTTCTTCATATGGACGGGAGAGATATTCAATTCTTTCACCAACAAAAACCTTTGTGTCTTTTGCAAAAAGAACAACAAGCAAAACGGCAGCAAAGCCAACGAGTGCGGGCACAAGAAAAATCTCACGCCATTTGGTTGCATCGTTACCCATAAGAATATCTCGCAAGGTGGGAATGAGAATTACACCCAGAATGCCGAAGCTTTTGAGGAAGCTGTAGATTTTTGCGCGGTGCTTATCGGGAGCTTCTTCAAGAATATAAATAATCTGAATGTCGTGACCCATAAAAAAGCTGATTATGGCAAAGCCCACAAGGAACATTATGTAGCTTGTTGAAAAATGAATGATAATAAGCCCTGCCGCCATACCGAAGGTTGAAACAGCAAACAGAGGCTTTCTGCCCCATTTGTCGGCAAGAGCCTTGTAAAAGGGAGTGAACAGACCAAACACATAGGTCAGAACACCCACGCCCGAATGAACGGCAAGACCATCCTCATAAGTGTAATATTTGCCCATAAAGGGATTGTTGACAAAGAATTCCGTCACAAAAGAGGATTGCACGGTAACGGTGAGGTTGCTTGTGACTTCGTCAAGAATATTTACAATTGCAATCAGAACCAACAAAACAAGAAAATACTTGCTCCCCGCTGTTCTTGACTGCATCCTTTTAAGCTTTTCAAGCTGTCGGTTTTCACTTTTTATAATCTTTTCTGCCGTTTTCATACCTCTGACCTCCGTAATTATTAAAGCCATATATATTATAATGCATAAAAAGACACTTTTCAACAAAACTTATCATGTTTCAAAATTTTAATCTTGATATTTCTTAAACACCAACTATTGAAAGAGTTTTTGTGTTAACATTACTGTGTTGATAATAAATTGGCGGAGATGTTTTTATGCGTAATTTTTTTCTGTTTTTATTTGTCACGGTAATCGCTGTATCACTGGCAAGCTGGGCTGTTAAAAATCCGGCTTTACCGGAAGAAACAACCTATGTCACAGTTAAAGAACTTCCCACTGCCGGCAAAACTACCATCGCATCCGGGCCTGTTACAACTAAATTTATTTCAATAACAGAGCACAGCCAAATTGAGTCTGAAACCGAAAAAGAAACCACCACTCATACAACCACCAAAAAGTCAACCACAAATAAATCAACAACCGCAACAACCAAAAAAGTTACAACTAAAAAAGTTACAACCACAAAGCACAAAACCTCCACAACATCAAAAATCACTAAACCAACCACAACCGTTAAACCCACAACCAAAAAAACCACAACAAAATCCGTTTCCACTGCTTCAAAGGCTTTCACCTCAACCAGTGTTGTCACAACTGACGACCTTAATAAAATCCGCAACGGTTTTTTGCAGTTAGTTAATCAGGAACGCGCAAAACGCGGAGTTAAGCCGTTGAGCGTTCATCCGTCACTTACTGCTTCAGCCAAAACAAGAAGCAAAGAAATCATCTCTTCTTTTTCTCACACGAGACCAAACGGAAAACCTTTCCACTCCGTAATAGATAAAAGCTCTTATCCCTATTCATTCATTTGCGAAAATATACAGTTCACAAGTCATATCGGTAACCGCTCCTATGTTGAAGAAGATTTGTTTGTTGGCAGAGACGATCAGATTGTTGAAGCTTACACAAGAATTTTTAACAATTTCAAAAACAGCACTGAGCATTACAGGAATATGATAAACCCTGATTTTTTAGATACAGGCATCGGAATTTCATATAAAATCAACAATAAGGGAATGGCAATATTTTATATTGTTCAGATTCTCGGTGACCCCAAAAACTGACAAAAAGCTCCTTGATTACGCCGACCGCTCATAAGGAAGTTTTTGTTTCTCGATGAAAATCCCCCGTATTTTTGCCAAAAGGTTCGCAAGGCGACAGCCTTGCTACGTTTTGTGGCTTCAATACAAGGAATTTTCTTATCTTACGAAACTGCGAAGCACTTTAAAATATAAATTTTGGATACAAGAAAAGGCAAACCCACCCGATAATGCTGGCCCATATCGGGTGGGTTTAACGAATTATCGTGCCAAAAGTTCATATTTTAAAGAAAAACTACCTCATGAGCGGCCGGCGCAACAAGGAGCTTTTAATTTATCACGGAAGAACATTGCCTGCGGCACGGTAGATTTCGTACCAC
>JBGVFJ010000035.1:0-22618 GCA_045121005.1 Acutalibacteraceae bacterium
ATAAACTATATTTATTCTAAAATCGGAGGTTGTTTTATGAATTCATCAACAACTACTCTCGCAGACTTAAATCAGAAATATGTCAAAACAAAAAGCCTTGTGCTATACCTTATCGGCATATTTTTTTACAACAATATGACAGGTATGGTCGGTTCTTACAGAAACGCATATCTTGTTAATGTTCTTCGTCTTGAAGAAGAGCAAACTGCCCTTTTCAACACCCTGACAAGTGTTATCGGTTTCGTACTCAACTTCTTCATTGTTATGTATATTGACGGCAGAAAAATGGGCAAGGGCGGCAAGTTCAAGCCTCTTGCTCTGCTCACCGCCGTGCCGATGGGTCTTTTGCTCATTCTCTCCTTCTGGGCACCTCCCGGCATCGCAAGCTCCACACTTTTCATTTATGTTGTAACAATTGCCGTCCTCTGGGGCGTGGTGTGCAACTTCGGTAACTGTGTCAATATGATTTGCAACGTTATTACGCCCAACAACAAAGAGCGTGACGACATAATTTCTTTCAGAAGCATTTCCGCCGCTGTAGGAAATTCTGCACCCCTTGTTATTGTGCTTGTTATCGGTCTTATCTGGAAGGATGAAGGCACACAATACATAATCGGAGCAGCACTTTGCGGCGTTGTTGGCATCATCACCACACTTATGGGTATGAGCGCAGTTCGCGAAAGAGTAAATTACACAACAGAAAAGAAAAACCCCCTTGTTGGCTTCGGAGACATTCTCAAAAACAAATATGCCTGGGCAATTATTATTTCCGACACTCTCAAAAGCTTCAGAAACATTGCCACATATATGGGACCATTCCTTGCCGCTGCGCTTCTCGGCTCAACTTCCAAGTTTTTGCTTTTCGGTCTGCCCACCGGTATCGGCACCGCAGTCGGTATGCTGGTTATCAACTTCCTGCTTAAAAAGTTCAACGCAAAGGTGCTCTACATTGCAAGCGGTGTCTATTCCGTGATTGCAAACACAGCCGCATTTGCCGTGGGTTATATCTATTTCAAAAATCCCAGCACAATTCTTCAGATTGTATTTATCGTTTTCCTTTTCCTCATAGGTCTTCAGTTCGGAGCTTCAAACCTTCTTCCCTCTATGTTCCAGGCTGACGTGCTTGAAGATATCGAGGTCAAAACCGGCAAGCGTCTCGACGCTTCTCTTCCCTTTGTTATTTCAATCGGCACGCTCATCAGCGGAACAATTGCAAGCACTCTTGCTCCCCTTGCTCTTTACGGTGAGAATTCGATTATTCAGTACATTCAGCCCACCGACCTCAATCCCAACCCCGAGCAAGGCTTGCAGACAAAAATTCTTATGCTGTTCTTCTACACAATTGTTCACGGCATTATGATGTTCCTTGCAGGCGTTCCCTTCTTCTTCTACAAGCTCACAGGTGAAACAAAAGAAGAAATTCACCGTCAGGCTCTCGAAATGAGAGAACAAAATAAATAAAGATTGAGGGCTCATCAGAGCCCTCTTTTTGCGCCTTGAATTAAACTGTAAAAGGTGATATAATCAAACAAGACAGTTTAAAAGGAGTATATTATGAAAAAAGAAACTTCTTTGGTTTTTACAGGTGACATAGGCTTTGACCGATACATGCTTGGTCAATGGAATGATGACGAACTTCTGAGTAAAGATGTGCTTAATTTTCTTCATTCCGCAGACCATGTTATTGCAAATGTTGAAGGACCCGTTGCCGAAGCGGAAACCAACACCGTCAAAGATGGCGCTCAGCAGCTTCTTCACACTATTGACCCTGCGGCGGTTAAGGTACTCAAAAACATGCACGCGGACATCTGGAACATCTGCAATAACCATATTATGGATGCCGGTCCTTTCGGAATTGAAAGCACTCTGAAAATTGCAAAAGCAAACGGCGTGCAGACTATCGGAGCCGGAATGAACATTGATGAAGCACGCAAGCCCGTTGTTATTGACGAAGCAGGCGGCATCGGTATGTTCGGCGTCGGTTATCAGCGTGCCTGCCGCAAAGCAGATACCGACAAGCCGGGTTGCTTCAGCTGGAGTGACCTTGATGAAATTGAAAAGCTGATTAAAGACATTAAATCAAAGTGCCGTTGGTGCGTCGTAGTTGCCCACGCCGGTGAAGAATTTACGCCACTGCCCTCACCCTACACAAGAGAAAGGTTTCACAAATTTTTGGAGATGGGTGCAGATATTGTCATCAACCATCACCCCCACGTTCCGATGAATTACGAAACAGTTGGCGACAAAATTATTTTCTATTCTCTTGGTAACTTTGTTTTTGACACCGACTATCAGCGCTCACAGTTCAACACCGAGCTTGGCCTTCTTGTGAAAATAAATTTCACCGAAGACAGCTTCACTTACGAGCCTATGGGGCTCAGAATTGACCGCGAAACCGAACACGTGGTTAAATCCGACCTGCCGAGAATTTTTGTTGATGTGCAGGATGATGAATATAAGCTTCTTGCTCCCCTGTCGGCAAAGGTGTTGGTTGCGGCAACCAAAAGGCAGATGACCTACCTGAACCCTCAGCGATTTAAAAACGCCACCGAGGAGGAATGGGCAGAGCATTTTGCAGAGCCGCTACGAACAGGTCGTGTGCCCGGCGAAACACTTGATTTTTATATTATCTGCCCTCTTGCCGAGGAAGCAGAAAAAGGCGAATGGAAAAAGAGTAAATTGGAAAAAGTTAAAGAATATATGCTTGAACAGATATAACAAAACGCTGACTTCATCAGAAGTCAGCGTTAATTTATTTTATTCCGTTGTATTCGGCCTTCACCTTTTCATAGCTTTCAAGATTGCCGATATCATAGCGTTTGCCGGGCATTTCCATAGCGTGAACTGTTGAACATCCGCAAAGCCAGGCAATATAGCTGCCCGGGGCATCTGTTCCGCAACCGCTTTCAATCCCCTTTTCCACAAGCCTTGCATCCTCTTTGGCGTAATAATAAAAAGGCGGGCAACACCAATGGGTTGCAGGTGTGGGAGATTTTTCGGTCATAGACAGCACCTTGTCATTATCGTCAATGCTCACCACTCCGCATTTGAGAAGCTTGTTGAAATCCTCTTCATAATATCTCATTATGCAGGATGTTTCTTTCAATTTGGCATAAGACACGAATTTTGTCAGGCTGAAATCAAGAACATTGTCTCCGGCAATCACCAACATATCGTCATCAAGATCTAACTTGTTAATAGCAAACTGAACATCTTTAACTGCGCCGAGACGGGTTTCGTTAGACGCTGTTCCGTCGTCAACAACGGTAACCTTCTGATGCTTTGATTTTGCCCATTCTTCAAAATAGCAGGCATACTTGTGATTTGAAATCACAACATATTCATCAACTTCACCGCAGGAATCTATATCATCAACAAGCCAGTCGAGAATTGTTTTGTCGCCGACTTTTAGCAGTGGTTTAGGAAAATTCTCGGTCAAAGGATAAAGTCTTGTGGCGTATCCTGCCGCAAGAATCAAACATTTCATACTAAATTCACTCCATCCGCACTTTCGCAGATATGCACCGAATATTTATCTTTAAGCTCGGGGAAAGCCTTGCAATATTCAGCGGAAACCTTTTTAATAATTTTTTCTTCAAAAGCAGGGTCAATCAGCGCCATACAGCAGCCCTTGAAGCCTGCACCCGAAAAACGTCCGCCGTAAATCCCGTCGGTACCGACCATAATTTCATACAGAGCTTTAAGCTCCGGAGAACCGGTTTCCCAATTATAAATTGAAGATTTTCCGCTTTCAAATGAAAGCCTGCCAAATGCTTCAATATCACCCCTGCGCCATGCTTCTGCACCCTTTTGCACTCGGTCAAACTCCGTATACCAATGTTCGGCACGCTTGCGCCAATTATCCGGCAGACGGTCTTTATACTGAGCAAAAACTTCATAGGGAACATCACGAAGATGTGTTTCTTCAAACTTGCCGTAATCCATACCGCCGTAAGCCTTGAGGGCATAAGCGGCACTGCGGCATTCATCAACGCGCATATTAAACGCGGAGCCGGCAAGACTTCTTTCAAGTCCGCTGAAGAAAATCGCGATTTTGTAAGGCTTCATATCGGGGTGTTGCGGAATAAGCTCATAGCTGTCGTCAAGCAAATCCATATACAGAAGCTTGTCTTTTCTGCAATAAATTTCGCAGGACTGGTCAAGCTTTCCGCAGGAAACACCGACATATTTGTTTTCTGCCTCTTTGGAAATTGTAATAAGCTCCTCAGGAGTTAATTCAATTCTGTTCATAGTGCAAAGAGCTGAAACAAAAGTTATTATAACCGCGGCAGAAGACGACAGCCCGCCGATGGGAAGCTCACCGTCAATCACCGCACAAAGACCGCGGCGAAGAGGATAACGCCTGTTCAGGGCGATAGTTGCTCCTCTGAGATGATCCGCCCAGTCGCCCTGCTTAGTCTTAGGAGTTGCTTCAACGTGCCACTGCGCCCTTTTAGGAAACTGCATCGACTGAATTTCAATAACGCCGTTTTCCTTGGGACCGTAAGCCATATGAATACCCTTATCAATTGCAAAACCCGTAATCTTGCCCAGCTGATGGTCACTGTGAGCACCGATAGGACAAATACGATAAGGGGTAAAAGCAACCTTTTCAGGCGGCTTTTTGTAAATTTGTTCAAATATTTCAGATGCAGTCATTTCGTATCTCCTGCTTGAATTAATTTGGAATTATCAGAACTTTCTCCAGACCATTTTATCAACCACACCTACATAGTTGACTGTTTTCTCAGTTATTCACTTCAAATATCGAACATTTGGGAAACTTCTTCTCAAAAGCATCATTAACAATTTTTTTAACTTCCTCAAAAGTTTCACCGCTGCATTGTTCATTGATGCAAATTTCAGGATATTTGTTATTTATAATCGCCGACACAATTTTTTTAGCATCATCAGCATTTTCAACACTAAAATATTTCCCCTTAGACTTTCGGGGAACAAAATCACCCAAACACATTCTCCAATTGCGGAACAAAAAATGTGTCACATCTGTTTTTGAACGGAAGCGATTGTGTTGCGTATTGCGTAAAACTTTTTCTTCAGCATCCCAAACTTTTTTAAAATCTGTTTTTGTATAAGGAGTAGATAAATGCGGAATAACAAACCCTACTCTTTCTCCAAGAAAAGCGTAAAATAAAGAGCGCAGAAATGTCTTTCCGTACCAAGGACGGAACCAACGGGACAAACCTTTTACTACAATCTCTTTTTTACTGAAATGAGAAAATATAATATCATTGTTATTTTTCATTAAATATGAAAATACATTTTTCTCATTAACATGCGGCGCACAAATAAAACCCGCCATATCCACAGGCACACCATTCTGAAAAAAATATTTCTTAGATATAGGTGCAGTAAGAAACACATCATCATTAAAATAGACAAAGTATTCAGCTAATCCGGGAATATCACATACTCCAACTTCAATTGCACTTGAATTAAATGTCGGCAAAGCAGTATGAGGCATATAATCACAGTGTTTAACGAGATTAAGTTTTGGGCAATCAGTGTTAAGCCACTCAGGAACTTGTCCGTTTGTTACAAGATGTACTCGGTTAACCCAAGGCGCATATTTTTCAACACATCGAAACCAATATTTCAGATTTTCCCAATCCTGATAACGTACAACAGAATCATCCACATCAGGTTGTCCGGAGTACTTTCTCTTTTCTTTTTGCCACTCTTCATCGCCACAGTCAACCCAAAGAACAACAAAATCAATTGGTTTGTCCACAAGATTTCCTCCTTATAATAAACTCTAAAAAACTAATTGCATCGTCAACGTTTTATTACTTTTTTCACAATCATAATTATGGGTTCAGATCTTAAAGTTATACCCATCACAAAGTAAACGACAGCACCCATACCAACAAAAATTATGAGTTGCAATACCTCATTTACTACAAACGACGATATAAAATCTCCACTATAAGCTATCACAAAAGCCATAATACCTGAGCTCAAAAGAGATTTAATTGTAACTGAAGCAAAAGATTTCAAACCGAAATCTCCGATTTTTTTTCTTAAAAGAGCATAAAGAATCACACTGTTAAACATCGCTGAAATACTCGTTGCTAACGCAAGACCATTTATACCCCATTTATCTGCACATAAAAAAGAAATTACAATTTTAAGCACAATCGCGGCAGTTGAGGTAATTGTCGTGGTTTTTGTGTCTTTATAAGCATAAAAAACTTTCACAAGAGTATCTCTTATTGCTAAGAAGCAAAGTCCCACCGTATAACAGCAAAGTGCACCTGAAGTCAGCATAATTGATGTATCATCAAAGCTACCTCTACAAAGAATAACTTTAACAATCGGTCTCGCCAGAACAACAACACCAGCAGATGCAGGAATAAGCAAAAAGTTAAGGGTATTAAGCGTTGAGGAAAGCTTTGCTTTAACTTCCCTATGTTTTTCTTGAGCAACAAGCTCTGCACAGCTTGCAAATAAAACCGTAATAATACCGGTAACCAGCACTTCCTGAACAGCATTATTGATAATAGAGGCATAAGAAAGGGCTGATATACCGCCCTCGACAACTGTGGATGCAATTGACTTATCAATAATTCTATTTATCTGGTTTACACAAACACCAAATAAAATCGGTAAAATTATATACATTGTGTGCTTTAGATTTTCGTCTTTTGCGTTTATCGATAGTCTGTAACGATAATTTTTCTTTAAAACAAAAGGCAACAAAAACAAAAATTCAAACACATAAGCAAGAAGAAGACCGATGCCAAGATAATTTATTCCGTACCATGCCGCTACTACTATTGAAGCTACAATTGCAATATTTCTCGGAACAGAAACAGCGGCAGGAGCAAGAAAGTTCTTATTAGCCTGCAAATAACCCGTAAACACACTAACAATTGTCATAAAGTAGATGCTTGGAGAGGATATCTTTATCAAGTTTGCTGCAATACTTGCGGTTTCCTCATCAAATCCTATTGCGAAAAGTTTAACAGCAACCATGGGACAAAAAACGAGAAAAACCACAATCAATGTGCTTGCTAAAAGCCCAAGATTCAAAAGATTGTTGGAAAATTTCTGTGCTACTTTTTCACCTTTTTCCGCCTTAACTTTACTGTACATTGGTATATACGCTGTTGAAATAGAATTGCCTATAAAATAAAACACAGATGTTGGTACCAATGCCGCTACAAGGTAAGCATCGCTTACATTTGATGTACCAAAGTAGTTCGCAAGAACGACATCACGGAACATTCCGATAAGCTTTGCAGCTACTATTACCAGCATAAGTGTTAATGTGCTTTTTTGAAACTTTTTCATAAAACAACACACTTTCATAAGTAAAAATCAATTAAAACCCTACTCAAAAGTTCCAGCATTAATCGCATTCCTTACATACTTAGGAATGATTATTGCAAATAAAGTCAAAAAATAACTGTCGATCGAAGACTGAAATAGTGCACTTGTATTTGTAAACATTACCAGTCCTGATGCCACTAAAAAACCATTAAATATTCGGCATAGATTTTTTTCGTTTTTAGAACAGTCTTGGATTATCTTGTTTCCACGAAACGAAGTAACCATTATTGCCAACAGAAAAACTACTCCTTTCAGACCATTTGATACCAACATCTGAATATATCCATTATGAAGGCTGCCATGTCCGGAAGCATCAGAAATTTTATTGCCAAATCCCGTGTCTCCAAAAAATTTTTGAAACAGCGTAGCATCCTTAAAAAGAGAAAATCCTAATTCAGTCAACTCTCCTCTACCGGCATCATTACCATCTTTAAAAACAATAGATATAACAAATTCTCTTAACTGCGGAACAAAAACAATCGTTAACCCCATTGCCAATACCGCCAAAAGTAATATGCGTTTTGTTGTTTTATTGGCGCAAAAGAGCATATACACAGCAAACATAGCAGAAAAGGCAACGAGAGATGTTCTTGAAAATGTAAGAACAAGATTCACTGCAAAAGCAACTATACCTATTATATAAAGAATTCTTTTCCACCACGATATAGATTCACCAAACTCCATACACAAAAAAATCGCCATTATACCATATGCGAGGTACATTCCGTATTCATGGCTACTAAAAAGAAAAGAGCTTAATTCATTTCCATATGCAGATGTTATTGAAAAAGCAGATGTAAACTGATCTCTACAAAATATCAAAGCATATATAACTATATAAGTCACCATTATAATGACCCAATGCATCATACTTACAAGCTGCTTTTTATTTATCTGGGCATTCCAACCTACTGCATATATAATAAAATACAAAAAAACTGGATATAAATAATAAAGAAGCAAACTAAAAGTAATTCCACTGGAAGATACTAAAGTAACAACTGCAGAAGCTGCCCAAAGGACAGATGCAACCAAAGCATCGATTTTAAGCCGCTGAACATTGAAACAGAAATAAAACGCCAAAAGCAAAATTAATCCGGCTTTTATCATTGTGTCCACACCGCCACGATTGCCAACGGAACGAACATTTTGCCAAATCAAAAGCGCAAACCAATATACAAACAAAACAATATGAGATTTTTCCAAATTATTCTGCTTTCCCATTTTATGCTCCAAACTTCGGTTAATGATTTATGAAATCAAGTTATTTTAAACATTTCTATTCTCTAAATATTGGTTATAAGACTTCATTTGTCTATATCCCAATGCGCCGCATTTCATCCAAAAAATTTTTTCTTTTAAATTCAATTCTGGATGTTTTCTATATCTAAACGCATAGTATAGCATCCATAGTGAGGTTAATCGTGGATGCATTTGAGCGCAAAAAGCACCTTTTCCGTAGAAAAACTTTTCATCAAATCCGGTAAACCAGGTTGAGCTTTCAAAATCAAGTTTTCCGATTGTTTCTTTTGAAACATAAAAAGTTAAGCCCTTTTTTCTGGCTTCGGTCAGCCACATACTGTCTTCGCCCGAAGGGAATATACAACCTCCTCCAAACAAAGTTGTAAACCAGACATTTGCTTTGCGAATTGAATCAAGACGTACGGCAATTCTCACTCCGCCCCACGGCATACGGCAGAACCGGCCGCATTTTTTGGTTTTGGGATATTTCACCTGTTTGCGGTCAGAATCGGTATCAAAGTGAAAAATTATAACATCTGCGTCGGGATGAGTGTCAAACTCTTTTAGCACGCGCTCTTCCATATCATCATCATAAGTCACGTCATCATCAGCAAACAGACAAATGTCACCCTGAGCATATGTAAGGGCTAAATTGCGGTTAACACCTACACCTCTTGTATCGGTCGTAATCATTCTTGCACGATGTCCGTTAAATTCTATCTCATCCATTGACGTTGTATCTGCCTGATTAGCAAAAACAACATCGGAATTTATATTCATCTGTTCAATTTTCGAAAAATCCTTCTGGTGCATCGTAACACACAAAATTTCAAATCGTGACATTATAAATTCTCCAGATATTCAGTGTAATTTTTCTCAGTGTCAAAAATCATTGCATGAACTGCGGCTTTTTGCTGCTCTTCACTCGGCAATTTCATATAATCACCGTATCTGTATTCAAGATATTCCTTGATTTTTTCGGAACCCAGCAAAACTGTATCTTCAAAAGGAATATCAACCGGGTGCTCAAAAAAGGAATGGTCAAACAAGCCGTTTCTGAATTTTGCAGGCGTAATCCAATAACAATATTTAAAGTTTGATTTCCTGCTATCGTATCTGTAAATGTGACTGTAAGCAACTCTTACCATCAACTTGCAAGGCATAACCTTTAATGATTTTAAAACCATTGCTTGTGATTTTGATTTAGGCTCCCATTTCCTTTGAGACAAACCGTAAAGCGTTACAAACTTGGACTCAAGATATACAAACTTCTGAATCAACTTGTTTTCAGGAACCTTATGTAAAATCATAATATCCACATAAATTCCGTGGTGCATATTCTTTCTGTCTTTGAAGTGTTCTTCAATAAATGTAGTTCCGTTCATTCTTACCTTTGCATATTCAAGATATTTTGAATCTGTTCGCCACTCCTGAATAACAAACTGCTGACTGTTCACCTTCTCAAAAACCGACTTGAATTTTTGATATTGGTCGGGAGTCATAAAAATATCAAGGTCGTCATCCCAAGGAATAAATCCCCCGTGACGCACTGCACCTAAGGCAGTACCGCCCATTATATAATAAACAATTCCATGCTCACGGCACAGCTTGTCTATAAACTTCATAGTTTCAAGAATTTTTTCCTGCACCGCACGCACGGACTGATTGCTCACTTTGTTCACATCTTTTCTTAATAAATTTTTATCAATCAACAATAAGTATCATTGATTATTAAGCCTCTCTCGAAGAATTGTAGAAGAAATTCCGTCAGTATGGCTAAGATACACAACAGAGCATCCTTCAGCGGCAAATTCTTTTTCGTATTTTTCCCATGCCGGAGTTCCCTGCCAATCGGAACCCACAAACACAGCATCAATTCCGTATTTTTTAACAGCAGAAAGCTTGTCCATGTTTTCCTGTAAAACAGCTTTATCAACATATTTGATCGAGTTTACAATTTCCATTCGGTCGTGCTGATTTATGATAGGATATTTATTTTTTCTCAAAAAACAAAGCTCATCCGTTGTAACACCCACAATAAGATATTCACACTGTTCTTTGGCTCTTTTAATGATATTAAGGTGACCGATATGGAACATATCATAAACACCTGTTGTATATCCTACTTTATACTTCTTACTCATAATCAAACAGTCTTTCTTGCAAATTTTTGAAACGCCAAGCTTCTGAGCTTGTTGGGTAACAGCACCTGCACAATCAACCTTTTGCCCACATTAACCATGAATGTGCCGAAGCCTATGACTTTGTTATCAAGCATATATTTTTGAAGCTTCACTTCACTCAGAAAATATTTTTTCCCTCCGCGGCGCTGATACATCTCTTTTCCTACACGGACATTCACCAGGTTATCCGGAAGATTTGCAAATTTTGCACCATCAAGACATAAACGAAGCCACAGATATGTATCCTCTTCGCAAAACCAGTCTATATATCCGCCCACTTTATCAACGCGATCTTTTCTGAACATAACCGAAACCTGATTCATCGGGCAGCGTTTCTTCATATCATTCTTTATTTCGATATCCGTTAATTCAACAGAGCGAATACCCACAATGTTATCGGGCTCACCAACAAATTCCGTTATATTTCCGCCCACAATTGTCAGCTCGGGATCAGCTTCAAACATGGCAAGTTGCTTTTCAAACCTGTCAGGAGTGCTTATATCATCAGCATCCATCAACGCTACCAGCTCATGTGTGCAGTTGTTGAGCCCTGTACGGCGAGCTTCTCCGTGACCGCGATTAACCGCCAGCCTGACAACCTTGAATACGGGATTTTTTTCGAAATCTGCAATCACCGTATCAAGTGCTTTAGGAACGGGACCGTCAACAACAAGAACCACTTCATCAGGCTTTCTCGTCTGATTAAGTATGCTGTTAACTGCAACGGCAAACCACTCAGGATTATCCCCGCCATATACACACATAGACACCGAGAACTGAGTATCGGGCATAAATTAAACCTCCAAAAGTTCTTTGGCTTGTTTTTGAAGAGAATCGTACTCTTCCTGATTTATTTCTCCTTTTTCAAGAAGATAATCGCCAAAGTCCAAGTCACTTGCTGTGCCTTCACGCACAATATCAGCCTTTTCAAACACCTTGAGCACTGTTTTTAAGGCTATCTTAATATCTTTTACCAATGTAATTCCGCCGTCGATATATTCCAGATCATATCGGAACTTCTGTTCCCATGAAATTGCATTTCTACCGTTGACCTGCGCATAACCGGTAAGCCCCGGCATAACGCTATGGCGGCGTCTTTGTTCAGGTGTCATAAACACCATATCCCTCACAAGCTGAGGGCGGGGGCCTACAAAAGACATATCGCCTTTAAGGATGTTGACAAACTCGGGCAGCTCATCAAGCGATGCAGAACGAAGAAACTTTCCGTAGGAAGTGAGCCTTTTTTCATCGGGCAAAAGCTTTCCGTCTTTGTCTTTTTCACAGGTCATCGTGCGGAATTTAATTAATTTAAAAATCTTTTCGTTTTTTCCCGGTCGGGGCTGAACAAAAAACGGATTTCCTTTCATAACAATTGCACCGACAACCGTCAAGGCAAGGAATACAGGTGACAAAATAAGCAACGCCATCAATGACAGAACAAAGTCCATCACCCGTTTTAAAAATTTTTCATACATAGTCACGAATACCTCAATCAAAGCAGCTTCTGATAATCTGAATAATCTTATCCTGTTCGTCGGCTGTCATTTTAATATCACTCGGCAAGCACAGACCGCGCTCAAAAATATCACGGCTCGTGCTGCTAATCTTGGCCTTTTCACCGCAACCTTCACGGCTGACAAAATCATTGCCCTTAAAAATCGGTTGCATATACATCGGCTTCCATATCGGTCTGCCTTCAACATTATATTCGGCAAGCTTTTCCAAAATTTCTGTGGGGCAGCTCTTTCCGGATTCACTTATGTAAGAAGCTGACGTTTCCCCAACGGTCTGACTACACATCCCGTTTTTATCGATAATCATACAGCTCAGCCAGAAGTTCGGCTCGCACACGGTCTCGTCATAAGGATTCATTGAAACAGGAAGTCCAGCAAATCCCTTCTGATAACGTTCGAAAATTTCTTTTTTTCGAGAAATGTGTTCTTCAAGATGAGGAATCTGTCCGCGGATAACACCTGCAATAACATTACTCATTCGGTAATTATATCCAAGCTCCTCGTGCTGATACCATGGAGCCGCTTCTCTGCTCTGAGTTGACCACTTCTGCACCTTTTTTGCCGCCTGTTCATCATCTGTCAGAAGCATGCCTCCCGATGAGCCCGTTATGATTTTATTACCGTTAAAAGAAATGCAGTTGTATTTTCCGAAAGTGCCGGTCTGTTTGCCCTTGTAGGTGGCACCCAGCGACTCCGCCGCATCTTCAATGATAACAGCATTGTGTCTGTCGCACACTTCTTTGATTTCATCTATTTTAGCGGGAGTTCCGTAAAGATGAGCAAACACGACCACCTTCACTTCAGGGTAAATTTCAAAAGCCTTTTCAAGGGCAACGGGGTCCATATTCCAGGTATCAGGCTCTGTGTCAATAAACACAGGCACCGCTTTTTCATACACTATGGGATTCACTGTTGCCGCAAAAGTCATATCTGAACAAAAAACCTTCTCACCCGGTTTAACGCCTGCAAGCTTAACGGCAAGATGGAGCGCAGATGTGCCCGAAGCAAGACCTACAGCATATTTACAGCCAACCTTATCGCGGATAAGACGTTCAGCCTCGGTGATATTTTCACCGATAGTGGACATCCAGTTGGTGTTGTAAGCTTCTGTCATAAACTTCAGCTCATCTCCGTGCATTGTGGGAGAAGAAAGCCATATTTTTTTCTCAAATTTTTCCACTGTTTTTCAATCCTCCGCAACAAACAAATCTCCAAAATAGCATAGAAACACAAATTAACCCTATTTTCTTCTAAAGTATATCATAATATCGGCGGCAAATCAACAATCTTCCGTTATTTTTTTGCTCTTTACACAAAAAAATCAACTTCCAATTTAGAAGCTGATTTTTTTGATTTATTTAATTTTGTCAGACCACTCCGACTCTTTGAAGCCGACACAAACGAAGTCATTGCCGATAATAATCGGTCTTTTAACAAGCATTCCGTCGCTTGCCAGAAGGTCCAGCATTTCATCCTCACTCATCGTGGGCAGTTTATCCTTCAAGCCCATAGATTTATACAAAAGTCCGCTTGTATTAAAAAATTTCTTTAATGGTAATCCGCTTTTGAGATACCATTCCTTGAGCTCATCAAAAGAAGGGTTTTCTGCCTTTATATCACGCTGTTGATACTGAATATTGTTTTCATCAAGCCACTTTTGGGCCTTCTGGCAAGTTGTACATCTGGGATAACATATAAAACTAAACATAGCAATCTCCTGTATTCTCATATTTTTTCACTTTTTATGCCATTGATATGAGCATTTCTTCGGTTATTTCATATTTCGTTTCTGCATCTGAAAAGAAGCAGTCAAACTCCTTAATCATATAGTAAGCCATTCGATGGGTCTCATTGCCCATACTGCCTGCAATATGAGGTGTTATTATGGCATTAGGGCACCAGAACAACGGGTTTATGTGTGGCAGCTGTTCTTTTTTCAAAACATCAAGCACTGCTGTGCGCGACGGATGAAGAATAAGATTTTTGGCAAGTGCCCATTCGTCCACCTGGTCTCCCCTGCCTGTGTTAATAAAAGTTGAATACTTTTGCATCCGTCCGAAAAGCTTGTTTGTGAATATATTTTTGAGCTCCTTTTTGTTTGCAAGATGATTACTCACAACAAGGCATTCACGAAAAACCGTTTCAAGGTCTGTTAGTGTCACATTCAGATTTTTTGCTTTTTCTTCACTGCAGAACGGGTCATAGGCTAAAACTTCAATGTCGTATTCTTTCAGCTTCAGGGCAACACCGGAACCGATTGCACCAAGACCGACAAGCCCCACCTTTATACCGAAATTGCCCTTGCTTTTTTGCGTGTGAGAAACAGCCCAAGGGAACGCAAGACGATACCGCTTCGCGCCCTGATGAAAGCCCTTTGCCGCAAGAAGAATCTGAGAGACGGTGTATTCAATTACGGGCACGGCATTGGCAGCGTAAGCGCTGAAAACCTTGACACCGCAGTCCAAAAACGGCTTTGCAAAATATTGCACCGTGCCTGCGGCATAAAACACACATCTGAGTTTCGGCATATATTTTCTGATTTCCTCTTCGCTCAGCTCCGGCATTCCCCAAGTGGCAAACGCTGCTTCGCAATCGGCAAGAAAATCCCTGTGTTTTTCGAGGCTGTTTTTATCAATAAGCTCAGAGGATATCTCTCCGCGCTTTTTGAGTTCGTTCATTACATCTTCGGAAAAAACAAGATTAAATTTTTCTTTGTTGCTTCCAAGCAATGCTATTCTCATCGTTTCACCTCAATAGCTTCTGAGTTTTTCCGCATCTGAAAGCAATTGCTTTTCACTGTTATAGCGGACAAATTCTATCATCACCGTGCCGTCAAATTTCATTGCTCTTAATTTTTTCAGCAACACATCAAGATAATCAGGTCTCTTTTTCCTGAAATACTGCTCCCGCTTAAGGTCACGGTAAGACACATGCACATCGCGGATGTATTGATATGTTCTTTCAATGCGATCAAGGTCATATTCCATACGGAAATATCTTGACTGAAAATATGTTTTGAAATTCTCTTTGTTTATATCTTCACAAATTTTCAAAAAAGCGTCGGTGTTGTTGTTGAAGGTGTTGTCGTGACATTCGGGGCAAACAAAGAGACCGCAGTCATCTGCAACAGTGCACATTTTCTTGGTATTTTTAATTAAAAGTTCATACTCATTCTCATCGGTTTCTTCACTGTTTTTGTTTCCCAGCCATATTCTGACAGAAGAAGCTCCCATTTCTTTTGCAATTTTGCAGGTTTCTATCCACTTGCTTTCATCATAATCTGCAGAATTTATGTAGCTTCCGTAGGAACTGATTACAATACCTGCATCACTGCACAAAATTTTTGCTTTTTGCGCATCTTCCGGTGTTTTAATGTGAACATCCGCACCCCACTCAATGGAACTGACGCCCGCTTTTTTTGCAATTTCAACCACTTGCTCAACGCTCTTTTTTCTGAAAGTAACGCTGCAAAGACCGAGCTTAAAGCTATTCATATTCGCACCTCCTGATACAGATTTCTTTCCTTTAATTTAACACTTTATAGTTATAAATGCAAGAGTTTTCCGAAACGATATTGATGCCCACCGGAGCAATCACCGATACAATACTCAAACAGTTGAAAAAATTTTCTCCTGATGTTATACTTTACCTGTATAAAAACAAAAGGAGATTTATCCATGTTTCATTTTTTTGTTTCTCCCGAAAACATCACTGCAGATGAGGTTGCCATTGTAGGTGGTGACGTCAATCACATAAAAAACGTTCTTCGTATGAAAATCGGCGAAAAATTCGTCGCAAACGACGGCAACGGAGCAAGTTATTGCTGTTCTGTCAGAGAGATTTATGACGACAGGATTGTTGCCGAAATTGAAGACGGTCAGCTTATGAGCAACGAGCTTCCGGTAAGGCTTGTTCTTTTTCAGGGACTTCCCAAAGGCGATAAAATGGAGCTTATTATTCAGAAAGCCGTTGAACTCGGAGTAAATGATATCTACCCCGTTGAAATGAGCCGTTGTGTAGTCAGGCTAGATGACAAAAAGAAAAAGAGCAAAACCGCACGCTGGCAGTCCATCAGCGAAAGCGCCGCAAAGCAATCGGGCAGAACGGTTATCCCCAGGATTCACGAGCCGTGCCCCTATTCTCAGGCGCTGAAGGTTGCCGCGGATTTCGACTTGCTGCTCGTCCCCTACGAATGTGCTGACAGTATGGCAGCGCTCAGGGAAAAATTGTCCCAGATCAAAGAGAATATGACCGTAGGTATTTTCATCGGACCCGAAGGCGGCTACGAAGAAAAAGAAATCGAAAAAGCGAAAGAGGCAGGCGGTGAAATTGTTTCGCTCGGCAAACGTATTCTCCGTACAGAAACAGCAAGCATTGCCGCTCTCTCAATCTGTATGTTCAACATCGAATCAAATCTTATCTGAGGTTCAAGCGTATGTTACCAATCGAATTTGCAAACAGAATGAAAGGGCTTCTCGGTGACGAATACGATAATTTCATCGCTTCGTTTGACGAATCTGCCGTACGCTCTTTCAGAATAAATACAAACAAAATAAGTGAAGAGGATTTTCTTTCCGTCAACCCGTTCGGCGGTGAGAAGATCAGCTATGCTGATAACGCGTATTATTTCAACTTTGACGGAATCGGCAACCACCCGTACCACCATGCAGGAATGATTTACATCCAGGACCCCGGTGCTATGAGTGCTGTTGCAAGTGTTGATATCAAACCGGATTGGAAGGTGCTTGACCTGTGTGCCGCACCGGGCGGAAAATCTACTCAGGCGGCGTCAAAGCTCACTGACGGACTTCTTTTTTCCAATGAAATTATTCCGTCACGCTGTAAAATTCTGACAGGCAATATTGAGCGTCTCGGCTTCCGTAATGTGGTTACAACCTGCGCGGACGCAGAGAGACTGTCAACACTTATGGGCGAGGAATTTGACCTTGTTATAACCGATGCTCCCTGCTCGGGTGAGGGAATGTTCCGCAAGGATGAAACTGCAATTTCAGAGTGGAGCACCGACAACGTGAATTTTTGCGCCGAGCGTCAGGCTGAAATTCTCCGCTTTGCCAAGGGTCTTGTCAGAGAAGGGGGCTATCTGCTCTACTCAACCTGCACATATTCACTTGAAGAAAACGAAATTTGTGTTGATTCTTTTCTCAGAGAAAACCATGAATTTGAGCTTGCAGAGGTCAACGAATGTGTCCGCAGAGTTACATCTGACGGAATCAGCTTTGACGGATGCACGACAGAAAACATTCATATGTGTCGTCGATTCTATCCGCATGTTTCAAAGGGTGAGGGCCAGTTTGTGGCGCTGATGAAAAAGAAATACGCCGGGCACATCTGCGTAAAAAGAGAAAATGCCCTTGAAAAGCTTTCAAAGGCAGAAGAAAAAATTGTATTTGATTTTCTTGACTCAACACTTATTTCCTATGATAAAAATTGTGTAAAAAAATACAAAGACAGCATTGTGTATTTCGATTCCGATTTCGTTGTCCCTAAGGGAATTGCGTTCTCCTGCGGCGTTACAATCGGCACTGTTCAGAAAAATTATATTCAGCCGCATCACCAATTCTTTATGGCAATGGGTAAGAATTTCAAAAGACAGCTTGAGCTGACACATAACGAGGCTGAAAGTTACCTCAAGGGCAACACAATTCCCTGCAACTGTGAAAACGGCTGGGCAGCAGTGCTTGTTGACGGATGCACTCTCGGCGGTGTCAAGGCTGTAAACGGTACCGCAAAAAATCATTATCCGAAAGGGTTGCGAAAAAATTAAGACATCAGGATTCACCAAATCAAAGCCACCATTTTTGTGGCTTTGATTTATTTATCTGATTTTTCGAAAGAAACAGATGGCAGAGAACAGCACAGATATAACTGCTGTTATTGTTGCAACGGTGCTCAGACAATTAAATATCTGCGACATGGATGCCGCTGTTCGAGCAAATTTCATTTCGTTCATTCAGCTTCCTCCTTTGAGCAAAACTGCATGGGCAACACCCGGAATCGTTTCCCCGAGAAGTGTTGTTGTTTGCGAAAGTAGCGCGCCTGTTGCCACAAAAAGAACTTTTTTCAGTGTTCCGTCCGTAAGCTCGTTGAGAATTTTTGAGCAAAGAACCGTCGCACTGCAACCGCAACCTGAACCGCCCGAATTTACATCCTGTTCATCAAGGTTATAAATCATCAGCCCGCAATCATTGTGCACAGCGGAAATATCAATGCCATGCTCCTTTTGCAAAAGCTCCCTCACAAGCCGCGATCCGACCGCACCCAAATCCCCTGTCAGAATCAGGTCATAGTCAGCAGGCTTTGTCCCTGTTCCAACTAAAAACCGAGCTATGGTGTCGCACGCAGCAGGTGCCATAGCGGCGCCCATATTGTTGGCGTCGGTGATACCGAGGTCGCAGATTTTGCCGATGACGATTTTTTCTATTGCCGGGGCGGATTGGTGTGCGGTTTTGCTCACAACGATACACCCTGCCCCCGTCACCGTCCACTGTGCCGCAGGAGGCCGCTGGCCGCCGTATTCCAAGGGCTTGCGGAACTGCTTTTCTGCCGAGCAGAAATGGGATGATGTTACTGCTGCCGCCGTGTTGCAATAGCCTGCATTCACGCTCATTGCCGCCAGGCACAGTGACAGAGCCATAGTTGAACATGCGCCGTAAACCCCGGCAAAAGGAATTCCGAAATCCTTTATACCAAAGCTGGAACCCGTGCATTGATTGAGCAAATCCCCTGCAAAAACAATATCAACATCCTCCTGCCTGAGATTTCCTTTTTTCAGCGCAGTTTTTATTGCATTTTTTTGCAAAAGGCTTTCTGCCTTTTCCCATGCATCCTGACCCATTTTTGAATCTTCGTACACGGTATCAAAAAGATTAAACAGCGGACCCTCTGCTTCCTTTTTGCCTGCAACGGCGGCAAAGCTGAAAACCTTGGGTCTGTTGACGAGATTTATAATTCTGTTGTTCATCAAAGCACCTTCTCAATCAACCAATAAATTATGCCGTATACCGTTGCTGACGATGTTCCGAAAAGAATAACAGGACCTGCAATTGAAAATATATTTACTCCCACGCCCATAATTCTGCCTTGATTTTTATACTCCATTGCAGAGCTGACCACAGAATTAGCAAACCCCGTTATGGGAACAATCGTGCCGGCTCCTGCGTGGCGGGCAATGTTATCAAACACACCGAAGGCGGTGATAACCGAAGTGATTACGATAATGGTTACGGGCACAAAAATTTTCACTCTGTCGGCATTCTGATTCAGCACGGAAGAATAGATATAAAAAAGGAATTCACCGAAGCAACAAATTGCTCCCCCAAAAAGAAAAGCCTTGATGCTATTCACTGTTACGGGTGAATCGGGTGATGCGGCTTTTGCCATTTTATCATATTGATTTTTTGAAACTGACATAAATCCTCCTACAACAGCATAAGAATTTCTTCCGTCGATATATCCGGCTGCAACGCTTTGTTGACCGCCATACCCACAAGCCTTGCCGCACGATCAATTACAAGGTCAATTTCACGCGGGGTTATTATCATACAGCCGGTTTCTTTTTTCAGCGGTGCTGTTTCTCCGATGAGACCGTGAACAAGGGTACCTGCATCCACAACTGTGGGAACACCGATTGAAATAACGGGAATTCCGAGAGTAGCCTTGCTGATTTCCGCCCTTGAATTGCCGACACCCGAGCCGGGAATTATACCCGTATCGGACATCTGCACTGTGCACCCGAGCCTTGAAAGCCGACGGGCAGCAAGAGCATCAATCACAATCACCGCAGAAGGCTTTATCTGGCGCACAATACCTTTTATGATTTCGGCAGATTCAACTCCCGTTTGCCCCAGCACCCCCGGTGAATGCACCGCAGACGGTCTGAGAGAATCAAGCCCCACGCTTTTGGCAAGCTCGCCGCTGATGTGACGGGTTGCAAGAATCATTGAACAGCTCAGCGGTCCAAGGGCATCGGGAGTTATGTTTTCATTTCCGAGGCCTATTGTAAGCACTGTGCCATTTTCGGGAAGAAGGTCACTGAGAAGACTGCCGAGGGTTGCCATAATGCCTTCATCGGCGCAACTGTATTTGGTGAGATTCGGAATTTCTGCTGTGATGTAAGTTCCTTGGGGCTTTCCGATTGCCTGCTCACCTTCGGAATTTGTGATTTTAATTTTTGTTACCTTCACTCCGTTTTTTTCAAAAGCGGCAGTTTCAATGCCCTCAGGCGCTTTCTGAAGCAAAGATTCTTTGATTTCTATGGCAAGGTCGGTACGAAAATCCACAAAACTGCTCCTTTTTGTTTAAAAATACTTGATTTTTGGTTAAAGATATAGTATCATTAGTTGCAATTTGAAAAAGTTTAATATTTTTTCGAAAAAATCTTGCAATTTGCTTTAAAATATGTTATTATTTGTAACTGTGTAAAGAACTAAAGGAGGTGCAATTATGCCCAACATTAAATCAGCTAAAAAACGCGTACTCGTTAACAGAACAAAGGCTGCTCGCAACAAGTCAGCTAACACAGCACTCAAAACTGCTATCAAAAAGGCTAACGTTGCTGTTGAAAATAACGCAGCAGACAAAGAAGCTGCAGTTAAGTTCGCAATTAAAAAGGTTGACCAGGCAGCTGCAAAAGGTCTTATTCATAAGAACAACGCTGCAAGAAAGAAGTCAGCTCTTGCAAAGCTTATCAATGGCTAATCAATAAACATTACGGACGGAATCTTTTCCGTCCTTTTGTTTTGCCCGAAATAGGCTTGACTTTGAAGTTGCTTTGTAATATAATAATTACACTACTTTAAGGAGGAAATTCCTATGTGTGATACAATTAAAAAAATTCTCAAAATTGTTGGCATAATCGCTGCTATCGCAGGTATTGCCGTTGCAATCTATATGCTCATTAAAAAATTCTGCCCCAAATGCAAGGCTGCCGGTGAAGATAAGTGTGACTACGTTTCCTGCTCATGCTTTGAGAACGACGCCGAGCCCATCGTTGCTCCCGAAGTTCCCGTTGCTGATGCTCCCGCAGAAGCTTAAACCAACATTTATGAGAGCCGTTTCGTTGAAGCGGCTCTTTTTATTTGTCTTTTGGACCTGAAACAAACGAAACTCCGAGTCCGCACAGAAGCGCCGTTGCAATTCCTGCTGCTCCGGCTGTGAACGGCCCTGTGAGGGCACCGATAAGACCCTGCTCTTCCACCGCCCTTGCAGTTCCCCTTGCGAGGGTGTAGCCAAAGCCTGTGAGCGGCACGGTTGCGCCCGCCCCCGCCAAATCCACCAAAGGCTGATACAACCCCACGCCCTGCAAAACAACGCCGAGTACCACAAAAGCAACAAGTATTTTTGCAGGGGTAAGCTGAGTTTTATCTATCAGAATCTGACCCACTACACAAATCAGACCGCCTATTACAAAAGCTAAAACATAATTCAAATCAATCACCTTTTCGAAGTTAGTTTTTGAATTTGAATCAGATTTATAACAGGAAAAAGACGGATGAAGCATCTTCATCCGTCTTTTACATTAATTCTTTGAAATTATAAATCAGCTTGTCGGCCGCAATTTTTATTTTTTCAATGTCTTTTTGTGAGTTTTTGTCATACATCGCAACGGTGTAAAATCCGCCGTCCTTTGCACCCGTTACACCTGCAAGCAGATCTTCAAACACAACACACTCCTCTGCCGCAAAGCCTGCTTTTTCGGCCGCTTTGAGATAGATATCAGGAAAACCCTTTCCCCTTTTTACTTCTTTCAGCGTGGTTATGCAGTTGAACAGGTGGCTGATACCGTTGCTCTCAAGAGCGGGCATAAACATATCCTCCTGAGAAGCGGTAGCAATGCAAAGCACAATCCCCTTGCTTTTGAGACGTTCAAGGTATTCCTTGGCACCGGGCTTGAGTCCGACCTCATTTCTGAACTTTTCGTGAGACATTTTATTCCACACTTCAACAACCTCCTGGGGTGTTTCGCTAAGACCGTATGTATTGACTGTGTATTCAGCCGCACGCTCAAATCCCATGGGAGCAATGGTTTTGCCGTAGCCTTCAGGAAGAGTCATTCCCCTCTCGGCAAAAAATTCGATATCAATCTGAGTCCATATATCCGTTGAATCAAGCACCGTGCCGTCAAGGTCAAAAATTGCACATTTAAAATCTGTCATAAAATAACTTCCATACCGATTTTCTGCGGTTTGAGTCCGCGTTTTTCATAAAACTTCATTGCACTTTCGTTGCAGCTCCAAACATTCAGCGTCACGTTGTAGCAACCGCTTTCTTTTGCAAAATTCACAACATAGTCATATAGCATTGTGC
>JBGVFJ010000036.1:0-21685 GCA_045121005.1 Acutalibacteraceae bacterium
AATTTTAAAAGGGTTCTGGCTTCTCTTACTTTTTGAGAAAAATCTTTCATACGATTCATCCTTTCTATTGACAAACTTCTTTTCAGATGGTACAATAAACACGAAGTTTAGGAAGTTTGACACCATTATAACAGAAATTTAATCTTTGTCAATAGGAAGTTTAGGAACTTTATGAAAAAGATACCTGTAATTTTACACAGTGACCTCAACAGCTTTTACGCCTCGGTTGAAATTATGCTTAACCCTGAATTAAGGGGTAAGCCTGTTGCCGTTTGCGGAAGCACTGAAAACCGCCACGGAATTGTTCTTGCAAAATCTGAACTTGCCAAAAAGTGCGGAATTAAAACTGCTATGGTCAATTGGGAGGCGAAGCGCCTCTGCCCCGACCTGATTATGGTTGAACCTCATTTTGAGCAATATATGAAATATTCAAAGCTGGCAAGGGAAATTTATTGCAGATACACCGATTTGGTGGAGCCGTTCGGCATGGATGAATGCTGGCTCGATGTAACGGGAAGTGAAATGCTTTTTGGTTCAGGGTATGATATCGCTCAGCGTATCCGCCGCGAAATGAAAGAGGAGCTGGGGCTCACGGTTAGTGTCGGTGTTTCATTCAACAAGATTTTTGCAAAGCTGGGCTCAGATATGAAAAAGCCGGATGCGGTGACCCGAATCAGCATTGATGATTACAAAGAAAAGGTCTGGCCCCTCCCCGTGAACGAACTGCTTTATGTTGGCCGTTCAACGGTGCAGAAACTGAATTTTTACGGCGTACACACCATTGGTCAGCTTGCGGCAACAAGCCCCGGGCTTTTGAAGAGTTGGTTCGGTGTCAAGGGGGAGCAGCTCTGGCACTTTGCCAACGGAACAGACACCTCAAAGGTGATGCATAAAGATTACAAATCTGAAGTGAAATCAATAGGTCACGGAATAACCTGCAAGGAAGATTTGGTCTCAGAAAAAGAAGTATGGCTTGTTATGCTTGAAATGAGTCAGGATATCGGCCACAAGCTGAAAGCCCACAATCTTTCCGCCTGCGGTGTGCAGATTTCAATAAAGGACCATAACCTAAGCGTGAAGCAGTATCAATGCAAAACGCCCTTCCCTACCCAAAGCGCAGACATAATTGCCCGCACGGGCAGAAAGCTGTTTGACGACAACCTGCCCGAAAAAATTCAGGTCAGAGCCGTTACGGTGAGAGCAATCGACCTGCGCCCGGCAGACGATGTTTTTCAGGTGGATATGTTCAACGATGTGAAAAAAATTGAAAAAATCGAAAAACTGGACAATGCCGTGGAGGTGTTGCGCCAACGCTTCGGCAGCAAGGCTGTCCATTCCGCCGCACTGCTGGAGGAAGTGAAAGCACCGATGAACAAAACCAACGAAATCACCCTCCCCGGACAAATGCATAAATAACAAAAAGAGATAAGAGGTAATCATATGAAAGAACAGCTTATTAAAGAATTTAACAGTTTAGGTATTGAGGATATGGAAATTGTCACAGGGCTTCACCGTGGCAAAGGTGATTTTGTAAACCTCAATTTTCCGTTACCTTGCGGTGAAACGGTAAAGCTTTGGGATAACGAAAAAACATATTACATAAACCAGCTTGAAAAGAAAAACAGCGAACGGTGCTACGGCTTGACCGCCGATGAAAAATACCTTTTGGTGTGCGAATACGGTGAGGGCGGCTCAGACCCCAAAATTGTCATTTTAAAACGTTGGAATCAGGAGTTGTTATGAAGCAGGATATATTAAAACAAAACGAAAACAGTTGGAATGCTTTGGCTGAGGACTTTTTCGGTGTGACGGCTTTGCCTGTCCTCGGCTGCTCAATCCCCACCGAGGACGAATTGCACCTGTTCCTCGACCTTGAGGGCAAGGCCGTTTTGGAAATAGGCTGCGGAAGCGGTCATTCCCTGAAGTGGTGTGCAGACCGCGGTGCAACTGAGCTTTTCGGACTGGATATTTCTGAAAATCAACTGAACACAGCTAAAAAACTGCTCACTGAAAGCGGATATTCCTGTACTCTTTTTCATCAGCCAATGGAGGATAACTCAGGCATACCGCAGAATTATTTTGACGTTGTTTATTCCATTTACGCAATCGGTTGGACTACTGACCTAAAAAAGACAATAAAAAATGCCTCCTCTTACTTGAAACGAGGCGGAGTGTATATCTTTTCATGGGACCACCCCCTTTTGCATTGTGTGGATTTGGAAAGCGTTGCAATTTCAGGCGGCAACAGAACCGTTGCAAAAGAAGAGCGGATTATTTTCAACGGAAATTATCTTGAAGAAGATCATTATACCTTTGAGAAAAACGGTAATCCGCTGACCTTACAGAACAGAAAACTGTCAACATATATCAATGCACTTGCCGAAGCCGGCTTTGCCGTGGAAAAGGTTATTGAAGAAACCGACAGCACGGTTATGAAAAAATCCACCGGATTTTCATCGGGCTATTATGCCGATTTCAAAGCAAAGCATTTTCCGCTTTCAATCGTTTTTAAGGCAAGAAAGCTGTAAATTCATAGCGAAACAAATAACCCCAAAGCCCTTGACAAACCACCGACAATAAGATATAATATCACCCGTTGTGAACAACAGTTCGGGGTGTAGCGCAGTTGGTAGCGCGCCTCTTTGGGCATAAAACACGAGCGCGTCCGGTGGACGATGAAGCGAAGTGTTTTATGGCGCAGCGGTCAAAATTTGCCCGCGCTCCAAGCGGAAAGCAAATTTTGGGCACCGCAAGAGGGCGATCAAAGTATAACACCTAAACATAAAGTTCACAAATCTTAATAATCGGGGTGTAGCGCAGTTGGTAGCGCGCCTGCTTTGGGAGCAGGATGTCGGGAGTTCGAGTCTCTTCACTCCGACCATCTGAAAGAAATCCGAACCCTCATCTTATAGGTGAAGCGTTCGGATTTTTTCTGTCTATTAAGTATCCATACTAAAAACAATTTAATATTTCACACATTCGACTAACCTCATGTTATAAGGTAAAATGAAATTACCAAATAACAGGAGGTTTTGTTATGGAAAGAAAAACTAAAATTAAGTTCACGGATTTTGAGTGCAATTTGCTTATCAACTGTATGAATGAGTTTCGCAATATGCTCTTGGCAGAGGATTTACCTACCGAGGATGTTGATGACCTACTCATTAAAATCATTGATAAGTGCAAATATTAAGTGTGGTGATATTATGGCTAGTATCATCGAAGAATTTTATTACGACAATATTGAGCCACAGGAGTTGAATTCTGAGCTCACACCTAAACTCAAAAAGAAATTGAACAATCTTGCCGAGAAAGAAGAACAACTCACAGCAAAACTGAATGGTGAAGATAAAGAGCTATTTCAAAGTTATGTAAGTGCTTATGTTGAATTTTCAACAACAAGTAATGCTGACAGTTTTATATCAGGCTTCAGGCTCGGAGCGAAGTTTACATATGAAACTTTTATAAAAGGATAAATCCGCATATTCGCCCGTTTTCTTGTTATGCGGTATAATAAATATACCAAATTATAAGGAGGTTATTTTATGCAACCATTTGATGAAACTAAACTTACAGAAGTTCAAAGAAAGCAGTTTGAATCAATGTCCGAACGAGAAAAGGATTTAGTCCGTAAAGGGCACCACGTTTAAATCATTTCTACTGAAACTGAAGAAGAGATTTGCTCGTTTAATAAAAATAATTTTGAGGTGCCGAAAGAAGCACTTGAAAGTTTTGCAAGAGCAGTACTTCCGGATATTATTGAGTACTATCAAAACAAAAAAGATAATGTTACAGAATAATGATAATATTTTCGGTAGCGGCTACCGAAAATAAATCCGCACATTCGACTAACCTCCCGTTATAAGGTAAAATGTAATTACCAAGTAACAGGAGGTTTTGATATGGCAAGAAAAACTAAAATTAAGTTTACGGATTTTGAATGTAATTTGCTTATCAACGGTATGAATGAGTTTCGCAATATGCTTTTGGCTGAAGATTTGCCTACTGAGGATGTTGATGAACTCTTATTGAAAATCATTGATAAAAGTAGGTAAGAATTATGAAATCATCATTTGAACAGAACGGCGGTACATACAGACAGGTCGGAGATTTTAATATCCCAAATCTAACACTCTCACCTGAGGAATCAAATATCACTCTCGGCAGGTGGACGTTAACGGACTTGAACCGCTGACCCTTCGCACGTCAAGCGAATGCTCTACCAGCTGAGCTAAACGTCCATAGTTTTGAGCTATTCTTCAGCGCAGGTGATGTTATATATTAACATATGAGGTTTTGTCAAGAGCTTTTTAAAATTTTAACAACAATTACGTATCATGCTATGATTTGCGCCGAATAATCATTCTTCTCGTTATATAACAGTTATTTTAATATATAAGCACTTGAATCTGACTATTAATATGTAGTATAATCAAGAAGAACATACCAAAAGAGATGATGTTATGAAAATAATTGATTTGCTGAAAAAAGATTCTCTCTCGCTTTCGTTTGAGGTTTTTCCTCCCAAAACTCAGGCAGGTTTTGAAAGCGTTAAATCCGCAACGGAAGAAATCGCAAAGCTGCGCCCTCCGTTTATGAGCGTTACCTACGGTGCAGGCGGCGGCACAAGCAAATATACCCTTGATATTGTTCAGGTCAAAGGCAAAAACGGCGGATATTACATAGGTGAGCGTGACTTTGAAATTCCTGAGTTAAAGCTCCTCGTTGACAGCGTTCAATCATCAAAATTCATAACACAGGAAAAAACATATAAGCTCATCAGTAAGATAGAAAACCTTGCAAGCGTTTATGACGGTCAGCTTTTGCAACGTCAGGTTTATGTCAGCAACCGAGTCAAGAGCATGAATGAAAGCATCTATTATGCAGTTGACGTTATTTCCGATGCAATCAATCAGAACAGAAAAATCCGCTATAAATATTTTGAATATACGGTTGAAAAGGAGCGCCGTTTCAGGCACGACGGTGCGGATTATGAAGTCAGTCCGTTTGCTCTCATATGGGATGATGAAAACTATTATATGCTCGCATGGGATTCAAACGCAGTTAGGATGAAGCATTACAGAGTTGACAAGATGTTTGGCGCCACTCTGACAGAAACGGAACGTGAAGGCATTGAAGAATTTGAAAAAACAGATATGTCGGCTTATACAAAATCTGTTTTCGGCATGTTCGGCGGAAAAGAGCAAAAAGTAAAGCTGCGATTTTCAAATCATCTTGCAGGCGCTGTTTTTGACAGATTCGGCAGAGATATTATTGTTATAAAAGACGGTAATGAGCATTTCACCGTGAATGTAAACGTTGTTGTCAGCCAGCAGTTTCTTGCGTGGGTTTTTGGCTTCGGCGAAGATGCCGAAATTATTTCACCCGAAAATGTGCGCAGCGAAATGAAAAATCAGGCGATGCTTATTGCAGAAAAATATCAGTAAAGGTGTGTTGACAATGAATAGGATTTTTAAAATGTTTCTTGCAGGTCTTGCGCTGCCGTGCATGAGTGCAATGGGTATGCCGCATAAATGGAGCTCTGCCAAATTCAAGAGAGAAGCTCCCGAACCGCTGAAATTCGGCGCTGACGGCAAATTCAGGATTCTTCATATTACGGATATTCACGATGTTGAGCCCGAAATGGATGATGATGAAAACAGAGAAATCCCCGAAAGCCGTGATAAAGAAACAATAAACGTTATCGAAAAACTTGTTGAAAAAACTAACCCCGACCTTGTTGCTTTCGGCGGCGACAACATCAGCGGATATTGGGAAGAATTTACCTATGACCTTGTTAAGAGTACAATTCAAAAAATAACTGCTCCCATAAGAAAACGCAATATTCCACTCTGCGTTGTTTTCGGCAATCACGACGGTGAAGAGGGCTTTCACACCGAGTTTCAGTTGATGCAGTATATGGAATACCATAACTGCCGCTCAAATCTCAACGATGCCGATGTTTACGGCTGCGGTAACTGTTGCGTAACGATAAAAAACAGCAGCGGTGATAAGGATGCCTTTGCAATATGGCTCATTGATTCCAACGATTATCAGCGCAATTCGCAGGGTGGACTTTCATGTGACTGTGTTCACGATGACCAGATTGAATGGTATGAAAAAAGAGCTGCTGAACTCAAAGATGCAAACTGCGGCAAGCCCCTGCCTGCAATCCTCTTTCAGCATATGCCCGTTCAGCAGATCTGTGACGGACTCAAAGAGGTTACGGCAGATGATGACTATACTTTCTCCCGCGACGGAAAACATTTCAAATTCGGTCATGATATAATTGAGGGAAGAATCAGGGAGTGTCCGTGCCCTCCGTACCTTGAGAATAACCACAGAAATCAGTTTGAAAGCTGGAAAAAGACGGGCGATATTATTGCTGCCTTCTTCGGCCATGACCATGTGAATGATTTCCATATAAAAATTGACGGAATAAATCTTTATCAGACACTTGGCGCAGGATATTTCACCTACGGTAATGAGAGAGGCGGCAGACTCATAATTCTCGATGAAAATAATCCTGAAAATATTTATTCGGAATCAATAGAAATTGAGAGAATAACAGCAACAGAAATTTAAATATAAAAGCTTGGGTTGGGGTGAAAATAATGTTAAATCGTTTTATTTCTGCGGTGATGTCCGTGTGCATTATGATATCATCACTGTTTACGGGCCTTTTCTCTGTTGATGAAAAGCTCCGCATAGTTGTTCCCGAGGATTGGGAGCTTTGCGTTGGCGACAGCCGCACTCTTGAATGCGTGTTTTCTGAAAAAATCACTGAAAGAGAGCTTGAATGGAGCGTTAAGCCCGAAAGAGTTGCTTCTGTTGATAAATGGGGCAGAGTAACGGCAAAGCAGGTCGGCAAAGCAACAGTTACCGCAAAAGGAAACAGTTTTTCGGACAGCGTTGAGCTTAATGTTGTCGAAACTCCGACGCTTATCGAAAACTGCGAAACAAAAACAATTCGCTATCAGAACGAGGCACTTGATGAAGTTTCAAATCTTCAGAAGCTTGTTTCAAGGCATCCGCACGGTAGCGCAGATATTCCCGGGTTTGTTGCATCCGCAACAGATTACGAAAATCATCAGACAGCTGTGACCGCTGACGGTGCAGTTTGGGAAATAACTGATTACGGTATTCTGCGTACCGATAAAAATGCGCCCACTTCGCGTGATATTGAGCAGAGATTTATGGGCAACCGATATTTTTATTCGGATGATACCTCATCGGGCAATGTTCTTGCGATTTTTGCCGACGGTGAATACGGTATCTGGACTGTAATGGAAAGCGGCGTTACTCACATTCAGATGATTGTTGCCGACGGAACTTTAAAGGCATCATATATGAGCGAAATTACGCAGAACAGCATCAACAGACATGGCTTAATCAATGAGGCATATTTAGTCAACGGTCAATGGAAGGGCGTTGAAAGCGATAATGACGGTCTGTGGACTTCCATGTACAGCGCAGGAGAGCTTATGCGATATGCAGCCCTGAAAAATGACCCCGATGCAAGTGCTGAAGAAATTGAAAAAGCAAAGAAGGCGGCGTATTCCTCCGCAGAGGCAGTTCTGCTGCTCTATTATATCACTATGCGCACGGGAACAACCGAGGCATATGTGCGCAGGCAGACAACCAAAACCATTCCGGGAACAACGGATGACCGCTGGCTTTCAGCCGAAGCTCTTGAAAAAGACGGCAATCCGTCTGTTATGACTTCTGCAAAGAGCCCTGCAAAGCTTTTTGATGAGGCTATGGCATCTTTCACTCTGCTTAATTCAACCTCAAAGCTTGAAAATGAGGGATTTTATACCGCCGTTTCCCCCGAGGATTGGTCGAATCCCGCAACGGGAAATGCCGAATATGAAAAACAGACAAGACTGCTTGAGGGCTTCCCTGCAAGAACATTTACCTTCCGCGACGAAAACAGCGGACTTCCCGATAATATTTATTGGTCGGTAAATTCCGACAAAACTGCAACGGGTGTTTCAAATAAAAAAGAGGGGCAGAGCGGTTATCTTCTCAACAACGAAAATCTCCGCGGAGTTACCGTTGATGCATCGGGCGAAATTCCCGAAAGACTTTGGAACGATTTGATTGACCCGAAATATTCCGTTGAGGATATAATCTATAAAACCGATACAAGTGCTGATGAGCTTATCGGTCATATGTTTTTATTCAAGCTTATTTACGATGTTATTGCTCCCGAGGATCCCGAAATAAAAGCACTTCTTGTTGAGGCGGTTGACAGCCTTGCACAGCATATCAGCGACAACAGCTACATGCTTGTTGACGCAACGGGTCAACCGACAACATGGGCAAACTTCGGAAGAACTCTTTTCTGCACGGGCAGCTCCGTTGCAGAGGTCAGTCTGCATTCGCTTGTTCTTCTCTGCATTTTTAAAACCGCGGCTTACATAACAGGCTATCAGAAATGGGAAAATGAATACCGCATGGCGGCGCTCGACCCTGCATATGAATACGCCGAGGTATCTGCGCAGCACTACGAGAGAATGATGGCTGCAATCAAATACATCGTCGGCGATGCAACTCTGCCGTTAGTCGGCAATATAGTCGGTGCACTCCAAAACACAAATTTGGTGGAAATGATTTACAGACTCATAGTCAACTATTCAAGCGAAGAGATGGCAATGCTCGCTTTTTATACGCTGTTCAGCCTTGAAGATGATGAAGAAATTCTTGGCTGCTACAGAGCAGCGATAGATGATTGGTGGATTTCGATGATGTACAGCGAAAATCCCCTGTGGTATTTTGTTTATCAGCTTGCTTATCCCGACAAAAAAATTGATGATGCTTACGGAAACGATATAGCCGAAACTGCCGTGTGGTCTTTGAGCAGGCACCCCGCCGATACGGTTATGTATCATGCTTCAAACTCTGCCCGCGACGATGTTGCGGAAATAAATTTCAGCCCGATTGCATCAAATCTCAGAACAACGCTTACATATGACCTCGGCAAAAGCGAATATTTGCCTGACCTCGGCAAAAATCCTGAAATTGCGGATATAGTTAAATATGCCCTTACAGCATCACAGCTTGAATGGTGCGTTGCGGCACCTGACGAGCGCTCTCTTCATAAATATAATGAATGCTCTTATTATCTTGATACATATCACCGCTCTAACTGTATGCAGGCATCTACAACCTACACTCTGCCTTATTGGATGGGTGTTTATCATGGAATTATCGAAAGATAGTTTTTTCAAGAAGGAGAAAATCATGTTAACAAAAGCAACGCTTTCCTCCGAATGGATTTATAAATTTTATAAAGAGCTTGAAAATCACGGCATAGAAAACCACTGATTGCTGATCATGAAAGACGGTGAAACTGTTTTTGAGAAATATGCATATCCCTATTCGGGCGATATGCCGCACACCTTGTTTTCCGTTACAAAATCAATTGTTGCAACAGCGGCGGGCTTTGCCGTTGACGAAGGGCTTTTTTCTTTGGATTCAAAAATTCTGCCGTTCTTCCCCGAATATGAGCATTGCGAAAGCGATGAATGGGATAATCTTACTGTCCGTTCAATTTTGACCATGCAGAGCAACAAGGAATTCAGCTTTCTTCAGGATATGACGGGTAATTATGCCGAAATGTTCATGAAAGCACCGTTCAGAAAAGACAAGGGCTTTTTATACAGCAATAATGATGCCCACATGGTTGCGGCGCTGATTTAGAAATGCTCCGGTATGAATCTTGTTGATTATCTTACTCCCAGACTTTTTGAACCGCTCGGAATAATTCCGCCTCAATGGGAAACAAATTCAATCGGCGAATGTATCGGAGGAACGGGCGCATATATGACTCTTTCCGACCTTGCAAAAATCTCTCAATGCTACGCCGACGGCGGCAGATATAACGGCGTGCAGGTTATTCCCGAGTGGTGGACCAAAGAAGCAACAAAGAAGCAGGTTGAACTGCCTGGCAGAGAAAACGAGGACGGCTACGGTTATCTTTTCTGGCTTCAAGACGGAGTTTTCAGCATGAACGGTATGTTCGGCTAGCAGATTTCTTATTTCCCGAAGTACAATGCTGTTGTGGCAATCTTCAACTGCGTTGTCAAAGACGATATGAATAACAAGCTGATTAAAAATTTGCTTGTGAAAGCATTTGAAGAAGATTCAACCGAAGAATGGGATAAAAAGCTTGACGATTATCTCAAGAACAGATGTGAAAAACCTGCTGCATGCGAAGCCTTGCCGACTGTTCCGACAGGAAAAATATTTTATATGACTCCCGTTTCAGATACGCTTGCAAAATTCATGTTCCCAGCAAGTATCATACCCCGATCAATTACCTCAAGCTTTGCTAAGAGACCCAAGAAAAATCTTGACCGTGTGTCTTTCGACCTTTCCGAAAATGTTTTTACCGTCAGGTGGTTTGAAGAAGATGATGAGGTTATAATCAACTGCGGTCTTGACGGAAATCCGAGGCTTTCCGAATGCTCAATCAAGGGATATAAATATATAATATGGTCTTATGCTTATATGAAAAACGGAAAACTTAATGCCGTTGTTAAACCGCTTAACACGCTCTCAACGCAGAGGATGACATTTGAATTTTCGGGAGATACCATAAAAATTCAAATGAAAAGCACTCCGAGCTATCCCGAATTTATCAAAGGGAATGCGGAGCAAAGCTCATTTGTCAGAAACAGCGGAAAATTCAAGCCTGTTATTATGAAGGGGCTTGATTGGGTGCTGTCCACAAGCGAAATGCCGATGAAATTCAAGGAGAAATAATATGAATAAGTGGAATTTTTATTCATCAAACGAAATAAAGCCGCTCGGCTAGCTTAAAAGACAGCTTGAAATTCAAGCGAATGGCCTCAGCGGAAATCTCGACAAAATCTGGCCCGATATAAAAAACAGCGCATGGATAGGCGGCGATAAAGAGGGATGGGAAAGAGTTCCCTATTGGCTTGACGGTTTTATTCCGCTTGCATATCTGCTTGAAAATGAAGATATGATTGCCAGAGCAAAGAAGTATATTGATGCAATAATTTCGTTCCGGAAGCCCGACGGCTGGATTTGCCCCTGCAAGGATGAAGAACGAAAAACCTATGACACATGGGCTGTTCAGCTTATTTCAAAAACTCTGACAGTTTATTATGAATGCTCAAAAGACGAACAAATTCCCGATGTTATTTACAGAGTTCTCAAAAATTATTATGAGATGCTCAAAGTGGGCGAAATCACCCTTTTTGATTGGGGAAAGGCAAGATGGTTTGAGTGTTTCATTGCCATTAATTTCACATACAACCGATGCGGCGAAGAATGGCTCAAGGACCTTGCAAAAATACTGAAAGAACAGGGACTGAATTATAATGAGTCTGTTTCTCTTTGGGAAAGACCGCTTAACCGCTGGAGATTTGACACTCACATTGTCAACATGGGTATAATGCTTAAGAGCGAAGCGGTTTCGTACGGTATATTTCTTGAGGGATTCAATTAAGTTCTGCTGTGTTGTGATTCGGGTGTCAAGAAGTTCAAGAAAATCAAGTATCTTTTTTTGCTCATCTAAAACCGGAAATGTAATACAAATCTTTGATAATTCGTCTGCACGAACGTGAACAACAGACTTCCCCTGAGCAACGCTTGATATTTGCTTGTTCACCTTATTCTTAATAGCGTAACTGACAAATCTGCCATCAATTTGTTCAGTTCTATAGATAAGCAAATCACCGGCGAGAATAACATTGGGAAGCATGATGCAGGATGCAGTTGCTATATCCTCTGGGGTTTCGCCGGATGTAGGCATAATTACATCTCCAATTTTACTATAGAACTGTTTCTCAACGATTTTATCTGTTTTTCTTTTTACCGAATGTGAGACTTCTGAATAGGTTGTATATAACTCTCCGTACAGAATAAATGGAGTTCCTTCATCAGAAATATCAGCTTTGGATAGAGGCGCACCCTTTATGAATGTACCCATATCACCCAATTTTCGTGTCATCCACGGCTTAATATAGCCGTCAAAACGCAATTTCGGATGCTTTTCAATACCGTTAGTTGAGGATATTTATTTGCCAAAGCCCCTCCGTTAAAATATTAGTGGAGGTGGCCTTTATGACTGAAAATACACAATACAAGACGCTTGTAAACACTGGGTTAAATCAAAAGAAGCCAATGATTACACCGTCAACACATGCAAACTTTGTTCTTATTGCAGAGAACCACTTGATTCCGTATTTTGGAAAACGAAAAATAGGCAGTATTTCCGAGACGGATATTCAAAATTACATCGGTTATCTATACAATGAAGGACGGTTAGACAAAAACGGTGGTATTACCGTCAAAGGCATACGAGATATAATTCTTGTCTTACGCCTGTCAATGCACTATGCCTATAAGGAACGGATTATTCCACTTCTTAATTGGGATTTGATTGAGTATCCAAAAGATACAAGTGTAAAAAAAGTGACCTCGCTATCAAAAGACCAAGAGCAGGAACTTATTCAATGTATCTATATGGACTTGAATCGCCGTACTGCGGGTATTCTGATTGGGTTGTTTACAGGTGTCAGAATTGGAGAATTATGCGGATTGCAAATGTCAGATATTTCTTTAGCAGAGAAAACAATAACAATAAATAAAACTGTGCAAAGAATATATGACAAGAAGAAAGGCACTACATATATCAATGTCGGTCCGCCTAAAACTAAAACATCCGCAAGAACAATCCCTCTACCTACCCTGCTTGTTAATATTATCAAGAAATTTTATAGCGATAATCCAAATCATTATTTTTTAACAGGCAAAACAAAACCTACTGAACCGAGAACTTACCGACAGTTTTTTACCCGATTTCTGAAAAGAAACGGGTTACAACAGGTAAAATTTCACGAAATCCGACACACTTTTGCTGTCAGGGCAATTGAGATTCCTGAATTTGATGTAAAGTCGCTTTCTGAAATACTTGGGCATAAAAATGTTTCTTTTACACTTAATGTTTACGGCAGTGCAAATATGCAACAAAAGGTTAAGTGTATGAACTTACTTAATGATTTATTATAAGTTTAACGATTTCGTTTAAAGTAATCGCTCCAAAAACCAATTGAAAATACTACAAAAATGTGGTGTCGGCAAAACCGACACCACATTTTTATCTATCCATCTTTTTTCTTCCTGTTCGGAAAACACGCTTCCATCCACTCCGTAAACTCTTCAGGAGCGATAATTCCATCGGTACATTCATCACGCTTTGTCATAGCCTGATATTTCCACTTTTTGAAATCTGCCTCTTTAATTTGTCTGACCTTTACCCTTGCCGAATAACGCTTGTAATATTTACTGTAAATAGCGGTAGCCTTATCATCAGCATGCTTTGCTTTATAGTTTTCGGCAGCAGCTATTTCCTGACAACTACGGCTTTCTCCCTCTGCCACTCTGTCACAGTAACGAGTGTCATATTTGCCCTTCATAATAAAATACTTTCCACAGCGTTTACACTTACGGAAACGAACATTCTGCTCAAGCATTTTTGTAAATTCGAGTTCAAGAATATCAGCAACACTACGGAATGAATATTTTATGCTTATAAATGCCGGATGTGCAAGACAGTATTGGAGCTCGCTGACAGAGATGTTATATCTTTCTGCGAATTGCTTTTCTGCATCGGTAGGTTCTCCGTTTTTAGATGAAACTCGTTCCAATAATTCATTTATCGGCATACCGTAGGGCATTTCTTTACCACTCATACCGTCTGCTAATGAGAGCTGTTCTGTTCTGTCAAACCTGAGTGGCAAATCGTGTATGCTGCGATATAATCTCAACCTTTCACTCGGATAAAGTGAGCCTAATATTTCGGGATAAAACTCCTCGTCATAGCAAAACTCTATCATTTCTTTGTATTCATCCTGCAACCATAAAAGGTAATTTAAATACCATTTCAATTTTTTAATCTTGTCATAGCTTCTGTCAGTAAAATTCGGCGGACATATAGCAGAATACAATGAAGCAAAAGCAATATCCTTTATTTCATAAAAAGTCATTTCATAGGAATAAAAATTCTCAACATATATCTGATTTTCATTATATATTTTATATGGCTCTTCAGCTTTTTTCGGCTGAGGAGTTTTTTCTTTATTCAGTTCCTTGCCATACTCCCTGAGAATATTCTCAAACATAGCAGATTCATAAGCCTTTTTGAACGGTGTCATAAAATCTGCATAAATGAAATCTAATATACCTTCACCGTACTTGAGTGTTATATAAGCACCGCTGAAAATATTGATAAGCGGATTTTCTACAACTCCCGTTTCATCACAGAGAATACCTGCATCAGAGCCTAACTGAAACTGGTATCTGCTTTTCATTCTGTCATAATCTTCCTGACTTTCCTCGAGCATCGATTTTCGTTCTTCAGGTGAAGGCTCATATTTTTTATACTCTTTGCTTGTCCGTTCAGCAACTTCCTTCTCATAATCCTCAATCGAAAGCTCCATTGCTTGATATTCATTACTTTCATCAACCAATATTCTTACGGTTTTTGTTTCGTAATTGAAGCGGACATAGTTAGCAAAGTAATCTAATAAAACGCCGTCTTTGTTAGAGCGACGATATAGGTATTTGTCATACTCTGTTCGTTTGTATTCAGAATAATCTTTTTCCATAATGCACCTTTTGTTTTGGAGAATGTAGATTTTTGGAGTTTTGGAGAATTCATATCGTTCCAATGAACATTATACAAATTTATTGATTTATTGTCAATGCCTACCTATAATAAATAGCAGAACAGGAAAATCATCAAAATTCAACCTGAAAAGCTACATTAAAGGAGGAATACAAATGGAAGAAAATAAACATGGTCGTGGCAGACCGAGGCTTGATGTACCAAATAGCAGATACAGTCGCAGACAAGCCGTTAACTCAATGTATGTGAACAAAGCTGCTCAGTTGATTTCGGAAGCGGCTACCGGAATCCCTGACGGGTCATTACTTTGGCGTTCAGACGAAACCACATGGACAATAAAAAGCAAAGATGGAATTCTTGAACAAATCGGACGAATGTTAGTACAAGACCATCACGAACAAAGCCATTGTGTGTATATTGCCAATCTTGCAATTGCCGCCTTAAAACTTGCCGAGAGATAGAAAAAGCCATCCGTAAAATACGAATGACATTGAAAGAATCCACCCAAAGTCCTGCCAGTACAGATTTAATAAGTGTTGCAGGACAAGCAGTAACCGCCTTACGACAGATGGGCGAAAGATAATCAAACAATTTTTGGTAGCCGCTACCGAAAATAAAAGGAGTGTGAAAAAACTGAACATTGATATCTTTTACGAAGAACCACAAAGTAAAATCTTCTTCAAAATGCCGAAGGTGTTGTTCACGGATAAATACAAAAGCTTATCTGCCGAGGCAAAGCTGCTTTACGGCTTGATGCTCGACAGAATGCAGTTGTCAGCAATAAATGGTTGGTGTGATAAAAACGGAGAAGTCTTTATCTTTTATACTATTGCCGAAACAAGTGAAGTGCTTGGCTGCGGACACGATAAAGCCACAAGATTACAGCGTGAGCTTGAAAAACATAATCTGCTCCGTCGTAAATATCAAGGTAAAGGTAAACCTGCAAAGCTGTATGTTTTAGATATACCGAAAACACGCATCAGGTCACCGTAAAAGTCGCAAGTAATAAAACTGAGTAGAGTAAGACTGAGATATATACCGACCGAGAAGAGAGAAAATATTCTTTAATTAAGTTAGCAGTAACTTTAAGTATATAAGGCGGTTCGCTGAATGCGAAAAGCTGATGAAACAACGCATTTCTTCTTCGGCTCGTTAAATATTTATAAAAATCAGGAACATTTTTGTGATGCTCATTCCCATTACTATTAGGGGCGGTTTTGATAAAAAGAAACTGCCCTCACGAAGTGAGAGCAGCGAAAATATTCAGCTCAACAAATTGGAATTTGTCTAACAGTCAAACTGAAATTTATCTTTTCTTATATGTCGCTACAATTCCAACTACAGAAGCCAAAAAAGTAATCGGTGCAATTCTTACAAACAAGAACTCAAACCCATGCATTATTGTTCCCGCCACCGCCAACTCAGGATCATTGTAATTCCAATCCAGATAAGAACTACTCATTGATGCAAGCACGATAAATATTATCACTATAACCGCACACAATGAAATAAGAATCCATCGAATCGTTTTGACCGTTGTTATACTTCTTTTTGCAAGCTGCAAATTAATAACTTCCAACTTTTTAGAAAGGGTCTTTAAATCATCAGTAGTCGGTTCTGCTATGGGTTCTCCAAGTAATTCACTTACAGTAGTATCCAATTCATCCGCCAACACAATCAGCATACTGGAGTCAGGAACTGACACACCATTCTCCCATTTTGATACAGTCTGTCTTACTACATTCAGTTTAATAGCAAGTTCTTCTTGCGATAGCCCTTTTGACTTTCTAATTCTTTTGATGTTTTCATTAAGCATAATCTATGCCTCCTTGTTTTGATGGCTCAATTATATATTCAAAAGAGCCGTTGCCACAAGCAACGCATATTAACATCCGCTTATTTATCGGCTTTTCACAGACAAATTCTTATTTGTCGCTCTAAAAACTAAACAAATTCTCGTCCTTTTCTAATATAGTATCCTTCTTGAATTGCAGAAAGTGTTGCAAGAAAACACACAACTATGGCAGTGTATTTTAATTCCACGAAGGATACTGTCAAAGGCAACAGGAACAGCAGTAATCCCGTTATTTTATTCATAACCGTATGCAAGGATACAAACTGTTTTTCAGTAACATATCCTAATATGATATTGCTGATTTTAATAGCCGCAATCACACCGCCCCATATCCACAACCATCCCGGGATATGAATTGCCGGCACCAACTTAAACAAGGATACCACTACAAAAATAAGGTCGGCAACAGTGTCCAGTCGGCTTCCGAATTTGCTGATACTGTTTGTTTTTCTGGCAATGGTACCGTCTATCATATCACTAAAACCGCAGATGAGATATGTGATATAAAAAGCTAAGGAAAAAGTAGGAAAGAACAGTAACAGAATACTGCCGATAATACGGCAACCGGTAATTATATTTGCAATATGTTTTGTCATTTGTTCACCTACAATTTTTATTTGTTTAAACAATTATAACATATACCATTAAAACAAATCAACCTGAATGCATATCCTCGTGTAATAACAAGGATTTTTTATCACAAAAATTTAAAGTAAAAATATTTAATCTAACTGTTTCTTATTGTCTATTATCTTTTGCTGCTTTTCTTTCAGCATTTCATTAAGCTTTTTAGTATTTCGTTTAGTTACGCAATAAATAATTGCCCAAACTGCCAAATAGCCTACAACAAAAATACCTGAGAAAACCAAAATTGGAGTTGCACCCCATTCAATCCAATCATTAAGCAGATAAGCACCTAAATAGCTGAAATATAAGATAATACCGTGAATCAAAATTGCCGACATCAAGGGTAGGCGTTCTATGTGATAAACAGCATTCATACCGCCTGCTGTAAAGGCAAGTACAGTTATTGAAAAAATACCTGTACAGACCTGATTAACAGTTAGTGTATCTATTAGACCCTTATAATGCAGAATCAGATATAAAACAGCAAGAACGATCGGACCGAAACCGCAAGCAATCAGACCTCTGCGGAAAAATTCCGTAATAAATCTTTTCATATTCCTTCGTACCTCCTTCTTATTTGTGAAAAGCAACGCCTTGAAACATACTCACGATAACCGCATCTGAATACTGCATCCACACCGCCGTTGAACACTGCGACAAAACGCTCAATGCGGTGTTCGTTGGCAAGGGTAGATTTGTTGATGCGTATAAAATAAGAAGGCAGAATATTCTCTAAATCACGAAGTCTTTCCTGAATATGGTAGCGTTTTCCCTTCGTATCGACAGCTATTACCTTTTTATCAACAACAGTTATACACTCTATTTCAGAGAATAAGAGCTTTTTCATCTCATCATCATTGTATCCCATAATGCTTTCAGCACCTGAAAAACTACAGACAAGATTTTCTATCTGCTCAGTCAGAGAAGAGGGAGCGTGAACCTTTGCAATTATCTCTTCGTCCGCATCTTTATCTATAATGAGTTTGTATTTCATCGCATCAAATCCTTATTGTTTTTTCATTTGTCTGAGGAAGCTGAGAACAGCTATCGCAGTTATAAATACACTGTACAGAATAATGGGCATAACGTGAGTTATGGCAAGCTCAAAGTTTCCGCTGAATAAAGCTTTTTCCATTTCTGCTGCGTGAACAAACGGTAGCACATTCGCAATTTTTTCGAAAAATCCACCCACAAGTTTCAAATCAAACCATACTCCGGATAGCCACGCAGAGAGATTAGTAAGTAATGCACCGCAAATACCGCCGACTTGTTTAACGCCAAAGATACTTCCACACAAAAGCCCTAATGCAATATTTAAAACAGCCATTGGTATTATACCTATTATTGCATAAACAATGTTTATGCTGACCGTCAAGCCCAGAGGAATCGCAAACAGGTAACAAATGATTGTCTGACTAATGGCAAGAGGTAAAAGAGGTAGCATATAGCCAAGAATAAAATCAAAACCTGTAAGTGGTGTTGCGTATAATCTTTGCAAAAAAGCACTTTCTCGGTCCTTAGCAATCAGCGTGGCGGAGAAAAGTGTCATAAATGACAAACCGAACACCGTAATGCCGGGCGTTAGTGTGTCAATATCAAACAATTCTGCGGGGATATTTTTCTGCAAGCTACTCAGAAGTAATAGTAACACCAAAGGAAAACCGAGACCGAAAGCAAGATTTATCGGGTCACGCAGAATCTCCTTTGTACACCTTTTTGCAAATGTCAACATTCTCATAATGCACCCTCCTTCACTATAGAAACGAAGGCTGATTCAAAGTCATTTGCACCTGTCATTATCTTTAATTCTTCTGTAGTTCCTACTGCAAGAAGCTTGCCGTCTTTCATAACACCTATGCGGTCAGAAAGTGCTTCTGCTTCTTCCATATAATGTGTTGTAAGAATAATGGTTACTTTGCCCTTCAACGAGCGAATCATATCCCAAAGTTCATGCCGTGCAATAACATCTAACCCAAGAGTAGGTTCATCCAAAAAGAGAATCTTAGGTTCACTGATAAGTGCCATAGCAATACTTACACGGCGTTGCCATCCACCCGATAGCTTACCCGCCTTTCTCTTCAAAACAGAATCTACAGCAAATTGCTCGGTAAGCTCTTTGATTTTTGCTTTGCTTTTTTCTTTAGAAAAACCATGAATACCACACATTAATTCAAGGTTTTCCTTTACAGAAAGATTCGGAGCTACTGCAGTTTCCTGAGGTGATACACTAATCAATCGCTTAACCTGTTCGGGCTGTTTGGTTATGCTGTATCCACCTATAAATGCATCGCCATCCGTTGGTTTTGTTATGCAGGTTAACATTTTTATCGTTGTGGTTTTTCCAGCTCCGTTAACACCTAACAGAGAAAAGAGTTCTCCTTGTTGTATTTCTAAATTGAGCTTATTCACAGCAGTAAGATTTTTGTATCTTTTGACAAGCTCAACTGTTTTTATTTCTTGCATTTACATTAGCCTCCTTTTTATTTGCAGTACCATCATAGCAAATGTAAAAGAGGAAATGTTGATTTTTATCTAATCGGTCATTTATCGTATCTCATCGGTTATAAAAAGTATATCACATTAACACCCTATATTTCAAATTACATATCCTTGTGCTTTAAGGTTCAGTGCGAGGATTTTTTGAATGCAAAATTTTCAAGTAAAGGAAGTGAAAAAATGCTTTAGCAAAAATAAACATCATTTATGTATCAAAAAATTTAAAAAGAAAGGAATGTAAAAAATATGTCTGACGAAAAAATTGAATATCTAAATCTCGATTTACTGCATCCCTTTGAAAACAATCCGTTTCAGAGTGTTGATGAAAGTGAATACGATGAGCTTCGTGACAGCGTTAAAGAGTTCGGGATTATAACACCACTTATTGTTAATAAGTCAGATAATGGTTACGAAATCATCTCCGGTCACAGACGATGGCAGATTGCAAAAGAGTTGAAGCTTGATGTTGTTCCCGTTTATGTAAGAGAATTTTCAAAAGAAGAAGCGGTAATAAATTTTGTTGACTGTAATCTCAGCCGAGAAAAAATCTTGCCGAGTGAAAAAGCCCGTGCATATAAAATGAAACACGATGCAATTAAAAAGCAAGGTGCAAGGACTGATTTAACTTCGTCACAAGTTGGGACGAAGTTCCGCAGTGATGAAATGCTCGCAGAAACAATGCCCGATTCCCGAATGCAGATTCAAAGATATATACGATTGAACAATTTACAGCCTGCACTTCTTGATATGGTGGATGAAAAAAGAATATCTTTTACACCTGCAGTTGAGCTTTCATATTTAACTGAAGAAGAACAATGCAACTTAATTGAAACTATTGACAGTGAAGATTGCACTCCGTCACTCTCACAGGCACAGCGTATGCATAAGTTAAGTGAAGAGAAAAAACTCACTATGGATGCTATCTTTGAAATTATGCAGGAGCAAAAAGCTAATCAAAAGGAGTATGTAAAAATCCCGGTTGAAACTTTTAAGAAGTATTTCAAGAAAGATATGCCGCCTAAAAAGATGGAAGAGATAACTGAAAAGGCTCTTGCACGGTACGCAATGGTGCTTCAAAAGCAACGTCAGTGGGAGCGATAAAAAACGTGGTATCGTCTTTGCGAGCATTGGATTTGTTGCAACAAATTCGCTCGGAAGCAGAAAAGAGGTGAAAATATTTGCCGAGAAAAAGACAACACCGATACGCTTTTTATCTTGATGATGAAGAAAATGAAATGCTTTTGAGTCAAATAAAAGAATATAACATCAGCGTTTCAAAGCTCATAAGATTGTTGATTTTGTACCAATACATAAAATTTCCGCCAAAAGAAATCCGTTCTGTTGTTCCTGAACTTCGCCGTATAGGTAACAATCTTAATCAGATAGCAAGAGCATTAAACGGAAAATCTTTTGTAACCGATAAAGAAATCAGAAATGCAATTACCGAATTGCGTAATTGTGAAAAGCAGTTGCTTGAAAATTTTGATACAGGGAGGTGAAAATTTATAGCGATAACAAAAATTAAAAAGTTAAAAACGGGACTTTCAAAGCTGATTGATTATGCAATGAATCCTTCAAAAACTACTGCCGATAGAATTTTTAATGACGGTATGAAAAATGAAGAAGTAGTTTTTGTCAGAGGTATAAACTGCATTCCCGAGTTTGCAAAAGCACAGATGCAGGAAACAAAAGACATGTTTAATAAAAATTCAGGCAACTTCGGTTATCACATTATTCAATCCTTTGATGATAACGAGGGTACGAATGAACAGGTTTTTGAAATCGGTTGCAAACTTGCTGAAGAATTATTCGGTGACAGATTTGAAACGATAGTTGCACTTCATAAAAACACAGACAACCTTCATTGCCATATTGTTGTGAACAGTGTTTCATTTGTTGACGGTAAAAAATTTAATGATAACAAAACATTCTTAAATAAAATGCGAAATGTTTCAGACAGACTTTGCAGAGAGCAGGGCCTATCGGTTATTGAAAATCCGAAACCATCAAAGCATCAATGCTATCCGCAGTATATTGCAGAG
>JBGVFJ010000037.1:0-38754 GCA_045121005.1 Acutalibacteraceae bacterium
TCGAACCCTCGGCACGCGGTTTTGGAGACCGCTGCTCTACCAACTGAGCTATACCCCTATATTTAAATGGTGGGCCATCAGGGACTCGAACCCCGGACCGACCGGTTATGAGCCGGTTGCTCTAACCAACTGAGCTAATGGTCCTTCTCAAACAGCTTCAATAGTTTAACAAATTTTATGCCCTTTGTCAATACTTTATTACAAAATTGTTAAATTTCTTTATTATATATTGAAATTTTATTCCTATGGTGATAAAATATAGAAAAAACAGAAAGGGGAAAGACTAATGGCATACTTTGAAGAATTGTTTGCATCACTTGGCGAATATTTCGAAACTATGGATTGGGATGCTCTGATTGCTGATTTCTCTGTTATTCTTGAAGGCATTAACTTCGACCTTATCAAAGAAACTTTCCAGTCACTTATTGACACAATCAGCGCTCTTTTTGCTTAATTTTCGAGCCTTGAGGCAATCTTCGGATTGCCTCTTTTTTCTATTATAAAATAATGAGACAAGGTGAATTATGGAAAAGGTTAAGTTTTCTGTTACGGGAATGACCTGCGCCGCCTGCCAGGCTAACGTAACAAAGGCAGTAAGCAGGCTTGACGGAGTTAAAAAGGTTGACGTTAACCTGCTCAACGGCACTATGACCGCTGAGTTTGACGAAAGCGTTGTTTCGGAAGAAAGCATTGTTTCTGCGGTGGAAGAAATCGGCTACGGTGCATCGGTTTTTGGCAACCGCAAAAACGAAAGCACGCTTAAAAATCAATGGGAAGCCAAACGAACTCTTGCCGAAAACGAACAAAAGCAGATGAAAATTCGCCTGATTTTTTCTTTTTTGCTTTTGCTGCCGTTGATGTATATTGCCATGGGCGGTATGATGGGTCTCCCCCTCCCCTCTTTTTTTGAAAGTCCGCTGACCTCGGCTTTCACTCAGTTGCTGATTACTGTTCCCGTTCTCATAATAAACAAAAAATTCTTTGTTTCGGGCTTCAGGGCTCTGAGCAAAAAAGCACCTAATATGGATTCACTTGTGGCAATCGGCTCGGGTGCATCGCTGATTTACGGAATTTTTGCAATTTACCGTATGATTTACGGCATCGAAACAGGCAGCCACGAAATTATACATCAATATGCCCATTCACTTTATTTTGAATCAAGCGCTATGATTCTCACCCTCGTGACGGTGGGCAAATATCTTGAATCACGTTCAAAGGCAAAAACCTCGCAAACTCTCGAAAAACTGATTGACCTTTCACCCAAAACGGCAACGGTTGAGAGAAACGGACGGGAATTTGTGATTGAAGCCAACCAAATCATTACAGGCGACATTGTTGTTATCCGCCCCGGTGAGCGGATTCCTGTTGACGGCGTTGTAATCACCGGAAACGGTTTTGTTGACCAGTCGGCTATCACGGGAGAAAGTGTTCCCGTGGAAAAGCAAGCCGGTGACAGTGTGATTTCCGCCACAATCAACCGCAACGGCTCGTTTAAATTCAAAGCCACCAAGGTTGGCGAAGACACCACCCTTTCGCAGATTATCCGAATGGTGGAGGATGCCGGCAATTCAAAGGCTCCCATTGCACGCCTTGCGGACAAAATCAGCGGGATTTTCGTGCCCGTGGTTATGGCAATTGCTGTTATTTCTGCCGCAATCTGGCTCCTTGCAGGCAAGAATTGTGAGTTCGCCCTTAACTGCGCAGTTTCAGTGCTTGTGATTTCCTGCCCCTGTGCTCTTGGTCTTGCGACTCCTGTGGCAATTATGGTGGGCACAGGCAAAGCAGCTGAGCTTGGCATATTGGTCAAATCTGCCGAGGGACTGGAGAAGCTTCATTCTGTGGACACCGTTGTTTTTGACAAAACAGGCACGGTCACCTCGGGTGAACCTACCGTTCAGAACATTGCCATAATAAGCAAAAATCTGAGTGAAAGTAAATTTGCGGCAATTGCCGCAAGCGCGGAAAGCAAAAGCGAGCATCCGCTGGCAAAGGCGGTCGTGACTTATGCAAAGGAAAAAGGAATTGCGCTTTACGAGACAAAAAGCTTTGAGGCAATTCCCGGTAAAGGACTTCGCGCTGAAATTGAAAACGAAATATATTTTGCAGGCAATTTAAAACTGCTTGAAGACAATAAAATTGAAATAAGCAATGAGGCCCGAAAAATCATTGACAGCTTTGCCTCACAGGGCAAAACTCCCCTTATTTTTGCAAAAGAAAATGAGATTTTGGGTATCATCGCTGTTGCCGACACATTGAGAGAAAACTGCAAAAATTCTATTGACAAGCTTCATAAAATGGGAATCAGAACCGTTCTGCTCACGGGTGACAATGCACTGACGGCTCAGGCAATCGGCAGAGAATTGGGTATTAATGGAATCATCAGCGACGTTTTACCCGACGGAAAGGATGACTGCATAAAAGCATTGCAATCGGACGGAAGAAAGGTTGCGATGGTTGGTGACGGAATCAATGACGCCCCAGCCCTTACCCGCGCAGATGTGGGCATCGCAATCGGAGCCGGCACGGACATTGCGGTGGAGTCTGCTGACATAGTGCTGATGAAGAGCGACCTTGCCGACGTTGTTGCAGCCATCAGGCTGAGCAAATCGGTTATGAAAAACATCAGAATGAATCTTTTCTGGGCATTTTTTTACAACGTTCTGGGTATCCCCCTTGCAGCAGGCGCGTTTTACCCCGTGTCGGGAATTTTGCTCAGCCCGATGATCGGCTCGTTGGCGATGAGCTGCAGCTCCCTTTGTGTGGTTGCAAACGCTCTGAGGCTGAGGCTTTTTAAAGCAGGCAAGCAAACAGAAATCGCAGAAAAAACCGAAAAAGGAGAAAATAAAATGAAAAAGGTTATTAAAATTGAAGGCATGATGTGCCCCCGCTGTCAGGCTCATGTTGAAAAAGCTTTGAGCGCAGTTGAAGGCGTTGAAAGCGTGGAAGTAAGCCTTGAAGAAAAAAGCGCAACAGTTACCCTCGGAGCTGACGTGAGCAATGAAGTGCTTACCAATGCAGTAACCGATGCGGGATATGACGTGGTCGGATGTGAATAAAGTCAAAAGCTCGGAGTGAAGAACTCCGAGCTTTGTTTTTAATCTATTCTTACGTAGCTTTCGGGTGGAATTGTTACACCGCTGACGGTGACGGGGTCGGGGTTGTAATTGACATAGATTTTTGCCGCATCGCCGTAGGTGGTGAGATACACGCCGTCACTCAATTCCTCGTGGGCGGTGATACGCTCACTTTCAAGAGCAAAAAGTGCTTGGGCGGCGGTGTTGTATTGAGCCACCAGGTCATTAACCAAATCATCAAAAACTATTGTCTGCTTCTGATTTTTGCGGTCATAAACTGTTGTGAATGACGGGCAGACACCGTATTCAATGCACTGAAGGGTTGCCTTTGTCATGTCTTCACCAATGTTGATCGGGGTGCCGGCAACGGTAACACGACCGTGAAGCACAGACTGAACAAAGGGCACCGCAACGTAATATTCACACTCGCTGTAATGAGTTGTCATCGGAATATTTATAACCGTTGCGCTGTTTCTGAGCATATACATATTTCCCTTGTCAACCATCACACCACCTGCATTGGCAAGGGCGGGAAGCTGAGCGGACATTTCCTTTTTCATTTGCCCTCTTGAAACATTGTTGGCAGAATAATCCGACACAAGGTATTCACCGTCACCTATGCAATAACCTGCAATGGTGAGCTCATTCTCTTTTTCAATCAAATCAGCCACAAAGGAGCTTATGTCGGCTGAGCGCCTGAAACGAAGCTTCACACTGTTGTCGGCAACGGTATCGGGCGAATTGTTGGTCACGGCAAAGGCGGTGGATTTGTTCATAGCCTTCACTGCCGAAAAATCAAATTTGCCCCAAAAGCTTGTGTAGGACAGAATGTCCGCATCCATAAACAATGCAATATTCTGAGAATGAGCAAAGTCGCACAAATCGCGGAAATCCTTTTTACTGCCGAGGACTGAAGAGAACGATGACGAATTGTTTTTCATAGCGCCGCAATATCTCACGGTGACATTGTCAATTCCCTTTGATTTCACACGGGTAAGAATGTCCAGCGCCTGAGAGTAGGTAGTGTATTTAACATTTACGGGAGACCACGCGCTTGACTTGTGACTGCCTGTGAGAGTGAGGAAAAGCGGTACACTTTCCTGCGCAGTTACGTCAGTTGACGGCAATGAGCCGTTACGGATAAACTGCTCGCGGCAGGATGAAGCGATTTCGGGATAGGTGGCATTATCACCGGATAAAAATTTATAGCAAAGAGAAATTTTGTCACTGAAAGGGTTGCCTCCGAGATAAACTTTCTTTTCGGTTTTACAATCATAAACCGCAAAATCGGCATAAACATTGCTCACGGAAGCTTTGTGAGCAACAGCATTGACGGATGCAATTTCTTCACCATTGTCTATTATCACAGCAATGGCGCTGTTCCCGGATTTTACACCGAAAACACCCATCACGGCATCTGCCGAAGCGGAGTCACTAACTGAATAATCATCACCGTAAACCTTGGCTTCAAAGCTCTTTTCTTCGTCGCAGAATGCGGGATAAATCACACCGCCGCAACCGTCGGGAATGAGAAGAAAATCATCTTCACCGGGGTTTGCAACAGAGCAGAGGCCGGGAAGAATTGTCAGCGACGAAAGGGCGCATTTTTCGTTGCCCGAAAGATTTTTCACAACACAGTCGGTAAAAAGGCTTCCGTCCCTGAGTGCGACGGTGAGTGTTGCCTCAAAGGCAATGTTTTCGGGGATTAGCGGAGTTTCTTTTTCGGGAGTGAGCAGATACTTTATCGTCACTCCGACATCTGAAAGTGAATATTCCCAAGAAGAAAAAGCCACGCTGTTATCCTGAGAATTGAGAAAATATGCTCCGTTTTCACTGATAACGGTAGCGGTGAGCATACTGAAGCCGCCACCCTGAGGCATCGCATACCATGTATAGTCCTGAGAAAATTCTCTGACGGCAATTTCTGAAGTGGTTTTGTTGAAATAAAGCTCTATGAAGCCCGATGAAGCCACAAGCTCAAAATCTTCAGGCACGCTTTGATGCAGAGATTCTGAATACGCCGGCAAAAAAACATCGCTGTTGAAAGTAACCTTACTCACTGAATTTTCGCGAAAGAACACACCTGTGAGCACCAGGCCCACAACCAAGAGGAAACACAGTATTCGGATTAACACTTTCAACAGCTTCATAATTACTCCGTATTATTTTGAGAAATCTATTACGTTTTTGCTTTCTTTGTAATAAATAACAGCGGAAACAACGCCCATAACAGCGGTGAGACCGAGGAAAACATTTGAATAAATCTCCATTGAGAACGGCAAGGGGAAATAAACATCAACAGCCTTGAAAACCATAACAGAAATCAAAGCGGTCATCTGCATAACAGTTTTGATTTTGCCGAAAACATTTGCAGGAATTACAACACCCTGTGCAGAAGCTATCAGACGCAAAGATGTCATAACAAACTCGCGCACAAGAATTGCAAGAACAATCCACACATTGCAAAGACCGACTACCATAAAGCCGAGAAGACCTGCAGTAACAAGCATTTTGTCGGCAATGGGGTCAAGGAATTTGCCGAAATTGGTGATGAGGTTATGCTTTCTTGCAAGCTTACCGTCAACAGCGTCTGAAATTGCACCGATGCTGAAAATTATTGCCGCAACGAGAAAGCTCTCGCGGAAATCAAGAAGAAAAACGGCAAGAAAAACAGGAACTAAAAAAATTCTGAAAATCGTAATTTTATTAGGTGTATTCATTTTAACCTCTCATTAAATCATTTTTCCGATTAAATCGTATTCATTTACACCGAGAACCTCAACATCAACAAATTCGCCTTCTTCAACATCCTCGTTGCTTGTGAAGTGAATCTGCCCGTCAATTTCGGGGGCATCCATATATGTTCTGCCGTAATAACTGTCGGAATAAGGGTCATAGCCCTCAACAAGAACCTTGTATTCGTTGCCGATTCTCTCATCATTCTTTTCCTGCATAATGAGATACTGGTCTTCCATAAGAATTTCACCGCGGCGGACTTTAACATCATCCTCCACCTGATTTTCCATTTCGGCGGCGGGAGTACCCTCCTGAGGGGAGAAAGTGAAACAGCCGAGACGGTCAAATTCTTTTTCATTTATAAATACATTGAGCTCTTCAAAAGCTTCTTCATCCTCACCGGGAAAACCTGTGATGAAGGTTGTTCTGATTGCAATGTCGGGCATTGCGGCACGAAGGCGGTCAATAACAGACTCAATCTGTGCCTTGTCCCCTTTTCTGTTCATTGACTTGAGAACTGCATCATTACAATGCTGCAAGGGAAGGTCAATATAATTGACAACCTTTTCCTGACGCGCCATTGTTGCAATTAGTTCATCTGTAACCTTGTCGGGGTAGCAATAAAGAAGACGAATCCACTCAATGCCGTCGATTTCGCAAAGAGCGTCAAGAAGCTGAGGAAGACGGTATTCACCGTAGAGGTCAATGCCGTAGGCCGTGGTGTCCTGTGCAATAATTACAAGCTCTTTAACACCGATTTCGGCAAGCTGTTTTGCCTCCTCAACAACCGACTCAAGCTTACGGCTTCTGAAATTGCCTCGGATTGAAGGAATTGTGCAATAAGTGCAACGGTTTGAGCAGCCGTCGGAAATTTTGAGGTATGCCCAATAAGAGGGAGTTGTGAGGATGCGCTGCGCATCAAGAGGAAGCTCATCCTTGGGCGGGAAGGTGGACATCCCTGCGCCCTCAATGGTTGACTTGACAATATTAACAATGTCACCGTTTGCACCGATGCCGACAATTGTATCAACTTCGGGAATTTCTGCAAGAATTTCATCCTGATAGCGTTCTGCAAGGCAGCCTGTGACGATGATTGAATTGATAACACCTTCGTTTTTGAGCTCAACCATATCAAGAATGTTTTCGATAGCTTCTTTTTTTGCATCATCAATAAAACCGCAGGTGTTAACAATCACGGCGTCGCAACCGTCAACATAATCCACAATTTCAAAGCCTGCTTCATCAAGGGCTGCGAGCATCTGCTCGGCATCAACCTGATTTTTGGGGCAGCCGAGAGAAATCAGACCAACAGTGTATGACATATTACCATCCTTCCGAGGAATCAAAATCAGATTCGCAAAATTCATTAAAAGCACGCCTGATGTCACCGTAGGAATAGCCCAGACGCTGCAAAGCTGCAAACGCACGGCGGCGCACTTTTTCATCATAAGCTACATTATAATATTTTTTTTCAAGAATATCAACTATTCTTTGAACATTATCTTCTTCGTCAGAAATTAAATTTTCCACAGCCTGCTCGGCAACGTCACGGTCAACGCCCTTTGCGGAAAGCTCAAAAAGAATTCTGCGCTTGCCCATACCTTTTTTATTATACAGCTCATCTGCATACAGCCTTGCAAAGCGCTCATCGTTAATCATTCCGATTTCACAAAGGCGGTTCACTGCATTTTGGGCGGTTTCCGGGTCAAACTTGCGGCAAAGCTTAACGTACACTTCCCTTGCGCTGTGTTCACGGCGGGAAATAATGTCCGCCCCCGCATTGAAAGCACGACGGGAGCCTGCCGCAGTTTTAAACGCAGCAAGCTCCTGTTCATCAAGTTCATCACCATTGATATAGCCGCAGCTATACCAATAGTCAGCGTCAACGGTGAGAAGATACTCACCGTCGATGCTTATGTGTATTTTATTGTATCTTCCTTCTTTAGCCTGAATAATCATTCGTCGTCAGTCACATCAATGTCTAATTTAACGCCGGTTTTTGCCGGGGCCGGAACGGGCACAACAGGCACAGGTGCACCTGCCTTACCTTTTTTGGGTGCAGCCTTGGCAAGCTTTGAAAGCTTATCCATATTTTCTCTCACCTTTGCTTCAAGCTCAGCGGCAAGAGCCTCATTTTCTTTGATAAGAGCCTTAACATTGTCACGGCCCTGACCTAAACGCTCACCGTTGTAGGAGAACCATGCGCCGCTCTTCTGAACAATTTCAAGCATAACGGCAAGGTCAAGAATTTCACCCTCTTTGGAAATTCCTCTGCCGTACATAATATCAAATTCTGCCTCTTTAAAGGGAGGAGCAACCTTGTTTTTAACAATTTTAACCTTTGTTTTGCTTCCGATAAATTCGTTTCCGGGGCCTTTAATCTGCTCAACACGGCGCACATCAATACGGATTGAAGCATAGAACTTGAGTGCACGGCCGCCTGTGGTGGTTTCGGGATTTCCGAACATAACGCCGATTTTTTCACGGAGCTGGTTAATGAAGATGATAATAGTATTTGACTTTGAGCATGCACCTGCAAGCTTGCGAAGTGCCTGTGACATAAGCCTTGCATGGGCGCCCATGTGAGAGTCACCCATTTCACCCTCAATTTCTGCTCTGGGAACAAGAGCGGCAACAGAGTCGATAACCATAATATCAATAGCGCCTGAGCGCACGAGTGCCTCCGCAATTTCAAGAGCCTGCTCACCGTTATCGGGCTGAGAAACAAGCAAGGAATCAACATCAACGCCGAGGTTAGCCGCATAAACAGGGTCAAGGGCATGCTCTGCATCAATGAACGCAGCCTCGCCGCCCGCTTTCTGTGCCTCTGCCACAGCGTGAAGAGCAAGAGTTGTTTTACCTGAAGATTCCGGTCCGTAGATTTCGATAACGCGTCCTTTGGGAAGTCCGCCGATGCCTGTTGCAATGTCAAGAGAAAGTGAGCCTGTTGAAATAGCTTCAACATTCATGCCCTGCTCCTCGCCAAGGCGCATAACTGTGCCCTTGCCGAACTGCTTTTCAAGCTGTTTGATTGCGGTTTCAAGTGCCTGCTGTTTATCTGCCATAATTTATTCCTCCGATGCCGTACATTTGTTCGTTTGTGCTATTATACAATACTGTTTTCATAAATGCAATAGTTATTTGCAAATTTTTTTTGAAAAAAGGATAAAAATATTTTCTAAACCTATTGATTTTGTTGAAACTTTCTGTTAAAATATCGTCTGTTGTTTAGTATATTGTGAATTTCAAAGGAGGTGCCTCTAATGGCAAAATGCGAATTCTGTGATAAATCAGTATCTTTTGGTATCAAAGTATCACACTCACACAGACGTTCTAACAGAACATGGAAACCCAACGTTAAGCGTGTAAAAGCAATTGTTGACGGTTCACCCCGTAGAGTTTATGCTTGCACAAGATGCTTGCGTTCCGGCAAGGTGACTCGTGCCGTTTGATTTTCAATCAAGATATGTGAGGCTGTCCTTTCGGGCAGTCTCTTTGTCTTTTAAGGAGGAAAGATTTTGAAAAAGAAAATAAACTTTCTCAGACGATTGATTATATTTTATATTGTATGGCCCTTTGCATACAGATTGGGATGCCTTCTGCCGGTGAATAAAAAGCAAGCCGTGTTTGCTTATAACAAGCACTACACCTCTCTGCCCGACAATATGGTTGAGCTCAAAAAGATTTATGAGCAAGCCGGTTGGAAGTGCGTTGAATACGGCAATGAAGAAAGTGCTTTCCAGCGCCTTATCGGTGACATCCGCTTTCAGTTTATTTATGCAAGAAGCGCAAGAATTTTTATTACCGACAATTTTGACCCTCTGTGGGCAAGCAAGCCCAGAAAAGGCACAAGAGTTATTCAGCTCTGGCACGCCTGCGGCGCATTTAAAAAATGGGGTTATTCCACCCTTGACGCTGACTGGGGCGGTGAAAGAAGAATGTGGGAGATTTTTCCCCGTTACAACACCGTGACCGACGTTTTTGTGTCGGCTGAGCATATTATCCCCTGCTATGCCGAAGCTTTCAACTGCAAGGAAGAAATCATCAAACCTCTGGGTGTTCCCAGAACCGATGTTTTCTTTGACGAAAGCTTTGTGGCTTCGGGCAGAGAAAAGCTGGTTGATGCTATTCCCGAAATCGGTGAACGCAAGATTATTCTTTATGCCCCCACCTTCAGAGGTGACTCCCCCACCGACGCTCACAATGATGATGTTATTGACTTCAGCAAATTCAAAAAGGCTATGGGCGATGAATATGTCCTTGTTTTAAAATATCATCCTTTCACAAAGGGTGAGGACATCTTCACCGAGGAATGCAAGGCCCTTTACGGTGACAGCATTTTCCTCTGCCCCAAGGAAATCGGCATTGACACCGCAATGTGCGCTGCTGATATTCTTGTTTCAGACTATTCTTCCCTTGTGTTTGAATATTCGCTTCTCAACAGACCGATGATATTCTTTGCATACGACCTGGAAGAATATGATACCACAAGAAGCTACTATTATGATTACAGAACCTTTGTCCCCGGCCCCATTGCATCAACTGATGACGAAGTACTCAGCTACATTCTCAACGGCACGGATATGAGCAAGGTTCAGGCTTTCAGAGAAAAATTTATGTCTGCCTGCGACGGCAACAGCGCAAAACGAATTGCCGAATATACAATGAAAAACTGATAAAGGAATATTTTATGAAAATTAAAACAACCAACGCCGATTACGAAGAAGTGTTGGCACTGCCCGAAGAAAACCGGCAAAAGCCCAAAAAGCCCAACCCGCTTCTTACAACGGTTATACGCCTTGCATCAATCCCCGACCTAGTTGCAACAAAATTTACCCACACCGAAATCGGTATGGATAAACTCAAAAAAGATGAGCCGTGTCTGATACTGATGAATCACTCAAGCTTCATCGACTTGAAAATTGCATCAAAAATTCTGTACCCGAGACCCTATAACATTGTCAGCACATCTGACGGGCTTGTGGGCAGAAATTGGCTTATGCGCAGTGTAGGTTGCATTCCCACCGCTAAATTTGTAACAGACCTGGGTCTTGTTCGCGATATGATTTATGCGGTTAAAAAGCTGAAAAATTCCATTCTTATGTATCCTGAAGCCAGCTATTCCTTTGACGGCACAGCAACCACTCTGCCCGACTCATTGGGTGAGTGCGTCAGAGCGCTTAAAATCCCCCTTATTATTATCCGCACTTACGGGGCTTTTGCCCGCGACCCGCTCTATAACAATCTTCAGCTTCGCAAAACCAAGGTCAGCGCTGAGGTTGAATATGTGCTTTCTCCCGAAGAAATCAAAAAAATGACGTCGGAAGAAATCAACGACATAATCAGAGACAGATTCAGCTTTGATAACTTCCGTTGGCAGCAGGAAAACAAGGTTAAAATCACTGAAGACTTCCGTGCAGACCATCTTAACCGAGTGCTTTACAAATGCCCCAACTGCAACGCCGAAGGCAAAACAGAGGGCAAGGGTATTCACCTCACCTGCCACTCCTGCGGCAAGAAGTGGGAGCTTACGGAATACGGCTATATGAAAGCCCTCAGCGGTGAAACGGAATTTGACCATATTCCCGATTGGTATAACTGGGAGCGTGAATGCGTCAGAAAAGAAATTCTCAACGGTGAATATAAGCTTGATATTCCCGTTAAAATCCGTATGCTCGTAAACTCCAAAACCATTTACAACATCGGTAACGGCAGACTTGTGCACACCAAAGACGGCTTTCACCTCACCGGCTGTGACTCAAAGCTTGATTACACCCAGAAGCCCTTGGCATCATACAGCCTTTATTCTGACTATTATTGGTATGAATTGGGTGATATGATTTGTATCGGAGATACGAAAGCGCTTTTCTATTGCTTCCCCGAGGTTGAGGGTGACTATGTTGCCAAAACCCGACTTGCAGCTGAAGAACTTTATAAAATTTCAAAGAACAAATAATAAGTGAATTTTATTGACAAAATTTCCACTTAGTAGTATCATAACTCTATCTTTGAACAAAGGAGACAATCATTATGTCAATTTTTCCCATTAACGGCTTGTTCTCTTTAATCTGGACAGCCTTCTACAAGCTCTTTGTTGCAGTAATGGCACTTTTCTACACAGTTAACGTATTCGTTCCCCCCTCAACAGATGACCCCATCAAAGCTGTTGACGAAGACAACGTTAAAATGACATTTGCCGCCTGGGGTGACCCTCAGATTTCGAACTATATGTTCAAGCGTGAGCCTTACGTAAGAGGCGGCGCAGAAGATTTGGCAAATGCCGAAACTCCCGTTGACGCTCTTGTACTTGCCGGCGACCTTACGGAGAACGGTCTTTACGGTGAGTACCAGTTCCTTTACGATAGACTTTCAACTTCAAACGTAAAGAACTTCATCGTGGCAACAGGTAACCACGATATCAGACTCCGCGCTTATTCAAACTCACTCAAGCATTTTACAACTTTCACAAACGCTCTTAACGAAAACAGCGGCAGTGATTTGAGAGTTGACAAAATGTATTACCGCTACAATGTTAAAGGCTACGAGTTCGTTGTTCTCGGTTCAGAGAAAATGGTGTTTGAAGAGGCTTACATCAGTGACACTCAGCTTGAATGGCTTGATACAACTCTTAAAGAAACATCAGCCACAGGCAAGCCCACATTTATTGTTCTTCATCAGTCACTCAAAGGCACAAACAACATCGAAAATGCATGGAACAGCTCGGTTGAAGGCGCAGGATCAGTCGGTGAGCAGTCAGACGCTCTTCGTGACATTATGAACCGTTACGATAATATCATTCTTATCACAGGTCATCTTCATCAGGGTTACGGCAAGGGTTCTTATGATCTCGTAGGCAAAATTCACTCAATTAACGTTCCCTCAATCACCATCGAAAACAAAGACGGTGACGATGCAGGCAACATCCCCGGCATCGGATATATGGTTGAAGTTTATGACGATGAAGTTATCTTCAGAGCAAGAAACTTTGCAAAGGGCGAATATATGCCTGCATACGATATTAATATCGATGTTTTATAATTATACATAATCAAAATCTTTCAGGTGTTGTTAACCAACACCTGATTTTTTTGCGGTTATATTCTCACCATAAGGCTCATATAATGTGATGAAAATAAATTATAAAGGTGAGGTTTATGGCTTTAGATTATTCAACCGAAAATATGGGAATGTTAAAAAACTTGTTTGAAGGCTCCTGCGAGCAGGCAGTTGACTGTGATGTTTCTCTGCCTGACTATTGCCCCGATATTTCACGTGTGCTCCGATGCTGCGTTGTGCCCTCGATTGTTGCTTCCAAAATTTCCGGTGACCGAGCCTGTGCTGACGGCAATGCACTTGTGCGTATTATCTATGCTGACGAGGATAACAACATCTGCACCTACGAGCAGAATTTTCCTTTTTCAAAATTCATTCAACTGGGTAATGATGTTTCGGGCGCTTTGCATTCACAGGTAAGCGTGCAATATACAAATTGCCGCGCCGTGAACAAAAAGCGTGTTGAGGTTCACTCAATGCTTAATATTTTCTTTAAGATTTGTGCCGTTTCTCAACACCCGACTGTGACAGCCATCGAAAGAAAAACAGTGCAGACAAGAACGAAAGAAGTTAATTTTTCTGACCTGCTGACAACAGAGTGCAAAATGATTGCTCTGAATGAAACAGTTGAGCTTCCAAATGACTATCTTCCTGCCGAAAGAATTGTTGCCTGCTGCGGCTCGCCTGTTTTGAATGATGTGAGAGTTGTGCAGGATAAGATTCTTATCAAGGGTGAGGCTGACATTACCATTATCTATTGTTGCGATAACAACCGTGCAGAGAGTGTGAAATTCAATCATTCCATCCCCATCAATCAGGTTATTGATGTTCCCGGAATAACAGAAAGTTCAACTCCTTTGGTGCGGCTGAAAACTCTTGGCTGCGACTGCAGTGTGAGAAACGATGCAAATTCAGCCCCGAGGCTTATTGAAATCAACTGCAACATTCTTGCCACAATAAAGGCTTATTACAAGGCTCATCTCAGCTGCATCACAGACGCTTATTGCATTGACGGAAACCTGCAGCCCGACTACGAAAAAAGAGAATTTATGAGTCTTTGCGACAAGGTGCACGAAACCTGTATGCACAAGTTTTCGGTTGACATTTCTTCCCTAGATGCAAAGAAAATCTGCTGTCTTTGGTGGGATATGCCCAAGGTAAACAAGACTTTACACGAGGGAACCCTGGGTTTACATTGCGTTGTACCGCTGAATATTGTTGCCGTGGATTCCGACGGTCGCCCTGTTTTTTGCGAAAGAGAGGTTGATTTTGAGTTCAGAAAGGCTGTTGACAGCCATGCAAACACTGTTGAAGACGAATGGATTATTCCTCTGGGTTTTTCTGCCGGCAGCATTTCCGAAGGCAAAACCGAAATAAAGGGTGAATTTCTTGTTGATGCCGATGTTTTTTCTGTTGACACGGTAAATGCTCTTGTGGGAGCTGACATAATTGCAACCGACACTAAAACCACAACCTGCGTTATCGTCTATTTCCCCGATAAGGAGGAAAGTCTTTGGAGTATTGCCCGAAGATTTAACACAACTGTAGATTTGATTAAATCAGAAAACACTCTTCAGGGTGAATGCGCACCCGACGGTGCACCGATTCTTATACCCGTAATATAAGCTTAACACATTCTTAACACAGTTTACTAAATTTAGTAATAAACAGATGTTATTATAAAATCACACAAGGAATAAAAAATGCGGACTTTAAATATTCCTTCAAAAGCGGTGGCAAACAACAGCTTGCCACCGTGTTTCTATTTGTAAAGGCAGATATACATAAATTTTTTCATTTTGTAAAGTCAGGTTGATTGAAAAAACAGTTTTTCTGATGTATAATCAAAGCATAAGGAGTGATAAATATGACAACAGGCGACAAGATTCTGAAATTAAGAAAAGAAGCAGGTCTCTCCCAGGAGGTCTTTGCAGAAAAATTAGGTGTATCGCGCCAGTCGGTTTCAAAGTGGGAATCGGGTGTTTCCGTGCCTGAAACAGATAAAATTCTGGCGATGAGCGAGATGTTCGGAGTTTCTACCGACTACCTTCTTAAAAATGAAGAAGATGTTACACCCACCGAAGCTGAGAGTGCTCCTCTCCCCGAAGAAAAAGAAAAGAAGAAATTTAAGTTTACTCCTAAAAAAATTGTTGCACTTGTGGTTGCGGTTTGCGTGCTTATAACCGCAATCGCCGTACCCGCAAGCTTCGGCGGAATCAAGGAAGTCTGGTGGGCTCTTTGCGGCGGCAAGGTGCAGTACCCGTACGTACTTGTTCACGGTCTCGGCGGCTGGGGTGAAACCACAGGCATCAACAACGCCGTAACCTATTGGGGAGCAACCACAGGCGACCTCACCGTTTATCTCGAAGAGCAGGGCTACACCGTTCACGCCCCCAGCGTTGGTCCCCTTTCCAGCACATGGGACAGAGTGTGCGAATTGTATGCTCAGCTTACGGGAACAACCGTTGACTACGGTGAAGCTCATTCAAAGCAGCACAACCACGCCCGTTACGGCAGAGAATACACCACTCCCCTTGTGGAAAACTGGGGTGAGAAAATCAACGGCGGTCAGCGTGTTAAAATCAACCTTGTGGGTCACAGCTTCGGCGGTGCAACAGTGCGACTGCTCACCTCACTTCTTGAATACGGTAATGAAGCGGAAATGAACGCCACAGGCGACGAAACCTCTCCTCTTTTTACAGGCAAAAAGGGTAACTGGGTGCACAGCGTAACTTCACTTTGCGCTCCCCACAACGGCTCAACCCTCACTTGTGTAATCGACTCCATCGGATCGGTTGCAGGATTTACAGACTCCACCCAGATGCTCGTTTCACTTTGCTTTGGTGTGGCAGGGGTTGCAAAGCCTGCCAGCGGTGTGTATGACTTTATGCTTGACCAGTTCGGTGTGGGTGAAATAAACGGCAATGCCGACGATGTTGCGGATGCTTTTGCATCTGTTACCGCTATGGGTAACGACCACGCGGGATACGACCTTTCACCCGACGGTGCGGCGGCGCTTAACAAAACAATCAAAACTGTTGATGGCGTTTACTATTTTTCCTATTCATACTTAACCACAAAAGACGGTTCGCTCCTCAGCGGTCAGGTTCCCGACAGCGGAACCTTCGCCGTGCTTTACCCCACAGCACTTGCAATGGGTTCATACAAAGGCACAACCAAAGGCGGAATTGTGATTGACGAAACCTGGCAACCCAACGACGGACTTGTGAGCGTTGTGTCCGCACAGTATCCCACAGGCGAGGAATGGACAGAGTTTAACGATAAAAAAATTCAAAAAGGTATCTGGAATGTGATGCCCACAAAAAAGGGGGACCACGGCAAGGTTATCGGTCTTAATTCCGATACAGAAGAAACACACAATTTCTATACTGAGCACTTCGGTATAATAGATGATTTAAAGCGATAAATCGACAAAAACGCCTTGACACACCTCGATTCCTGATTGTATAATGTCATTATAACAAATTGAAAAGGGGTATGTTTATGAAGAAAATCGTTTCTGTTTTAATGGTTGCGGTATTACTCGTTTCAGCCGCGCTCACAGGCAACGTATTGGCTACTGAGCCCGATGGGGTTGAAACACCTGTTTTTGAAGTTACCCAGCAGGAATCTGCAAACGGGTACATCAAGCTCTGCTTCAACCTTAAAAGCGGAAGCTTCAACTCCCTTGACATAAACTTTGTTGCTTCTAAGGGTCTTTCGTGCCATGACATATCAACCTCCTCGGTCTATGCCGAAAAAGGTTGGGCAGCAACAAACAAAAATGCCAAGAACGATGCCTTTAACATTTCCCTTGTTTGCACCGACGGTTTTTCTGTTGCCGGCCCTGTTTTTTATGTTACTTATCTTTTAACCGATTCGGGCCACAACAATTATTCTGTAGCCTTCAACATCGGTGACTGCTCCGTTGCAAAAGAAATTTCGGGTGAGATTGAAAATATTCACGTAGACCCAGCTGACCCCGTTTTTTCAAGAAACAATGTTGAAATCCGCGTTGCAGCAAGTCCTTTTGTTACAACCTACTGTAAAAATCAGCCTATCGATTCCAGAGGCCTTTCTGTCTATGCCCTGACTCTCAACGGCAAAAAAGAAATTCTGTCAGATTACAGCCTGAGTTATGATTTCAGCACCGCAGGGCAGAAAGTCGTTACTGTATGCTATCTTAAAAACAATTTCTATGCAGAGGCTACCTTTGAGGTGACAATCAAAGAACATATTCCGGGTGAAGCCAAAAAAGTTAAGGACCCCACATGTTCCGAACCCGGTCTTAATGAGTTTTATTGCACCGAGTGTTCTCAGCTTTGCGAAACCGGTCCTATTGACAAACTTGCCCACAAGCTCAGCGTAGTGACTCACAGCCTCCCCACCTACAAAACAGCGGGAGAAAACCACAAAAAGTGCACAGTCTGCGGCCATGTTGACACAGTTATTCCCGTGGCAAAACTCAGCGCAGACATCGACGGTGATAAAAAAGTTACCTCAAAAGACGCTCTCACAATTCTTCAGCACGCAACAGGTCTCAAAGAGCTTAAAGGCACAGCTCTCAAAAACGCTGACCTCAACGGCTCCGGCTCAATTTTTTCAGATGATGCACTGATTGTGCTTCAGCTTACTACAGGAATTATCACAGCTTAAAAGTTTTTTCGGGATTGCTTAGGCAATCCCGTTTTTTTATTTGTTTTTCCTATTGATAAATCGGGATAAAATGGTATAATATATGGGTATAAATTTGTTCTCGGAGGGTTAATTATGAACAAGGGTAAGTATTATATTACCACCGCTATCGCTTACACTTCACGTAAGCCTCATATCGGCAACAGCTACGAAATCGTTCTTGCCGACGCTCTTGCAAGATTCAAGAGAATGCAGGGCTATGATGTGTTTTTCCAGACCGGCACTGACGAGCACGGCCAGAAAATTGAAGAATACGCTGCCGCTGCAGGCATTTCTCCCAAGGAATATGTTGACGGTGTTGCAGGTGAAATCAAGGCTATCTGCGACTGCCTTAACACCACTTATGATAAATTCATCCGTACCACCGACAAGGAGCACGAAGAGGCTGTTCAGAAGCTTTTCAAAAAACTCATGGACAAGGGCGATGTTTACAAAAGTGAGTATGAGGGTCTTTACTGCACTCCCTGTGAGTCTTTCTGGACCGAGTCACAGCTTGTTGACGGCAAATGCCCCGACTGCGGCCGTGAGGTTAAGCCCGCTAAGGAAGAGGCATATTTCTTCAAGATGAGCAAATATCAGAAACAGCTTGAAGAATACATTGAATCAAACCCCAACTTTATTTACCCCGAAAGCCGCAAGAAGGAAATGATTAACAACTTCATCAAGCCCGGCCTTCAGGACCTTTGCATTTCGCGTTCCACCTTCAAGTGGGGCATCCCCTTCCCCGGTGACGAAAAGCATGTTATCTATGTTTGGGTTGACGCACTTCTCAACTACATCACAGGTCTCGGCTTCAACGGTGAAGAAAATTCAGAAATGTATAACAAATACTGGCCTGCTGACGTTCACGTTATCGGCAAGGATATTCTCCGTTTCCACACAATTTATTGGCCCATTATGCTTATGGCTCTGGGTGAGCCTCTGCCCAAACAGGTTTTCGGTCACCCCTGGCTTCTTTCAGGCAATGACAAAATGAGCAAATCACGCGGCAACGTTATTTATGCCGATGACCTTTGCGAGCGTTTCGGTGTTGACGCTGTAAGATATTATCTTCTTTCTGAAATGCCCCACGCTCAGGACGGCACAATCACTTATGAAACCATCATCGAGCGTTTTAACTCCGACCTTGCCAACACATTGGGCAACCTCGTTAACCGCACCGTTGCCATGAACAACAAATATTTCGGCGGTGTTATCCAGGCTCCCACAGCAAGTGAAGACATTGATGCCGAGCTTAAAGAAATGGCTCTCGGCACTCTTGCCAAGGTTACAAACCTCCTTGACACATACAAGGTTTCAGACGCTCTTTCTGAAATTTTTGACCTTGCAAAGCGTTGCAACAAATACATTGACGAAACAATGCCCTGGGCACTTGCAAAGGATGAAGCAAAGAAAGAAAGATTGGGCACAGTGCTTTACAATCTTCTTGAAAGCATCCGCTTCGTTGCAGTTCTTCTTAAATCATTTATGCCCGACACAAGCGACAAAATTCTTGAGCAGATTGGCGCAGATGCAAATACTCTTGATTCTCTTGCTGAGTTCGGTGCAATGAAAACAGGCGCAAGTGTTGGCGTTGCAACTCCCCTTTTCTCACGCCTTGATGTTGAAAAAACACTTGCAGAAATTGAAGCTTCACTTCCTGCAGTTGAAGAAGAAAAAGAAGAAGAAACAAAAGAAATCGTCGGCCTTGCTGAAATTCAGTTTGACGACTTTGCAAAGGTTGAGCTCAGAGTGTGCAAGGTTGTTGACTGCAAACCCATCAAAAAAGCAAAGAAGCTCCTTGAACTCACACTTGACGACGGCACAAAGGAGCCCAGAACAGTTGCTTCAGGCATTGCAAAATGGTACAAGCCCGAAGACCTTATCGGAAAGCACGTTATCGTTGTTGCAAACCTTGCGCCCAGAATGCTCTGCGGTGTTGAAAGCCACGGTATGATTCTTGCAGGTGATGTTTCAGAAGACGACGTTAAGGTTGCATTTGTTGAAGGCCTCCCCGCAGGCACACAGTTAAGTTAATGATTAATATATTTGACTCCCACGCCCATTATGATGATGAAAGATTTGCAGAAGACCGCGACGAGCTTTTGAAACGAGTTTTTGAAAGCGGTGTGGTTGGCATCGTCAACTGCGGCAGTGATTTGAAATCAAGCATAACCTCCCTGAATCTTGCGGCAAAATATGAAAACATCTATGCCGCCGCAGGTATTCACCCTCACGAGGCAGAGGATGCCGGCAAAAACGACCTTGTGCTCATTGCCGATATGCTCAACGACCCCAAGTGCGTTGCCGTTGGTGAAATCGGACTTGATTATCATTATGACTTTTCACCAAGGGATATTCAGAAAGCTGTTTTTGAAGAACAGCTGATAATTGCCAAAGAAAAGGATATGCCCGTGATTATTCACGACAGAGAAGCACACGAAGACACAATGGAGCTTTTGAAAAAATACCGCCCCAAAGGTGTTGTTCACTGCTTTTCGGGAAGTGCTGAAATGGCAAAAGAGGTTGTGAAGCTGGGGATGTATATCGGTCTCGGCGGTGCTGTTACATTCAAAAACGCCAAAAAGCCTGTTTCCGTTGCGGCAGTTGTGCCCGAAGACAGGCTGCTGATTGAAACAGACTGCCCCTATATGGCTCCCGTTCCCCACAGAGGAAGCAGAAACGATTCCGCTCTCATTCCCTTTACGGCTGAGGTTATTGCTTCTGTAAGGGGTATCACAGCACAGGAAGTGCTTGATATCACCTGCAAAAATGCAAAAGAATTATTCGGAATTTAACATTTCACGGGTCAGAAACCTGACCCGTGAAAAATTTTGAAGATTTTTGAAAAAAATTCAAAAAAGCTATTGACAAAAGCATATTCTTGTATTATAATGAACAAGCTTTGTTGAGAGCACATAAATGCGGCGGCATAGCTCAGTTGGCTAGAGCATTCGGTTCATACCCGGAGTGTCGTAGGTTCGAGTCCCACTGCCGCTACCAACAAGGCCCGGTGGTCAAGCGGTTAAGACACCGCCCTTTCACGGCGGTAACACGGGTTCGATTCCCGTCCGGGTCACCAAGTAAAAAAACCTCTTTTGTCTCTGACAAAAGAGGTTTTTTTACAATGAAGCGCACTTACAATGCATGAAGGAATGAAGCAGAGCTTCGCTCTATGAAGTGTGCCTTCGGCACATATACTTTAACCGGTGCTTCTCTTCATGTTTGCGAAGCAAACACTTCATTTGAGCATTTGCGAAAACTTCATATTGTCCAAGCAATACTTCATTAAAAAGGTGATAAATAATGAGAAACGACAAACTGTCAATCCAATCCATAGACTTCGCAGTAGCCATCATAAATCTTGTTAAATCACTTAAAGAAAAGAGAGAAACTATAATCTCTAACCAAATCGGCAGAAGCGGCACATCAATTGGTGCAAACATCCGTGAAGCTCAATATGCCCACGGAAACGCTGATTTTATTGCAAAGCTTCAAATCGCACTTAAAGAAGCAAACGAAACCGGATATTGGTTAGAATTACTTTATAAAACTAACTACATTTCCGAAACGGAATATAAATCTCTCGATTCCGCCTGCACAAGTATCCGTGTTATGCTCATATCCTCCGTTAACACCGCAAAGAAAGGCTTGAAATGATTATTCAAAAAGATAATTACATTTTTGATGTGGATATTGAAGCTACAAAATCATACTCCCTCAACCACTCTCTTTGTGACTGTAACGAAGACAGGAACTTCTACATTCAGGCAAAAGATAAATTTCCGAAGCTTACAGAGTTTTTGTCAGATTTTGGTATTCTGATTGAACGGCCTGACGAAACTGCTTCTGTTCCATTAAACAACGAAATTCAATATCTTTTCACAGCATATACTGTTATTGGAAAAATCGCAAACAGTCCAAAGTGCGAATTTGATTTGTTCGACGGGGAGCTTTCTTTACACATTGTTATTGATAATGAATATATCCCCAACGAGCAGACAACCGATGAATACTTTACAATCAACATTTATAACATTTGTCTCCCCTGGGTTTTGGATGAACCCTTTCCCTTCGATAACCATATACCTTTGTCATCAAAAATCAAGAAGCTATTAAAACGGAAATGAGGTAAACTATGGCATATCAAAAAAGATTACCGCTTAAAAATATAATAAACTGCCGTGACCTGGGCGGTTATCCCTGCCCCGACGGTGTCACCGCTTTCGGAAGGTTTCTTCGCTGCGCCATTCCCGAAACTCCCGACGAAAACGACATTGTTGAAGTGTTAAAATATGGTGTCAACACCGTTATTGACCTGCGCGATGAAGCCGAAGCAAATCGTAACCCATCTGTTTTCAAATTTCTTGACGGGGTTGATTATCACCACGTGTGCCTGCTTGAATTTAATCCTGCAGCGGTAGAGGCTTTCGGTACTGACCTTGAAAAATCCTATGAATATTCCATTGAACATCACAAGGCGGATTATAAAAAAGCTCTTGAAGCAATAGCGAATGCAAAGGATGGCTGTGTGCTTTACCATTGCTATTTCGGAAAAGACAGAACAGGACTTCTCTCGGTTATTCTGCTTTATATTGCAGGAGCTTGTGTGGAGGACATTATTGCTGACTATCAGGTGTCTTACACCTACCTCCTCTCCTTCATCCAGAAAACCTTTGCTGACGGCTCACCGTGGAGCAGCGGAGAAGACTTTTTCAAAAGCGAGGCTGATGTCATTGCTCAGCTCATCTCCTTTATAAACGGCAAATACGGCAGTATTGACGGCTACCTGAAAGACATCGGCATCAGCGACGAAACAAAAGCTAAAATCAAAAAGAGATTTTTCTGATAAAAAAGACTTGCACAGCTGAGTGCAAGTCTTTTTGTTTCCGGTATTATTTCTTTTTACTTTTATCAGGAGAGATTTCATTCCACAAGGTAAAGCCCAGAATCAAAGCTCCTCCGATAATCTGCGGCAAAGTCATATCTTCACCCAAAATCACAACAGACACAAGCACCGCAACAAGGGGGTCGATGTAGCTGAGAATTGCGGCTTTCTGACCCGGCAGCTCCTTGAGAGAAGAGAAATAAAGGCAATAAGTAACACCTGTGTGCACAACGCCCACGATAATAAGATACACCCAACCCTTGCCGTTGAGAGAAGCAACGTTCACTCCGCTTGTGAAAAGCACATAAGGAATCAGAGTGATAACTGCCGCCGCAAACTGCAAAAAGGTGCGGTGAATGCCGTCAACACCCTTGATGAATTTATTGAGAAGAATAACCGTTGCATAAAGCACAGCGGCACCCAGACCGAAAGCAATGCCCTTAAGGTGGCTGCTGCCCTGGCTGAGATCACCAATGCCTGTTATCAAAGCAATACCCAATGTGGACATACCGAAGCAAATCCATTGCTTTGCTCCCATTTTTTCTTTAAAAAGAATGGGGCAAACCACCGTAACAAGCACGGGTGCAAAATAATAGCTCAATGTTGCAACAGACACTGTGGTGTATTTGTACGCTTCAAAAAGTAAAATCCAGTTAAAGCTCATTGCCACACCCGACAAAAGGAGCAAAGGTATCTGTTTTTTTATTTTTTCAAAGGGAATTTTCTGCTTGGTGACAAAAAGAAAACCGCCGATTATCACTGTTGCCATAACGGCGCGATACAGCGCAAGCTCACCCGAGGAAACAGAAATATTGCGAACAAATGGTCCGAGGGTGCCGAAAATGACCATTGACGCAATGAGCATCAGCCTTGAATTTTTAAACAACTTCATATTTAATCTCCTGAGATTGATTACCAAAATACAATATCACCAAAAAAGAAAATAGTCAAGAGAATAAAGAAAAACCACAATGCCGAAGCACTGTGGTTTTATGCTTTAATGAACCTTCTGTTTTTCTTTTTCTTCTGTTTTCTTTTTATCAAAGAACGGTGTGAAGTTGATGACAAACAAAAGCACATACACAACCCACATAGGCAGGTTTTCGATGAATGCACTCTTGCCCACGGTGACAAGAAGAACAAGCATAAGCAGAAGCACGGCTACAAAAACAACCGTTGCGATTATGTATTTTTTATCCTTCTGCTTTGATTTGTGAAGCAGGAAGATAATTACCCCTGCCGCACCGAGGAAGGCAAAAATCAGCGCTGTTGCCCAATGAGCAAGACATCTTGCAGTCATCACAAGGTCAAGGCCCGCTGAGGGCACGTTGATTGTGACGTAAATTGCGGCACAACCCAGTGATGCAATAATTGCACCTGCTTTGCCTTGGTAATGGTTTTTGCGATACATATACATTGTGTTGGTAAAAATAGAAAGCGATGCCAGCACACCCCATATTTTAAAATACCAGGGATAGCGAAGCCCCAGCATACTTGCGGTAACATCGGTGAGGATGTTGCCGAACTGAGCCGGAAAACCGAGAAAACCGTACCAAGTGATGAATGCACAGCCTGCAATGAGGTTAACTGCGCAGAAAATTGTGGTAGCTTTGCTGATTTTTTCGCTAAAAAGAGTTTTGCTCATAAAAATGCCGTAAAGGAACAAAAGCACCGTTGAGAAAACAACCCAAAGCCAATAATGTGTTTCATTGGCATAGAGCGGTTCAAAGAGCATACCGTCAAACTTTGCAACAAATTCTTCGTTAGGCAGGCTCATATCTGCATCGGTCGGAATGAGATACGGATATTGGTCCCACTTCATAAAAACAGACATCCACACACCGTAAACGGCGGCAATGATGCCCCATAAAGCGGTGTAAGCTTTTTTCATTTTACTATTCATTGTATCACCTCATATTTTCATTTTAGCACCGTTTATCTGTTAAATCAATAAAAATATTTCCGTTGCAATTCTTGTTGTTTCAATATATAATGTTGTTTAAGAAAATTTTGCGAGGTTTTGTTATGAATAAAATCAGATTTGGAATTGTGGGCACGGGCACAATCGCTCACCGCTTTGCTCAGGCAATAAAAAATGTTGAAAACGCAGAGCTTGTTGCCGTGGCTTCAAGAACAAAAGAAAATGCCGAAAAATTCGGTGATGAATTCGGCATTCCCCTGCGCTTTGAAAGCTATGAAAAAATGGCTGAGTCTAATGTTATTGACGCGGCATATATCGGCGTTCCTCATTCAGGACATATTGGTAGCTCTGTTCTGATGATGAACAACGGCAAGCACGTGCTTTGCGAAAAGCCGATGGCATTAAACACAGCCGAAGCCGAAGAAATGTTTAATTGTGCAAAGAAGAACAATGTTCTTCTTATGGAAGCTATGTGGGCAAGACTTACCCCCGGCACAATTAAAATGCTTGAAATTGTCAAAAGCGGTCTTCTCGGTGACATTATGGGCGTTGAGGGCAAATTCTGCTACACAATGGACGAAGACGAAATGGATCACCACGTTTTCAAAAACGAAAACGGCGGCGGCTCACTTCTTGACGTTGGTGTTTACGGGCTCAACTTCGCAAGCTGGTATCTGGGAAAAGAAGTTGAAGAAATCAAGCCCATGACAAACCCATACAACAATGTGGATAACCACACCTGTGTTCTGATTAAATACACAAACGGAGCCATTGCCGACATTTCAAGTGCTCTGCTTCTGAGAAAGCCCAACGAGGGTTATGTTTACGGCACAAAGGGCTACGCTCGCCTGCCGAGATTTTATGCCCCTCAGGAAATTGAAATAAATCTTAACAACGGTGAAAAGCAGAAGATTGAAACACCTTATCAGGGCAACGGATTTGAAGAGCAAATTGCCCATTTCAGCGAATGTGTATTAAAAGGAATGAAACAAAGTCCTGTTGTTACACCGGAGCAGACGCTTTACATCACCCGACAGATGGATAAAATCCGCAAAGAAATCGGCATTGTTTACCCGCAGGATAAATAAAAATCCCCAGCAAGGAGATTGCTATGAATATTAAAATTCAGCCACAAAAAAAATATCAGACCTTCAAAAGCATCGGCGCCAGCGGAGCTTGGTGGGCACAGATTGTGGGAGGCTGGAGCCACATCGACGAGGCTTCGGGCAAGCCTGTACGCGATAGAATTGCCGAGCTTCTTTACAACAAAGAAACGGGCATCGGCATGGGTGTTTACCGTTACAACATCGGCGCAGGGTCAAAGCACTCGGGTAAAGGTGAATACAGCCAGCCTGCCAGAGCTACGGAGTTCTTTGAAACATCGGAAGGTCAATATGACTGGAGCCGCGACGCAAACGCCGTTTATATGATGAAAAAGTGTGTTGAAAACGGCGCAGACGAGGTTATTTTCTTTGTCAACTCCCCTATTGAAAGGCTTACCAAAAACGGACTTGCCCACAACAAAAAACATCAGCTTTTTCACGAAAACATCAGCCCCAAGAACTATAAGGCCTTTGCCAAATACTGCCTTGACGTGACGGAGCATTTTGTTAATGAGGGTGTTCCCGTCAAATACCTTTCCCCTGTCAATGAGCCCATATGGGTATGGAACGGCGGTCAGGAGGGCTGCTTCTACAGACCGAAAAGTGTTAAAAAGGTTTTCAAAGTTTTTGCAAAAGAAATCGAGAAATACAGTACACTAAAAAAAGTAATGTTATCGGGTGCTGAGTCGGGAGATTTGCGCTGGTTTAATAAAACTTATACCCGCCAGCTTCTTAATGACAAAAAGGTTACAATCCGCCTTGACGGTGTTGACGTGCATTCCTACTGCCTTCCCCTACCCCTACCGATTACAATTCCTTTTCTCAACGATCGCCTAGGTTTTGTGAAGCGTTTTCGAAAATGGATGGATAAGTACTATCCCGGTGTGCCCGTTGTTATGAGTGAGTGGACTCATATGCAGGGAGGCAGAGACAGCGGTATGGATTCTGCCCTTGTTACGGCAAGAACGATGTATGAGGATTTTACACTTCTTAACGTCGTTTCATGGCAACATTGGATTGCCGTTTCGGAAGTGGATTATTGCGACGGACTTATTTACATTAACCTTGACACCAAGGATTTTGAAATCACCAAAAGATATTACGTTACAGGCAACTTTTCAAAATATATCCGCACGGGTGCACAAAGAATTGAAGCTCAAAGCGACGACAGCGACGTGCTTGTGACGGCATTCAAGCAGGGCAATGAAACCGTGCTTGTGGTTATAAACAACTCCGACAAAGAAAAAGATGTTTCTTTGCCAACAGAAAATGAAATTTTGCTTTCGGTAACGGACAAAAACCACAGCCTTTTTGAAAGCAAGGTCTCCCCCAGGGAAGTTAAAATCAGCCCTAAATCTGTTACAACTATGGTGATACTATGATAAATAAAATTTCAACCCTGCTCAGCTCAATAAGGGATAACTGGAAAACTCCGCCCCCGGGCAGATTTATTCCCTTTAAAGAAATTGCATCTCTTGCCGTTGGCGGTATCGGTGTTAAGTTTATTGTTTATTGCGTGAGCACAATGATTTTGAGCGTTGGTAACACCCTCATCGGTAATACCATCGGCATTCCGCCCTCTTCAATTTATTTCATTTACATAATCAGCGTTATTTCAGGCTTTCCGCTGACGGGACTGCGAGCCAAAATGATAGACAGCTCCCGCAGTATGAAAGGCAAATACAGACCGTATATTCTCACAATGGGTCTTCCCACGGTGATTTTAGGCATCGGCTTTATCTGGGCGCCGTACGAAATTATGAGTATGCCCGTGAAATGCGCCGTTGTGCTTCTTTTCAATATCGGATTTCAGTTTTTCTATAACTTCCTTCTTGATGCCAACGACAGCATTATCAACGTCCTTTCGCCAAACACTATTGAAAGAACTGACGTATATGCAGTAAAATCCGTTATCGAAAACATTTCACCCTCAATCGCAAGTATCTTCCTCCCTCTTGTTGCAAAGGCAATCACAGGCGACAACACCCTTTATGATATGACGGTTTACAGGGTGCTTTATCCCCCGATGCTGATTGTTGGCTTTCTTATTTCGGTTATCATTTATGTTAACACTGAAGAAAGAATTGTTCAGCCAAAAAACCACACCGTGAGCATGAGTTTTGTTGATGCGCTTCGCTCGGTATCGAGAAACAAATATTTCTGGATTATTTCACTCGCAGGGTGGATTGGCTTCCTCGAAGGGTCATTCGGCACAATTATGGGCTGGATGTATAACTATCAGCAGGCCTGCTCCGCAGGACAGTATGCTGTTATAACCGCTATTGCAGGCAACGCATCCCTCTGGCCAAATCTTTTTGCGCCGTTCCTTATCCGACGCTTCGGCAAGAAAAAGGTGCTGATTTTCAGCAATATTATGAATATCATTTTCATTGCCCTTATGCTTCCGATCATTAGAATGACGGGCTCAGGGGTTATCTGGGTTATGCTTGTGTTTGTGTTTATCAATCAGCTTCTCACATCCTTAGGCCATTTTATGAACCCCAGCCTTAACGCCGACATCAGGGATTATCAGCAATATATCAGCGGTGAGCGTATTGACGGAATGTTTTCGGCAATCGGCTTAATCGGAAGCATCATCACCCTTGCAACAGCATCGGTTTTGCCTGCCATTTATGAAAAAGCAGGACTCAACGAAGCAACCGCCGTTGCAATGGGCTACAGTGCAGACAATGTATATGACGTGCTTTATAACACAGAGCTTTTCCAATCAATCTGTTCCGTGCTTATTATAGCATCGGTTATTGGAGCAACGCTGAACGTTATTCCCTTTTTCTTCTATGACCTGACAGAAACCAGGCAGAAAGCTATGGTAAACGTTCTTCGTCTGAGAGCTTTCTTTGAAGATGAAATGAACTCCATTGCAACCGACAAACAAAGAAGCGAGATTTCTGAGATTATCAGCAACGCAAAAGCCTTTGCAGGCAAAGAGCCCACTGCAATTCAGAAAAATATGAGCAAAGAAGAAAAGAAGCGTGTTCGCGAAGAAAACGAGCAGATTGAAATTTCAAAAGTCATATTGAACGAGCTTAATTTCTTTGATACTCCCGCAGGTAGATTTGAGCTTGAATATTCACAGCAGATTCTTTCTTCCCCGGGAAGTGTTGACATTGCTTCAGCATTGAGTCAGATGAAAGCACTCCCCAAAAACACAGCAGAAGAAAAAGAATTCAGAAGAAAAATGATTTCTTCCGTTAAGGATTTTAAAATTGCAGAAAAAACTCAAAACAAAAAGGATTTCAAAGAAAGTGAAAGCTTTGACGAAAGCATTTTCTCTGCTCTTTTCAACACATCCGACAGCCTTGCAGTTAAAATCAGAGAAGCTCAGCTTAACATCAAATCAGCAAAAGAGTCGGGAGTAAGCACTGACGAATTGAAAGCGGAGCTTATTTCTCTTCGCAAAGCACAGCAGGAAAATGAAAATAAAATCAGGCAGGAAAGAAAGAAAAGTATTCTTCACTACAGAGCGAACAAGCCTGCACTTGATGCTAAAAAATGCGTAGCAAGATATGAGTACTACCAAAATTATTCAAGCCTAACAGCGCAATAAAAAAACCTCCGGCAGAAGCATCTGCCGGAGGTTTTGATCAGTTACAGAGAATATCTGTTTCCATATATCTTACGCCCATATCATAGAGCATTTTTGCATCCTCAATGGTGTTGACTGTCCAGAAGGATACATTCACACCTGCATCAAGAGCAAGCTGCATTGATGCTGTGTCGTTCTCACTGAAGCTGGCAGAAAGCCACACATTGTCGCCAACTGACTTAACATCTTCGATAATTTCGGGAGTGATTCCGTCCACAAGATACCACAATTCAATGTCGGGGTTGATTTCGTGAATTGTTTTAAGCTGCCGGAGATCAAAAGAAATGATAATTGACTGCTCAACAAGACCCTTTTCTTCTACGGCATCAACAATTGTATAAAGCATATCGCAACCGTCAACCTTGATTTCAATCTGCGGCCTTGTGTCAGAGCCTACAAAAACATCAAGATATTCATCAAGAGTGGGAATACGCATATCGGTGTATTTCCAGAGGTTTGCGCCCCATTTGTAGCTGAATGTTTTGAGTTCTTCAAGGGTATAATCCTTAACCGCACCGTATTGGCAGAATCTGGCATCAGTTTCAGCGTTGTGAATAACAACCCACTCGTTATCTTTGGTGAGGTGAATGTCACATTCGGCAGAGTAATAGTTGTGATTCACTGCCTCAACAAATGAGGGAAGTGAATTTTCGGGAGCCAAAGCACTCACACCACGGTGGGCTGTGAGATAAATGGGGTCGTCGGCTGTGCACACTCCGTTTGCAGAAAGAGAAACAAGCTCTTCAGCAGGGTTAAACCACTTAATAATGTAATATGTGGGTGACCATACCGAAAAGTAAATGGGAACAAGAATGAGCGAAATAATTTTGTTGATAATCGGAAGCATTTCATATCACCTTTCGTTGTTAAATTTAAAATGCATAATATCCTGACGATTATAGCACTATGGACACAGAAAATCAATCCCTTTGGAACATCAATCAACAAAGTCCGCTATATCGTACTGACAAACAAAAATTTTTATTTCATTTACATAAACAGGTGATATAATACAGATGGTTACAACCATAATTTATGCATAACTCAAGGAGATGATGTTATTATTATGAAAAATGAACTAATTATAAAAACAGAAACACTATCGGTAGAAGTGAATTTTTGCGAATACTTTTGCAATAAATATCATTAATATCAAAACAAAAACACACAATAATTAAGAAGGGTTTCTATGGAAGATTTATTTGTAAAAGAAATCACTATAAACGGCAAAATACCTGGAAAAGATTACATCAATGACCTTCCCGTCATAAAATGGTTGAAACACAACCCGCTAACTTTCAGTAAAGCAGTAACATTTATTGTCGGAGAAAACGGTACCGGCAAATCCACACTAATCGAAGGTATTGCCGTTGCATTGGGCTTTAATCCAGAAGGAGGAAGTAAAAATTTCAACTTCTCCACTCAAAAATCTCATTCCGACTTGCATGAATTTTTACGTATACGCAAGGGGCATAAACTACCTCGTGACGGATATTTTTTGCGTGCAGAAAGTTTCTACAATGTCGCAACAGACATTGACCGTTTGGACAAAATAATAGCAAGCCAACCGCCAGTAATTGCCAGCTATGGCGGAATATCTCTCCACGAACAGTCACACGGTGAAAGCTTTATCGCTCTTACAGAAAAAAGATTCGGCGGCAACGGGATTTACATACTCGATGAACCTGAAGCCGCACTTTCTCCAATGCGAATGATGCGGCTTATGTGCAACATAAATAATCTTGTTAAAAACGGATCGCAGTTTATTATTTCAACACATTCACCTATTCTGATGACTTTTCCGAATGCTGATGTTTTGGAAATAACGCAAAAAGGAATAAAAAGTGTTCCTTTCGCAGAAACGGAACATTTTCAGATAACAAAACGCTTTCTTAACAATCCTGAACAAATGCACAAATATCTGTTTGATGATTAATCTGATAAATTAATACAAACTTCTATATCAATCCAACTGATTTTTATCGGCATTTGTCACACAAAACAGGAGCTGTTTTTGTTTAAAAAATAGAAAAGAAAAAAATACTTCCAAATTGCCAACAACAGTGATAAAATGTATGTGGCTATTTTTATTAAACAGGAGGATAAATAATGAAAAAGTTTATTGCTATTGTTCTTGCGATTGCACTTCTTGTGCCTTTTGCAGGAATTGCCACAAACGCAGCCCCCACAAAAACTGCAAAAGCAGCAACCGGCATGGAAAGTGCATTTGCCGAAGGCACTAACAGCCTTGTTGTTTTTGTAACAGGTATCGGCCAGAGCTATTCTTACCTTTTTGATGAGAGTTACACTCAGGAAGGTGCTTTTGAAAACGGCACACTTCAGGATTTTGAAAACTATGCTCCCCTCATTGCTGAAGATAAATACGCTTCCAGATGGAACCTTTTCAACAGCTTTGATGAAGTTTTTTCTGACACAGACACAATCCTTACTATTGTCGGCTTGGTTGTTGAACTTCTTGTTTCATCAGCTCTCAGATGGAACATCATCGACCAGAACAAGGTTGACAAAGTTGTCAGAGCTCTTTTCCACTTCAACATCGTTGGTGAAGACGGCAACGGCGACCCCAGAGTTGTTACTCCCAGATACCCGATGCCCGTTTCTGAATTCCCCGGCATCACCAATGAAGAGGGTGAATTTGAAAGCGAAGCTAAAAACCGCTTCTATTCTTCAATCCCCTGCAAAGACATCGCACGTGAAAAATTCGGTAAAAACTATGAAGATTATCTCTATGTTTTCAACTATAACGCATTCTCTTACACTTCAAAGAATGTAGATGCTCTTCACGAGTTCGTTGAAACAATTCTTGCTGAAAACAAAGTTGGCGCAAAAGACATCGTTCTTGTTCCCATGAGCATGGGCGCATCCGTTGTTACAGCTTATATGGACAAATATCCCACAGTTGCTCAGAACCACATCAGAAGAGTTGTAAGCATTGTTGGCGCATGGGACGGCAGTGACGTTGTTGCTGACCTTCTTCTCGGCAGATTCTGCGACAACTCTGCTGACCTTTTCTACAACGGTCTTCTTTCAGACCTTATCGGTGAGCCCTGGGGCTATGTTGTTAACATCGCTCTTCGCCTCTTCCCCAAGCCCATTCTCAGAAACTTTGTTGACTCAGCTCTCAGCGGAATTGCAACTGAGCTTTTCTGCGCAACACCTTCTCTTTGCAACCTCATTCCCATTGACCAGTATGAAGAGATTGCTCCGCTCATCAAGTCTTCCGTTGTAAAGGCTGAGGCAGACGCTTTCCAGGAAGCTAAAAAACGCCTTGACACAACAATGTCTAACCTTGAAAAAGAAGGCGTAACATTCTCTTTCATTTCAGGTTACGGTCTCCCCTTCGGCGCAATTACATCTGACTATTCAGCTTTCGGCTTTATGGCAAGCGCACCCGTTACAAACTCTGACGAAATCATCAACATTGATTCAACTGCACCCGGCACATCTTTCGTAACACCCGGCACACAGTTTGAAGACACCACAGGCAGAGAGCTTTCACCCGACGGCTCACTTGACATTTCAACCACACTTCGTAAGGAGTCCTCATGGTTCTTCTACAAGCAGAAGCACGAGCTTGAATACAACAACACAGCTATCGCTCTTGCACTTGAGCTTGCAACAGGCAACATCAAAACAGTTGCAGATTGCGACAACCCTGCAGAAGATGATTTCTACTTCCCCCAGTTCAACGAAGCAAGAAACCTCAAGAGCTATCAGAGAAGCTACCTTTCAGACCTTGAAAGATACTGTGCAGAAACAGGTTATGTTCTTACTGCTGAACAGGAAGCTGTTCTTGAAAAAGCAGAAAAAATGGCAGCAAGCACAATCAACAACCCCGAGTATGATGATGCTGTTCTTGCAGAAGTTCACGATATGCTCGTTGAAATCGGCGTTTACGAACCGGAAGCAGAACCCGAATTCTCAGAAGTTCTTCTTAACAAGGTTCTTAAAGGCGTAAACGACATTACATACAAAATCTTCGGTGCCAAAGGATTCTCAGATTTCTTTATTAAATAAGATAAACATCAAGGGCTTAGCCGTGTGGCTAAGCCCTTTTGTTGTTAATATAACTCTTTAACCATCTGCTGATACGGAAGGATTTTGAAGCCGAGGGATTCATAAAGCTTTTTGGCACGGTGGTTGTCTTCTTCCACTTCGAGTCTTATTCTTGAGCACTTTGGTTCAATTTCATCCTTGATAAACTTAAAAAGCTCTGTGCCTAAGCCCTGTCCGCGGAATTCGGGGTTAATGAAAATTTCTTCAACCCAGGCAACCTTGCCTCCCGATTCCTGAGAAAAAGTGTATGCCATAAGCAAAAATCCCGCATCGACACCGTCCTTGTCAATAAAAAAGCATTCGGCATAATCGTTTGAGCGCATCAGCTCCGCCCAGGTTGCCTCCTTGTGAGAATCGGGCACGGGGTGAAGCACCGCCTCGCTGTGATAAAATGCATCGGTAAACTGCATATATAATTCTTTATCCTGTGGAGTTGCTTTTCTTATCATAGTTTTACCTCTCAAAAAATTTTCTCAACGGAAGTGCATCCTTAAATTCAAAATGCTTTTTAAAAAATCTGTTGTATAAGCCAATCAGCGTTCCGTTAAGGCAGGCGGTGACGGCGGTGCCGATGCCGATGCCTCTGAACTCAAACAGCCCGAAAAAGCAGAACGACAAAACAACGCAAAGCGCAAGGCTGGAAAAGTCATAAGCCGTTTTTGTTTTGCCCACATCATAACCCTTGGCAGCCGCCAAATCCTTAACAAAAACGTCGTAAGCTTCGGGAGAAATATATGTTATGAAAAACATTGCAATGCCGAAAGCGGCTGTGACAATACCCACCGCAAAAAGAGCAATTCTCACAACGAGAGTGTCAGCGGGAATGCCGTCTGTTAAAGCAACAAAGCCATCCAGCACAAAGCCGTATATTACGGCAGTTACAAACGAAAACAAATATGAAACCTTGAACTTTTTCAGAATAATTGACAGCACAACGAGTATCACAGCCTGAAAGAGATAGCTCGCCATTCCGAAAGAAATGAAGCTGAAAACAGGTGAAAGCTTCAGGTGAATAAGGTAAGCTGGCGCTACAACCATAGACAGCCCGAAATCAGCCTTTGTCATCAGCGAAGTGCCGAAGGGTAAAAATATGATGCCGAGAATATAGGCAAGCTCTGTGTAAAAAGCAGGTTTTTTCATAATAACATCCTTTAAATAAATTCCTTTATATTATACCTTTTAAAAATAAAATGTCAAATTTTAACTTAACTATTGCATTACTTCCCGTAAAGATTTATAATCAAAAAAAGGAGATGTTAATATGATAATTGATAAAGCCGAAAACCTTTTGCAGTATAAAGAAGAATATCCTGTTTTTGAGCAGATTCTGGAATTCATTGAAAAGCACAAACAGGAAAAATTTGCCCCCGGCACATACCACATTGACGGTGAGAAGCTTTTTGCTTCAATTGCCCAGTACCGCACTGAGGCTGACAAAGAAGTGAAGTTTGAGGCTCACAAAAAATATGCCGACCTTCAGTACATTGTCAACGGTATGGAAAAAATCGGTTGGGTGCCCCTTGGCGACGTTGAGGATAACCTCATCAGCGAGGAATATTCAAAAGGCGGTGACATTGCCTTTTATTCAGGTAAGAGCAAGTTTGACTTTGTGCTCACAAAAGGCTCTTTCCTTTTCCTCTTGCCTGAGGATGCTCACGCACCCTGCCTGTGTGCCGACAAGGAATGCAATGTAGAAAAAATCGTATTTAAAATTCAGCTGTAAAAAAAATTCCCATCAGAGCAAAACTCTGATGGGTTAATTTTTTATACGCAATCTATTACGTTGCTTTTGCCTGTCTGAACGTTGAATTTGAGTGTTTTATTCACACCGTCTTCAATGTAATCAAGCTTGATGATTTCATCGGTTTCAAACTGAGCACCGAGCACCTTATAATCCTTATCCTTGAAGAATTCGGTCATAAAGTGAAGCTGCTTTGAATCGTAATCCCCTGCATTGTCGGAAACGAAAAGAACGTTACCGCAAACTGCATTTACCTTGCCGAGAAGAAGCTTCTGCTCCAATGTGTATTTGATGTTGTTGTCTCTCAGGAAAAGAACGTCGGGGTCATTGCAGAAGGCTCTGCCGTCGAGATGATTTCTGAAAATTGTGTTGATAATCGCATTCTGCGATGAGGGGATTTCGTTGTTGATTGCAAGGCGGTTGAGAATGTCGCCGCCGAAGCGTTTATTGGCATCACAACCGATGCGGCAAGCGTCAAACACACCCATACAAGCACCCAAAGGCACACCGCAACCAAGAATAAGCTTGTCACCGCAGACCTCGCGAAGAAGGTCAACTCCGTCGCACATAATTTCACCGCGGGTTTTGCCGTTTCTGGGATACATACACTGGCTGTAAAGGAAGTCGAGCTTAACCATATCATAACCCCAGTCGTTGAGAACGGTGTCAAACACGCGCTTGATATAATCTCTTACCTCGGGGTTGTAGATATCCATTACGTATGCACCGCCCCAACCGGGACAGGTGAAAAGCTGCTTGCCTGTTACGGGGTCAAGAATGAACCAATCGGGGTGATCCTTGCGGATTTTTGCGCTTCTCTGCGCGTTGAAGGGAGCAAGCCAGATGCCTGCCATATAGCCCTTGTCGTGGATTTTGTCGGCAATGTATTTCATTCCGTTGGGGAACTTTTTCTTGTCGGGAATCAGCCAGTCACCGACTGCGGATTCATAGCCGTCATCCACCTGGAAAATACCCACAACGTCCTTTGCCTTGTCCATACCGTCAAGGTCACGGAGGATAATGTGCTCATCAATTTTCTGGAAGTAGTTATACCAAGAGGTGTAGCCAGCAAGGTGTCTGATTTTGGGCTCCTTAACGCCCACAAAATCAAAGAAATACTTGTCAAACGCGGCATCAAATTCATCTTCGATAATTGCGATGTTGAACACTTCGTATTCATCGCCTGCTTTGAGTGCAAGGCCTTCGATATCCTTTTTGATTTTGAAAACGCCGTCATTCATATCAGCTTCAAAAACTGTGAAGCCCTGACGCTCACTCTTTGAGCCGTAGAGAGTAATGTTTCTGTTGTTTCTCTTTCTGAAATAGCAGTAAGTGTATGAATGGAAGCAACCCTGTTTTCCATATTCGGCAAAATGATAATCGCCAAAAACGGAGCTCATATTTTTTGTAAGGGTAGAAATGTTTGCAACCTTGGCATAGCCGTGAGTGTTATCTTTTTTAGAGAATTCTCTTGAAGTTGTCCATGACTGATAACCGTTGGCATAGAACAAATCATTATCATCAAACTTGCGATCACAGGTGAGGGCAAGAGTTGTCATATTGAGATCTTCCTTGGCTTTGAGGGTGGCAACAAGCACACCGTCATTCTCGGTCATTTCAAAAGAGAACGCGTCATTATCAAAGTCTTTTGTAGAAAAGGCTCTGCCGCCCATGGTGAGTTCAGCAAAGAATTTGTACATACAAATACCTCGTTTCCAATATATTCAATTCATTTTATCACAAATCGAATATTAAATCAATAATTAACCATTGAGAAAGTCTAAAATATGGTCTTCGTTTTCAAATAAATCGTAGTCGCCCACTAATTTTTCTCGGTGATGATAGAGAATGCCATTTTCTTCGTTTATTTTGAGCTTTGAGATAAGCTTATCTGCACCCTTTTCAGCTATGAATTTTGCAAATGTTTTAACGCGCAATTTACCGAGCATTGAATAATCACAGGGGAACTGTTCACATTCCCAACAACCATTTAATTTTTTGGTCTTACAGCAGTTATAACTCTTACACCAATTCTTATCTTTGCACCCGTTATTTCGGCATCCTTTACAATTTGCATTTTCACTACAAACACAGCAAGCTAATCCACAGTAAGCTACACCCTTGCTTTCGTCAAAAAAGTTATAAACCGGTCTTTCATAATAACCCAGTTCACTCCTGAAAGTTGCAGAGGGCACAAAACCGTATTTTTCAAGCACGGAAATTCTATCAGGTATATTAGAAGCTTTGATTTTTAAACTTTTTATATTAAAGTCTTTTATGAGTTTAAAAACCGCCAGCTTAAAAAGTTCTTCAACATATTTTTCGTACGAGGTTGCTATATCAATCCGCAGTATACCCTCTTCGCCGCCGAAAATTTCTAAAGTTCCCACAGCTTTGTTACTTGTTTTAAGAATAATTGCAAATCTCACATACCGCTGTTCAGAATATTCTTTTAGCCAAAAGCGAATGCATTCTTCCATTTCTTCCACTGTTGTGCAGTAAAAATCACTTGTGCAGTAATCGATGTTAGCTTTTTGTGAGACTTGTTTGTCAGAGTAACAGGTAAGCAGATTTTCTGCATCTTCAATTTTAACTAACCGAAGCCTAAACATATCGGTTTCATAAGTAGGACAAATTTTGTAAATATCGTTAATCATATTGCTTTCCTCTCAACAAACCAACTTCCGATAAGGTTGCCGTTGCGGGCACAGGAGCGTTCAAAGAAAAGATATTTTTCCTTGCCGGCAATCATAACGGTGTAGCGTTCCCCCTGCCCTCCTGCCTTGGCGGCATTTGCCTGACGGATATCTGTCACCTTGTCAATGGGAAAAACCGAGCCGTCTTCCCACTTGATGTTTGTGGGCAGCATCTGACCGTAGATGTCAAAACAAACATCCACCGAAACGTAAATTCTGTTTTCCATTTATAAAACCTCTATTCGTGAACTTTTTTCAAAAAGTCGCCTCTTGCGTTGGTGGGTGGCTCAATAACCTTGTAGCCCTTCCACTTGAGGGTACGGAATTTAAAATCAAGCAACTCCGCGGGAACATACAGCTTTGCCGCCGCCTGAAAAAACGAAATATCTTCGTTGAGAATTTTCAACACCTCGTCATCAAGCAGAAGAAGCTCAGCGGCAAAAAGATTTGCTTCATATTCGAGCTTGTCAACACCGTCAAAAAAGGAAAAATCGTGAAATGCATTCACACCGCTTCTGTCCCTGTGAAGCATGGCGTGACCAAGCTCGTGGGCGCAGATAATCTTTTGCAAATCTTCTGACAAATCACTGTTGATAGTGATGCTTTTAACCCTGCTCTGGGTAAGAAAAAAGCCTTTGCACGCGGCAGTGTCAGTGCCCATAGGCGCAAAAAGGGTGATAATACCCATCTGGTCACAAAGCTTGAAGGGGTTGGTTTCAGCGTAATTTTCTCTGATTTTTTCCGCAACGGAACATATATAATTAAAATCAGCCATAAAAATCCCTCTTTATTCAGCCTTTTTGCCGTAGGTCTGCTTGGCCTTATTTTTACATTCAAGGTAAGCTTGCATAACCGCTTCAAAATAGGCGTCTTTGGCGTCCTGCGAAAGCTCCCCGCCTGCAAAAAGGGCGGCATTGCGCTCCATTAAAAAATCGATTTCTCTTGCCGCCTTGTCACCGTAAAGATTTCTTGTTTCTTCCACAAAGGGTTGTTTTTCAATGCCGTAAAGGGGGTCGTCAATTTCGTCGTTCGTGAGGTAATCCACTGAAACCTTCAGGGTTTCTGCCAATTTGCGCAAGGTGGAAGCTCTGGGCTTTGTGTCGGTGGTTTCATAAGCAACAACTGCCCTGGTTGAAACACCGATGAGCCTGCCTAACTCCTCCTGGTTTAATTTTAAAAGGGTT
>JBGVFJ010000038.1:0-10940 GCA_045121005.1 Acutalibacteraceae bacterium
TACGGTGTCAACACCCCCAGCCGCTGGGGAACACAGGCGCCATTTTCCAATATTACTCTCGACTGGGTGGTTCCCAATGACCTGAAGAATCTTCCTGCCATTATCGGCGGCAAAGAGATGGACTTCACCTACGGTGACTGTAAGGAAGAGATGGATATGGTCAACCGCGCCTTTATCGAGACTATGATCGAGGGCGACTGTAACGGTCGCGGCTTCCAGTATCCTATTCCGACTTATTCAATCACTCGTGACTTTGACTGGTCCGAAACAGAGAACAATAAGCTCCTCTTTGAAATGACAGCCAAATATGGTACTCCCTATTTTTCAAACTATATCAACTCAGATATGGAGCCCAGCGATGTCCGTTCAATGTGCTGCCGTCTTCGTCTTGACCTTCGTGAGCTTCGTAAAAAGTCCGGCGGTTTCTTTGGCAGCGGTGAATCAACAGGTTCAGTTGGTGTTGTTACAATCAACTTGCCCAGAATCGCTTATCTTGCCAAGGATGAGGCTGACTTCTATGCACGTCTTGACAGAATGATGGACATTTCTGCCCGCTCGCTTAAAGTTAAGCGTACAGTTATCACTAAACTGCTTGATTCAGGTCTTTATCCCTATACAAAGAGATACCTCGGCACATTCAACAACCACTTCTCAACAATCGGTCTTGTCGGTATGAATGAGGTTGGTCTTAACGCAAAATGGCTCAGAGCCAACATGACAACAGAAAAGACACAGCAGTTTGCAAAGGATGTTCTCAACCATATGAGAGAAAGACTTTCTGATTATCAGGTTGAATACGGCGACCTTTACAACCTTGAAGCAACACCTGCAGAGTCTACTGCTTTCCGTCTTGCAAAGCATGACCTTAAATATTATCCCGATATTATCACAGCAGGTAATGGTGAGGGCGAAACACCCTACTACACCAACTCTTCACATCTTCCCGTTGGCTACACTCAGGATATTTTCACAGCACTTGATATGCAGGATGAACTTCATACCCTTTACACTTCAGGTACTGTTTTCCACGCCTTCCTTGGTGAAAAGCTTCCTGACTGGCAGTCATGTGCAAACCTTGTTAAGAAGATTGCGGAAAACTACAGACTCCCCTATTACTCAATTTCTCCCACTTATTCCGTATGTAAAAATCACGGTTACATCGCTGGTGAGGCATTTATCTGCCCCGAGTGCGGTGAAGAAGCAGAGGTTTACAGCCGCATCACAGGCTACTACCGTCCTGTTAAGAACTGGAACGACGGTAAAGCTCAGGAATATAAAGACCGCAAGGTTTATGATGTTGCTAATTCTGTTCTTAATAAGAAAGAAATTGCTGCAGAAGCTTGTGAGTGTACCCCTCAGGTTGAAGCACCTGTTATTGCAGACGGTAATTACCTTTTCACAACAGCAACCTGCCCCAACTGCAAAATTGCATGCTCACTCCTTGATAAAGCAGGAATAAGCTACTCGAAGCTTCTTGCAAACGAAAACGCTGAGCTTGCAACCCAGCTTAAAATCAAGCAGGCTCCCACTCTTGTGGTTGTTCAAAACGGTGAAATCAGCAAATTCACAGGAGTTTCTGAAATTAAGAAAATTCTTTAAGGGTTACACCCCAGGGTGAAAATTATGTATGATATTATTATAATCGGCGGTGGTCCTGCGGGGCTTACCGCCGCCCTGTATGCTTGCAGGGCAAATAAAAGCGTTCTTGTAATAGAAAAAGCCAGCTTCGGCGGTCAGATTACTTATTCCCCCCGTGTTGAAAACATTCCCGGTTTTCTCGACGTGACCGGCAATGAATTTGCCGAAAAGCTTGTTGAGCAAGTTCTTGCTCAGAATGCCGAGGTTGAATGTGCTCAGGTGCTCAAAATAACCGATAACGGCGAATTTAAGACTGTTTCAACCGACAGCGGTGAATTTGCTTCAAAAGCTGTAATTGTTGCCACAGGCGCCAAGCACAGACTCTTAGGGCTTAACCGTGAGGAAGATTTTATCGGTGAAGGAATTTCGTTCTGTGCTGTTTGTGACGGTGCATTCTATGAAGGCAAAACAGTAGCAGTTATCGGCGGAGGTAACTCCGCATTGCAGGAAGCAATTCTTCTTTCTGACCTTGCTCAAAAAGTTTATGTTGTTCAGAATCTTGACTTTTTCACAGGTGAAGAAAAGCTTGTTAATCAGCTCAAAACTAAAGACAATGTAGAAATTATTCTTGGAACAGTTGTTGAATCTATTCTCGGCAACGAAGACTTTGAAGGTATAGTTGTTAAAAATACTGCGAGCAATGAAACATCAGAGCTCAGGCTTGACGGCATGTTTGTTGCTATCGGCCTTGTTCCTCAGAACGAAGAATTTTCTGATTTAATCAATCTTGACGAAAGAGGCTACATTGCTTCGGGTGAAGATTGCACAACAAATGCGAATGGTATTTTTGTGGCCGGAGATTGCCGCACAAAGAGCATAAGGCAGGTAACCACAGCGGTTGCCGACGGTGCGGTTGCCGCACTTGCCGCTTGCGAATATATTGACTGATAACAAAAAGCTAAGAGCCTCGACTCTTAGCTTTTTTGCTTTATTTAAAGAACTGTAAAAAATATTCTGCATCTTCATCAGAAAGCTTGATATCGCCGAGAGAACGATGCATATACACGCTGTTCCCTATTTTATATAAATCAGTCTGCCAATCCTTATACAGTTTATCTTTACTGACAGGAACAATAGTCAACCATGATACATCTTTTTTCTTATAAGCTACAGAATCAATATGTGGATTATCATCATAATTTTCTATCAGTATGCTGAATCTTTCTGAATCAAAATTTGCCTTTATTATTTCATCATCGTTTTCATCTAAATAACTATAAAAATCAAAATTAGCGTAATTGGTGTAATATTCATAGAACGCTTCAGTATTAACTCTTTCACAAAAAAGTGCGCTGTTTTTGCTGTCAACGTAAATGCTGAAATCACAATCACTTTCAACTTCATATAATGTGTATTGTTGTTAATAACCAAAATTTGCAAATGGTTTAAGCAATTTAGCTTCTTTTGATGCATGATAAAAACTTCCAAAGCCGTCGTATATTAAAGAATATTCCTTACCGTTGATTATTAATTGGTCATATCCGTGAATGTTGGGCAACGACTCATCGGGATTAATCTGAGCATATACACCTGTATCAACATCTTCATAACGTCTGCCTTCTGTAAATACTGTTTTTGCGCAAAATTCGAATAATATCAGCAAAACAATAACCAAAACACTTATAATAATAAAATATTTCTTCATATTATCACCTCAATTTTATATTATCATCAAATAAAAGAAAGTCAAGATTTAATTAAGTGAGCATATATATTGTGTGGGTGATTATATGTTTGATATGATTTTAAGTTTATTTTCTGATTTTTTGTTTTTCATTTTGCACGTTAATCCGTTCAACTCGTTCCCTCCTGCCCTATCCAAAGCCGAAGAAGAAAGGTTGATGAAGCTTGCAGAGAACGGTGATAAACCGGCAAAAAACAAGCTTGTTGAACACAATCTGAGGCTTGTGGCGCATGTTATAAAAAAATATAATTCAACAACCCAACAGGAGGATTTAATTTCCATCGGTACAATAGGTCTTATTAAAGCAATTGATTCCTTTAAAAGTGACAAAGGTACTCGTCTTGCTACCTACGCAGCAAGGTGCATCGAGAATGAAATTCTGATGTTTTTCCGGGCTCAGAAGAAAAGCGCTCAGGATATTTCTGTTAATGAACCAATTGATATTGACAGTGAAGGTAATCCACTCACCCTTATAGATATCATTGCAACTGAGGATACAATTCTTGATGATATATACTTGTCCTCTATGAGCAAAAAAATGTATAAATTCATCAATGAAATCGAAGATAAACGCGAAAGAGAAATTATAATCCTGCGATACGGACTTAACAATAAAAAACCACTGACTCAGCGGGAGGTTGCCCACAAGCTTGATATATCCCGTTCTTATGTATCAAGAATCGAAAAAAAGGTTTTGAATTCTCTGCGAGAAAGGTTCGAAAAAGGTGATATATGAAGAGACTGCTGTTAATTTTGCCCTTGATTTTCGTTCTCGCGGGTTGCAGTGAAAGCGCACAAGTGAATGTTGATGTACTTTCCCAAAATATAAACCAGGCATTTAACAAAGAAATAATTACCACTGATGAGATAATTACGCAAAACCAAGAAAAAGAAGATGTTTCTTATTGGCTTCCAAAGGGATACAATGTATGCTGCTCTTTTTTCAGCAAACCGGATACCGGAGTTATAACAAAATATTCCGTTACCTCTTCAAAGGATAATCCGGCATATAAAAGCTTTTGTAAAACCTTTGAAAAAGCAGTTTGCAAAAACAATGAGAACATCAAGGTTTCAACCTTTGAGGCAGACAATCTGGAAATAACCTTATATGAAGATACCCGTTATATGACCAATGACACAACGCCCACGTTAAAAAGTGAAATTATTGATGAAAACTTAAACCAATAACTAAACTTATATTGAATTTCTGCCTTTAAAGGTGTATAATTTCCTAAAAGGATAGGTGGTCTTATGAAAAAGTATCTTATAGAAACTCATTGCCATACTGACGAATCAAGCAACTGCGGGAGAATACCCGGGGCTGAGGCTGTAAAGCTTTATCATTCTATGGGCTATAGCAGCATGCTGATTACTGACCACCTGCATAATTATACTTTCAGAACACTGAAACAAACTGTTCCCGAGCCTACCTGGGAGGAAAAGATTGATTACTTTTTAAAAGGCTACAAATCTGCTTTGAAAGAAGCTGAAAAACACCCTGACTTCAAGGTGTATCTTGGCGCAGAGCTCCGTTTTGATGAAAACGATAATGATTATCTTTTGCTTGGACTTAGTGAAGAAATCTTATTATCTCTTGACGGTATTATAGAAATGCGACCCGAAAAGGGCCTTGAATTGGTTAAATCAAAGGGCTGTGCCGTTATTCAGGCTCATCCTTTCAGAGACGACTGTGTTGTAATGGAGCCCGGAATCTGTCACGGAATTGAAGTTTATAACGGACACAGTACAGATTCAAGAAATGACATTGCACTTGAGTGGGCAGAGAAATTTTCATTTATCAAAACAGCAGGCTCAGATTTTCACGGTGGCATCCCAAACTCCGGAATATTATCTGACATATTACCATGTGATGAAACCGAGCTTCGCGACTTGATTTTAAGCAGAAATTTTGAATTAAAAACTAACGAGGAAGTAAAATGAGACCATATCTGATAGATTTACATTGCCATACGAGTGAGGTCAGCGGATGCGGACAAACCCCTGCAGCGGAAGCTGTCAGACTCTATTATTCAATGGGTTACGAAGCCTTAACAATTTCTGACCATTTTAATTCCAATCTTCTGAAAAACAAGCCTGATGCCACCTGGGAAGAAAAGGTAGAGTTTTTTATGAGCGGATACAATGCCGCGGTTGAAGAAGCAAAAAAGCTTGGCAACTTCAAAGTTTACCTCGGCGCTGAACTTCGCTTTGATGAAAACGGTAACGATTATCTTTTGTTTGGACTCAGTAAAGACAAGCTTTTAAAGCTTGAAATGCTTCCTAAAATGAGCACCGAGGAAGGCATTGAATACATACATAGCCTTGACTGTATTATAATTCAGGCCCATCCCTTCAGAAACGGATGCACAGTTATTACTCCCGGTCTGCTTGACGGTATTGAGGCTTTTAACGGCCATAAGGGTCACGATTCAAGGAATGATATAGCTCACAAGTGGGCAAAAAAATTCGGATATATTATGACTGCCGGATCAGATTTTCATGGTGAGCATGACCCCACATCCGGAATTTATGTTGATAATATACCCGAAAACGAAGATGAACTTCGCGATTTAATTTTAAGCGGAAATTATGATTTGAAAGACAATGTTGATTTAGGCTATATAACCAACGGCTGAATCTGTTGATTTTTCAGTGCCATTTCAACTGTTTTTGGAATCAATTCAAAATCGCACACCATAGAACGCGGCTTATTTTGGCTGTCATCCTGTCCGAAAGGTACCATATAAATATTTTTTCTGCAAAGAAGAACACCTATATTTTTGCTCGTTGTGCTCAATGCATCATTTGAAGAAACACCGATTATCAGTGGCTTTTCATTCCTCAGGTGTGCTTTGGATGCCATTGTTACACTTGAATCCGTAATACCCAAAGCAAGCTTACTGAGTGTGTTACCTGTGCATGGTGCTACAATCATCACATCAAACATCTTTTTAGGGCCTATCGGCTCAGCATCAGATATTGTTGATATTGCTTTTTTGCCGCATATTTTTTCAACATTGGCAACATATTCTGCGGCATTGTAAAAACGAGTATCGGTTTTGTATGCAAATTCCGAAAAAATCGGAAAAACATCGTATCCCATATTAACAAGTGCGTCAATTTGTTTTATGGCTTTTGAAAATGTGCAGAATGATCCGCAAATTGCATATCCCAATTTTATTTTATTCAAGGTCCCCCTCCTCTATTATATTCAGAATGGTATCGGCAATAATCTCCCCAGCTGTTTCGGGAAAATATTTACCCGGTATCGATGGAAGAAGCGTAATTTTTCTGCCGATATTCTTTGCATAATCATAATCAAATCCGTACGGGGCCGAAGCAATATCTATAACTATCGCTTTGTCTTTAATCATATCTATAATCGTTTTATCTGATATTTTTGCAGGTACAGTGTTGATAATTACATCAGCCGTTTTAATATATCTGCTAAAATCTTTTATCAGGCAGGCATTCAATCCGTCCGACTCAGCTTCTGCAACGGTCAGATATCTTCTTGAAGCTGATGTTACATCGGCGCCAAGGTCGTTGAACATCTTGCAAACTGCTCGTGCACACTTTCCGTAACCGATTACCAATACTTTCAACTTCGATACGGAGCGTGTAATGTTATTCATTACATACGATAAAACTCCGAGAGCCGTAGGTTCTGCGTTTTTTAAAGCAAACTCATCTCTGAGATAATAGTCAAAGCAAAGGTTGCCTTTTTTGTGCAACTCATCGTTAAAGCTGTCACTTACCTTGCCCGCAAAAATCACCTGATTTCTTTTGATTTTTTTAATAAACTCGCTCAAGGTGATTTCACTTGAGTTTATATGAATTCCGTCTGTGCTGGCCGGTAAGGGCAGAATAAAAGCATCATAAAAACTAATATTATCATCAAGAATTTCAAGTGAATCAACCTTATAACCGAATTCGATCAGTTTTTTTAATGTATATTTTTGTCGGCTGTCACCGCCGATTGAAGCAATATTTTTAATCAAAAACTCACCTCTTTTGCTTTATACTAAATATTATGTTTTAATGCAATAAGATGTGAATGAAAAGGAGTTTTTACAGTGACCGGAATTAAAGAATTATTGAAACAGGTCAAAAGAGTTCATTTTATCGGCATAGGCGGCTCAGGTATGTGTCCCCTGGCGGAGATTCTTCATTCACAAGGCTATGAGCTTTCAGGCTCTGACAATAACGAGAGTGATACACTTTCCCGCATCAAGGCAATGGGCATCCCTGTTGCTATGGGTCAGCGTGCCGAAAACATTGAAGGTGCCGAAATGATAGTTTATACAGCTGCACTTTTAAAAGACAACCCTGAGCTTGTTGCGGCAAAAAATTCCGGTATCCCCACATTTGAGCGTTCCGAAATGCTCGGTGCGATTACAGATATGTATGATAACTGCATTTGTGTTTGCGGAACTCACGGCAAAACAACTGTATCTTCAATGCTTACACAAATTCTTCTTGAAAACAATCAGGACCCATCAGCAGTAATCGGTGGCAAACTCCCCTTGATCAACAGTAACGGCAGAGTCGGACAAACCGAAAACATGGTTTGTGAAGCATGCGAATTTGTTGACACTTTCCTTAAGCTTTATCCTGATGTTGCAGTAATACTAAACGTAGATGAGGATCATCTTGACTACTTTAAAACCCTCGAAAACATTATTAAGTCATTTAATAAATTTGCCAATATGGCCACAAAGGCTTTAATCATAAACGGAGATGATGCTAACACATTGAAATCTGTTGAGGGCATTGAAGACAAAACAATCATTACTTTTGGAAAAAACAAAAAAAACGATTATTTTGCGGATAATATTGAAATTAAAAATGCATTTCCCTGCTTTGATTTTTGTGATAAAAACGGTGTTCTCGGTCATATTGAATTAAAGGTTCCGGGTGAACATAACATCTATAATGCTCTTGCAGCCCTTACAGCGGCTGTTTATAACGGAGTTAATGTTACTGATGCGATAGAAGCTCTTGAGCATTTCAGGGGCGCAGGAAGAAGATTTGAGCGTCTCGGCACCTGCAACGGCATTGATATTGCTGATGACTATGCTCATCATCCCGCTGAACTCAAGGTAACTCTTGAAGCTGCAATGAAAATGGGTTACAAAAGAGTGTGGGCTGTTTTCCAGCCTTTCACCTTCTCAAGAACTGCATTGCTGATGGATGACTTTGCAGAGGTTCTCAGAATTCCTGACAGATGTGTTATGACCGAAATAATGGGGTCTCGCGAAATAAACACTTATAATGTATATACTTCACAGCTTGCAGAAAAAATCCCCGGAAGCGTTTGGTTCAACACTTTCGAGGAAGTTGCTGAATATGTGTATGATAACGCTCAAGAAGGCGACCTTGTTATTACTCTCGGATGCGGTGACATCTACAAAGCAGCAAAAATTCTGATTAAGATGTATGAATAAAGTTAAGACCGAGGTTATCCTCGGTCTTTTTCTTCGCAAATTACGCTGGCTAATGTCATTTCGCTATATTGAGTTGATATGATTTCTGTTTTGGAAACTCTTGAATAAATTCCTCTGAAGTTACCGTTGTATAAAAATAATCCGGTAAGATTGCTGCACTCATATTCATTTTCAAAATCAGTGTTCTTAGTGATATAAGGAGTAACAAATTCCTGAATAATATAACCGTTATCGAGGCCCTCGTTGACGTATCCGACCCACTCATCGTCAGTTTTACATTCAACACCTGCATGGACACCATAGGAAGCATAAGAATCAACCGGCTTGATTATCCAGCTGTTTTTGTTTTTATAAACTTCATTCAAATCAAATAAGCTGTTATCAGACTTTAATTCATACGTTTTAGGAAAATGTGCATCAACAAAGTCTTTTTCTTCATCCGTGAGGAATCCGAGAACATCCCGCTGAGATAAAACCTTAAACAGAATCTTGCTGTGTGCAACCTGTGTTCTGAACGAACCAACAACGCAGACAGCACAATCTCTCACAGCAGAAATAAAATCATTTACTTTATCAATATTATTCATAATGTCGCAGGTAACAGCTCTGCGGTATATAGCATCTATAACCATTCCTGAGGGTGAAACGAGCTGTCCTTCACGATAAATTAAATTCTGAATATCACAAACCTCGCAGTTATAACCGGCTCTTTCAAAAGCAAGTCTGAATTGCTCAAATTCATTTACTGTTCCGTGGTCAAGAAAGTCAACAATTGCAATATTAGGCTTGTCTTTTTTATTTCTAAATGTAGAATAGATATCTTCAAAATCTTTAACAAATGAATCAAAAAATTCAAATGAAGTAAAATTGTGCTTATCCTTAAGCTTATTGTAAACAGTTGTGACCTTCAGTGCGTTATTCAGCTCACGGTCCTCATTCATCGCGCTTGAACCGTCTGTGTTTATTTCACAAAACTTAAATTCACGGGTTTCTTCATTATAAAAAATATCAACACGTGCCACAGGAAGCAGGCAGTTGTATCCTGCTTCAGTCAAAATAAGTCCATTCAGTTTTTCCTCAAAGTCAAAATGCTGTCTGAAATCCTCATTTGTAAGATAGCGGTTGATTATTTTTGTAAGTACGCTATGTGTTGTTTCAGCTATTCTTTTAAAATCAGCCACTGTTACAGCGTCAAATACTTTCGGAATAGCCAAAGTGCGCACTACCCTACCATGATATTTAGCAGTTGAGTTTTTAATATAATCTATCTGCTTTTCAAAATCCTCTTTATTTGCCTTTATATCGGCGTAAATTTCGTTGGTATAATCCAATATGGGTTTGTTCATTATACGGTCACCTCGGGCTTCTGAAGCTGTTTTGGAGTGATAAATTGTAATGCTGCTTGTTTTAACGGATCAAGAAAAGGCTTTTCGTCATCATCAAGACCGGCTTGTGCAAAGCTGAAAACTTTTTGAATAATTGTTTTCATATCAAAACCATAATATTTGCAATTAAATCCGTGTTTTCTGATAAGCTCAGTCTGCGAATACATATCATCTAAGCTCACAAAATTCAACAAATCATTTAACTTATCAATAGTCTCGTTATTATAAAACAGCCCCTTGATCAGGGCGGCATAAGAAAGCATATAATCACAAGGCAAACTGTCTGCTGCTCTGATTTCAATAAAACGCTTAACCCTGACATTGGGAAAAACCATAGACATTATATGAGAAATATCATCGTCGCTAAGCTCTCTGTTTTTAAAAATCACTTCATTGTTCATATCCGGGCAAAAAATGTCGTTACCGTTTTCTTGGATAAACACAGGTTCGGTTGAGTAAACCCACTGAGCATATTCTTCAAATGAAGAAAAATCAAGGAAACCGCATCTTGATTTGTCAACGTTTTCCCAGGCAAGAGAACGAGCACTGAAACCATTGAACTTTTCTGCTTCAAAAATTTCGGCATTATCTGTAATAAGATAAAACAACGGAGAAAGCAGATTTGCTAATCTGAATTTTTTAATAAAATCATCTTCACTGAAATAATCAATATTAACCTGAACAGACGCACTTCCCCTCATCATATAGCGCGGTCGGTTTCCCTTTGAAATGAAATATGAATCCATCAATCTGTAGCGTTCTTTAGGAATCAGCGGCAATTAGTCT
>JBGVFJ010000039.1:0-26904 GCA_045121005.1 Acutalibacteraceae bacterium
CTGGAATATGCTTGTTCTTTCAGGTGTAATCAGTATGTTTGCTTGTGCAGCACCTATGTTCTTCTACACACTCACAGAAAAGAGACAGGCAGAAATGGTTGCCGACATTGAAGCAAGAAAAAACTCCGGCAAATAATTCCGATTTTCAAAGGAGTATATGATGAAGTGCTTTAAAAGAGTTTTTGCTCTTTACCTTTGCCTTGTAATGATTGCGGGTCTTTGTGCCTGCGGCAACAAGAAAAAGGATGAAGACAAAACCAAAACGGATTCAGCTCAGAAAATTGAATATACCGAAACATGGGTGGTTGAGCCTTCAATCGAAGCGGAGAGGATTTTTTCCTTGCCTCTGACCCGTTTCAACAGCAGAACCAACCACTATGACGTAACCTTCGGTGATTGCTATGTTGTTGAAAAAGACGGAAAGCTCGGCTTCATCAACTCGAACGGTCAGGTTGTTGTGGAACCAAAATACGACACTCTTGAAACCTGCTTGTGTACAAACGGCTACATTGCAACCATCAAGCCCGAAAATTCTTACAGGTCAACCTATACCGTAGATATGTCCTTCGGTGAAATGTGAACATATCCTCACAAGTGCGAAGGCTTTGACGGTTATACCTACACCTGGAACTCTGCCCTTGAAATGGTCAGTGTTCAGAAGGGTGATGAGCAGGTAGATGGCGGAAATTTTGTTCCTGAAGCAGTAAGGCTCAGTGACGGCAAGTTTGCCGTTGCTTGCGGCAACAAGCTTCAGGGTGCAGCGGATTACACCGCGGCAGGCGTTTTCACGGGCGGACTTGTTGCCTTGGAAAAAGGCGGAAAGTGGGGTTATGTAAATTCGAAAGGGAAGGAAGTTATTCCCTTTGAGTTTGATGCAATTGATTCTCACAGTGCCTTGGGCGGTGAACCCACAGCGTATGAATGCAGTGAGGGTTATGTCACTGTTTGCAAAGGCGGCAAGTACGGAGTATATAAGGCAGACGGAACTCAGGTTATTCCCTGCCAATACAGTGCAATGACAACCGTTCATGACGGAAGAGTTTTCGCTTCCAATGACGGAGGAGTGTGGGGAATTCTTCTTGTTGATAAGCAGATTTCCGACGGAATTGCACTTAAAAAAGCAATAGCTGAAACAACCGAATAAGATAAAAAGCTGTGTTTTGACAAAAACACAGCTTTTATTTTAAATTAACACTTGACAGTAGACTTTTTGGTGATATAATAAATCTGTATAAATACGGAAAAAGGGGAGTGAGTTCTAATGGGTAATGAAAATTCTGCTTCAAAGAAAAACATTAAGCCGATTATCATTGCCGTAGTAGCTGTGTTGCTGATAGTTGCAGCTTTTTTTGTTGTAAGCAGCTTTATGAATGACAACAGTTTTACTCACGAAGATTTAGCTCCCGGTCAGGTGCAAGGAGTAGAAGCACAGCAGGGCGCAATGTCACAGAACACAAAGCCCACAGACACAACCACCGCAAAAGTTAATGATATTGCCGACAGTGATATCGTAGATAAAAATTCAGGCTACGGAGAATACGAGATTGTTGAAAACATCACAACAGCAAAGCACGACCCCAGCCAGGATTTAAAAACCGACACAGCTTCCAAAATCCTCAGCGGCGCCAAGGCATCAAGGCGTTGGGAGGTTTCAAATGTAATGACAAAGGTTGTTGTTGAAAAGATTGCTGTTTCTCTCCCTGTTTATGTAGACGGAGCAAAAACATCTGACAACAAGGTCAGAAATGTTTATATTGCAGAAATTAACACAAGACCCTCTCGCATCAGCGTGATTGCGGCAGACCAGTTCACCAAAAACAAGGTTGCCGACCTCAGAAGCTTCGTTAAAGCTTATGAAAATGAAATGGATCAGGATATTCTTTTTGCTTCCAACAACGAGATGTGCGCAAGAAATTACGACAATCCTTCCAAAAACATTTTCTACAACGGTGACGATTCTCTTACAGCAACTGTTATCAAAAACGGCGTTATCGCTCAGCGCGGTGATGCAAGCAAGAGCTCACTTGTTATGTATAAGGACGGCACATGGGAATTCCCTGTAAGTGTGTCAATGTCCTCTGCAGAAGGTCTGATTAAGTCCGGCGCAATTGCTTCTGTGTCATATACCTATCCCATTATCTGGGAAGGCAAGAGATACAATCACCCCGACATGGGTGAAAACACAGGAATCTGGACCAACTTCTCACTTGACCCCGAAGTTAATCATTCACTTATCGGTAAAACAGGCACCGACAAGTACTATGTTATCGTTGGTGAAGGCTGCGGGATGGGTTACCTTTCCGAAATTATGCTCAACCACCTTGGTGTTGAATACGCATATTGGGGCAACGGCGGTGCAGGTGCTGCAATGTACGTTAAAGGCTACGGCGTTGTAACTCCTCACGACTATGTTGTTCACGGCGACTTCTTCTGCGTAAGATAATTAAACAGCTAAACCGTTGGATTTTGTCCGACGGTTTGTTTTTTGGAGGAAAAATGGAAAGACTTGATAAAATAATTGCAAACAGCGGAACTTTGTCGCGCAAAGAGGTGCACCGCCTGATTAAGTCGGGCGCAGTATCAGTCAACGGAATAACCACCAAGGACCGTGGCTTTTGCATTGACCCCGAAACCGCCCAAATAAAAATCAACGGTCAGCCGGTTTCTCTTGAAAAATATGTTTATATTATGCTCAACAAACCTGAGGGTGTTGTCAGCGCAACAAAGGACCCAACCGAAAAAACGGTTGTTGATCTTGTTCCTGCTGAATTTAAAAAGAAAAATCTTTTCCCTGCAGGCAGGCTTGACCGCAACACAACAGGCTTTGTGCTTATAACCGATAACGGAGATTTTGCTCACAAGATTTTATCCCCCAAAAACCATATTGAAAAAACTTATGAGGCTCGTCTTGCGGAAAAAATTGATGAAATCTCGTTGCAAAAGGTTGCTGAGGGAATAACCCTTGGCGACGGTACCGAATGCTTACCCGCAAAGGTCAGGGTGTTGGAGGACGGAAACAACCCGCTTATCGAAATTAAAATCTGCGAGGGAAAATATCATCAGATAAAGCGGATGTTTGCTGCCGTGGGCAATGCGGTTGTTGAACTCAAACGCGTTAAAATGGGTGAGCTTCCTCTTGATGAAAGTCTTGCACCGGGTGAGTGCAAGGTTCTTTCAAAAGAAGAGGTTGAATTGATTAAAAAGTAATAATTCAGCTCTTGTATGCATATCATAAAACATCACTTGTCCCGGGAGAAGAAGATGTTTGTTGTTGTTGATATGCCTGACGGCAAAAAAAGACTTTTTGAAAAATTCCGCCGTCACGAAATTGAATTGAAAAGGCACGATGTAAAAGGTTGCGCGCCGTTTTTTGTGGCAAGCTGTCACAGAGATTATACTGACTTTGCGCAACTGAAAAAATTGATTTCACGCTACGGAGTTGCTCTTGTGGGTCAGGATGAAATGCTGAAAAATGAACTGAGCTCAGTGCTGTTTGAACCCACGGTGTTGCCGTTAAAAATGCTTGTGAAAACTGTTGGTGAATATTTTTTGCGCGAAAAAGAGCAGCGCAACAAAACTGTTAGCGTTATCGATGAAAACGCAAAGGCCTGCGATATGCTCACCTGCCTTGCAAGCAATGTCAGGTATGTTCAGGTTATCACCTCGAGGCTTGACCGTTATGAGGCCGCCGCCGCTGAAATTTTCAACGCTTACGGAATAAGTGTCGGGCTCAGCGATAACATTGCAACCGCCTACGGCAGCGATGTTATAATTTCACTCAACGACAAAGCGTTTGCCGACTATGATTGCGGCAGGATTTTTTGCTATAAAAAACACACCCGTAACAGAAATGCCTTTGCATTCAGCCGTACCGACCTCAGCTACGATAAGTTCGACTGTGAGCGCTACGGTGTTGATAATTTCACTTTCATCTGCGCTTTGTATGAAACCTGCGGTTATCACATCGGAAAGATACCTGTTTTTGATGATTTGCGCGGTGCATTGTGAAACATTATCTTGACTTTTGGGAATTTTTTAGGTATAATAATATATCACTATTTTCAGCAAAATGATTATATAGTTGAAAGGAAGAAATAAACAAAATGGCACAGGGAAACGTAATGACACAAGCTGCTTTCGAAAAGAAAAAGGCAGAACTTGAGGAGCTTAAAACATCGGGCAGAGATATGATTGCCGAAAGAATTAAAGAAGCTCGCTCATTTGGCGACCTTTCTGAAAACAGCGAATATGATGAGGCTCTCAACGACCAGGCAAAGCTTGAGGCTAAAATCAGCCAGCTTGAAGATGACCTTAAAGATGTTAAGATTCTTGATGAGAGCTCAATCGATACAGAAATTGTTCGTTTCGGCTCAAAGGTTAAAATTCTTGATGAAGAATATGAAGAGGTTGAGGAATACAAAATCCTCGGCGAATCCCAGGCAAATCCCGATGAAGGTATCATTTCTGACCAGTCAGCAGTTGGCAAGGCTCTTATGGGTCACAAGGTTGGCGACGCAGTTGATGTTGCATTGCCCAACGGCGCAACAATCACCTTCAAAATTTTAGAAATTTCCAAATAATTTTCGGGCGGTAACGCCCGTTTTGTTTGCAGGTATTATCCTATAGCAAAGGAGTTTTAATTATGGCAGAAGAAAAGAACGTTAATGCCCCTCAGCAGGAGGCACAGCAGGACGTTAACGAATTGAGACAAATCAGAGTGGACAAGCTTGAAGCTCTTCAGGCTGACGGCAGAGATCCTTTTGTAATCACAAAGTATGATCAGACTCACCACAGCGTTTGCATCAAAGATAACTTTGAAGAGCTTGAAGGCAAAACTGTCCGCGTGGCAGGCCGTATGATGTCAAAGCGCATTATGGGTAAGGCTTCTTTCTGTAATATCAAAGACCTTAAGGGCAACATTCAGTCTTATGTAGCCCGTGACAGCCTCGGTGAAGAAGAATATAAGGATTTCAAAAAGCTTGATATCGGTGACATCATCGGTATTGAAGGCTCTGTTTTCAAAACCAAAACAGGCGAAATCTCAATCCATGCCGAAAAAATCACTCTTCTCACAAAGTCACTTCTTCCCCTTCCTGAGAAGTTCCACGGTCTTACGAACACCGACACAAGATACCGTCAGCGTTATGTTGACCTTATTATGAATAACGATTCTAAGGATGCTCTCACAAAGCGCTCACTCATCATCAGAGCCGTGAGAAACTACCTTGATTCACAGGGCTTCCTTGAGGTTGAAACACCTATGCTTGTTTCAAATGCCGGCGGTGCTGCCGCAAGACCTTTTGAAACTCATTTCAACGCTCTCAGCGAGGATTTCAAGCTTCGTATTTCTCTTGAACTTTACCTCAAGAGACTTATCGTAGGCGGCCTTGAAAGAGTTTATGAAATCGGCAGAGTTTTCCGCAACGAGGGTCTTGATACAAGACATAACCCCGAGTTCACACTTATGGAGCTCTATCAGGCATATACCGACTACCACGGTATGATGGATTTGACCGAAAACCTCTTCCGCCATGTTGCTCAGGAAGTTCTCGGCACAACCACAATCGTTTACAACGGCGTTGAGATGGATCTCGGCAAGCCTTTTGAAAGAATCACAATGGTTGACGCTGTTAAAAAATATGCAGGTGTTGACTTCTCCGAAATCAAAACAGACGAGGAAGCCAAGGCTCTTGCCAAAGAAAAGGGCGTAGAGTTTGAAGAAAGACATAAGAAGGGCGACATCCTCAACCTCTTCTTTGAAGAATTTGTTGAGCATCACCTCATTCAGCCCACATTCCTTATGGACCACCCCGTAGAAATTTCTCCCCTCACAAAGAGAAAGCCCGGCAACCCCGACTATGTTGAACGCTTTGAGTTCTTTATGAACGGCTGGGAAATGGCAAACGCTTATTCAGAGCTTAATGACCCCATCGACCAGAGAGAGCGTTTCAAGGCTCAGGAAGCACTCCTTGCCCAGGGTGATGAAGAAGCAAACACAACTGACGAAGATTTCCTTCGCGCTCTTGAATACGGTATGCCCCCCACAGGCGGTATCGGCTACGGTATCGACCGTATGGTAATGCTCCTCACCGATTCAGCCGCAATCAGAGACGTACTCCTCTTCCCCACAATGAAATCACTTGACTAAAAACAAGTTATAAGAACTTATAAGAAGGTATAAGAACTTTCCAAAATCTTCTTACCACAGTTTTACCAAAAGATAACGGACTATGGAAATTCCATAGTCCGTTTATTTATCTGTTCTTTTGCCATATTTCGTGAACTGTCTCTGCAAAAATAGTTCGTGAATGTTTGTTAGGATTATCGTTTAGATTCTTCTTGTATAGGTAATAGTCATGTACTTGCTGCCACAAACCACGCTTTTTTATCCATTCTATTTTGGTAGGTAACTCCGTATATCCTTTTGGTTGATATTCCCACGAATAACTGTTCTGCTTTTTATTATAGCGAATATATTGTTGCCTTCCGTCACCGCATTCGTAGATGACGCAGAAGTCGCAACTATGCAAAATACGAGAATTTGCTTTGTCCTTTACTTTAATGGTGAGAACACGGGTTGAGTCCTCTGTGAAATCATATCCGAAAATAGAATATCCATAGGGATTAGTAACTCTGTCAAGACCTTTATGAAGAATGTTTCGTATTTCTTCGGCAGAATAATTTTCGTCAGGGTCATTAACTTCAATATTCACATCAAAATCAAAGCCAATATTAGAGTTTCGGTCACGGGTTATCATCTTTCGCTTGCAACTGCCCACAAAATGATATTGAAAGGTGAAGTTATCTCGAACTTCGTCTTGCAACCTATGAATAATTTCAAGCAGTTCATCTCTCACTGGTTCCCATTCGTGGTTAGAAACATATTCAAAATCGTGCATAACTATAATGTCTCCTTTCTATTAAGATTAAATCACTACAGTATATCACTAATTTTTTGATTGTCAATATTTTATAAAATCAATTTACCACAATTTTACCACAGTTTCAAACCAAATTATAAAAAGTTATAAGAAGATATAAGAAAATCGTGGTTTTTACTGTTTTATAATGGCAAGTTATAAAAGGTTATAAAAACTTATAAAACTTTTTCAAACTCGTTTTGAGCGTCTCCCCACAATGAAATCACTTGACTAAAAACTAAGACCTTGAGAGATTTTCTCGCAAGGTCTTTTATTGTTTGCTTGACATTGGGGGCGGGTAAAGTTATAATATACCTTGTATAGGAATGTCTTTCTAAAAGAGGGATTAAAATGATATCGGTAGTTCTTGCCGCTTATAACGGCGGCGAATACATAAAAGCTCAGCTTGAGTCTGTTCTCAATCAGTTATGTGCTGAGGATGAGGTTGTTATTTCTGACGACAAGCCTTCGGGCACAACAAAGGGTGCCATTGAAGATATTTTGTCTTCCGACCCGAGAGTTAAATATATTGAAGGTCCCGCAAAGGGCGTGATTAAAAACTTTGAGCACGCCATCAGACACGCAAAAGGGGATTATATCTTCCTCTGCGACCAGGATGACATCTGGCTTGACGGCAAGGTTGAAGCTGTGATGAATGAATTCAAAAAGGGTGCGGTTGTGGTTATGCACGATGCAAAGGTTGTTAACAACGACCTTGAAGTGACGGAAAATTCCTTTTTTGCCGCCCATGGCAGCGGAACGGGAATTGTGAAAAACATTGTGCGCAACACATATATCGGTTGCTGTATGGCTTTCAGCGCAGAGCTGAAGCCCGACATTCTGCCGTTTCCGGATAATCTCCCGATGCACGATCAGTGGATAGGTCTTGTGGGCGAAAGGGTCGGCAAGGTGAGCCTGATTGATACGCCTTATCTGCTTTACCGCCGTCACGACGGCACGGCAACCGGCGGTGCAACAACCTTTGCCCAAAAGTTCAAGTGGAGAATTGCAATTATTACCTCCTTGATGAGAAAGTAGGATGAAAATGAAAAATCCAATTGTTTCGGGTTGCATTGTTACTCACAACAATATGAGAACAATCAAAGACACCCTTGACACAATTTTTGAATATACAAAAGACGTTGATTTTACTCTTTTCGTTGTTGACAATCTTTCAACCGACGGAACACCTGATTTCATCAAAAAGAATTATCCGCAGGTGAAAGTGATTGAGCCTATGACCAACGACGGATTCGGCTCGGGTCACAACGTTGTTATTGATAAAATCAAATCTGATTACCATTTGGTTATCAATCCCGACATCATTCTCAAAAACAATGTGATCAAAGATATTGTTGATTTTATGGAGGAGAATGAAGACATCGGTCTTGTGTCGCCCAAAATCTGCCACCCCGACGGAAGAGAGCAGGTGCTCGGAAAGCGCAATCCCAGGCTCAAATATCTTTTTGCCAGCCGATTCAGAAAAGAAGGGGAGCTCAGTCCGCTTCTCAAGGAATATTCAATGCTTGACAAGGATCTGAGCGTTGTGACCGATATTGAAAATGCATCCGGCTGCTTTATGGCTTTCAGAACGGATTTGTTCAAAAAAATCCGCGGATTTGATGAAAGATATTTTATGTATTTTGAAGATGCCGACATCACACGAGAAGTGAGAAAGCACAAAAGAGTTGTTTATAACCCTCACACGGTTGTTTACCACGTCTGGGGCAGAGACAGCAAAACAAACTACAAGCTTCTGCTGATTCACATTATGTCAATGTTTAAATATTTCCTTAAATGGAAAACTATATGAGGTGAAAATATGAGTAAACCCACCGCAAAGCAATACTTAAAAAATGCTTACAAATACCGTTTCCTTATGCAGGAAATCGTCAGAAAAAACGTTAAGTTGCAATACAGAAATTCATTTCTCGGCATTTTCTGGACTTTTCTTCAGCCGTTGCTTACAATGATTGTGCTTGTGTTCATTTTCGGCACAATTTTCGGCAAGTCAAACGACGGTGTTGTATGCTACCCCGTGTTTTTGCTCACAGGACGTCTGCTTTATGAGTTCTTTACCCAGTCCACCAAAAGGGCAATGCGTTCAATCCGCCTGAGTGCATCGGTTATCCAAAAGGTGTATGTGCCAAAGTACATTTATCCGCTCTCAAACGTGTTGTCAAATTTTGTAACGTTTTTGATTTCGTTGCTGGTGCTTGTTGTGGTAATTGGATTCTTCCTTATCAAGGGCAATTACCCCGACCTTCACCTTTCGTGGTACATTCTTCTTTCGTTTGTGCCCATTCTCATTTTGTGCATACTGAGCCTCGGTGTGGGTATGATTCTTTCCGTTCTCAATGTTTTCTTTAAGGATATTGAATATATTTACGAAGTTGTGTGTATGATGCTTTTCTATGTAACACCTATTATGTATAAGCTCGACACCTTGCAGAAAAGCGGAATCAACACCGCCGTGCTCAGTCTTCTGAAACTCAATCCCCTTTACAGCATTATTGAGATGTTCCGCTCATGCGTGCTTTATTGTGAAATGTGGGATTGGAAATATTTCGCTTACGCATTAGGCTCATCAGTTGTTATACTTGTAGCAGGTCTTATAATTTTCTATAAGAAGCAGGACAAGTTCATTCTTCACATTTAAGGAGGTAAGAATATGGCTAAACCTGCAATAGAGGTTAAAGATGTCAGCATTCTTTTTAACCTCAACAAAGAAAAGGTTGACAATTTAAAAGAATATGTTGTAAAGCTTGTCACAAGAAAGCTTATGTTCAACGAGTTCTGGGCGCTTAAAGACATTTCTTTCACCGTTGAAAAGGGAGAAAGAGTCGGCGTTCTCGGATTTAACGGCGCAGGCAAAAGTACTCTGCTCAAAACTATCGCAGGCGTTCTCAAACCCACAAAGGGCAGCGTAACCGTTCACGGCGTTATTGCTCCGTTGCTTGAATTGGGCGCAGGCTTTGATATGAACTATTCCGGCAAGGAGAATATTTATCTTTACGGCGCAACAATGGGTTATTCCAGAAAATACATTGAAGAAAGATACAACGAAATTGTTGAATTTTCTGAGCTTAAGGAATTTATTGATGTTCCCGTTAAAAACTATTCATCAGGTATGAGAGCCCGTCTCGGCTTTGCAATTGCAACAGCTGTTGAGCCGGAGGTTCTGATTCTTGACGAGGTTTTGTCCGTTGGCGACGCTAAATTCAGAAACAAAAGTGAGGCAAAGGTTAAATCGATGTTTGACAAGGGTGTAACCGTTTTGTTTGTTTCACACTCCACAGCGCAGGTACGCAGACTTTGCAACAAGGCAATTATTCTTGACCACGGTCAGATTATTGCCCAGGGCGATGTAAATGAAGTCTGTGACAAATATGATGAATTAGTAAATAAGAAATGAGGTTGATTTTATGATTATAGCAGCAGTTCTGGCAGGCGGTAAGGGCAGCCGTATGGGTAACACAGAAACCCCGAAGCAGTATATGATGCTCGGCTCACGTCCTATTATCGTGCACACAGTTGAAAAGTTTTTTGTTAACCCCGATGTTGACAAGGTTGTTGTGCTTTGCCCCGATGTATGGGTTAAGCAGACAAAGGATTTGATTGAAAAGTATATTGGCGACACTGATAAGATTTCTGTTATCAGCGGCGGCGCAAGCCGAAACGACACTCTTATGTGCGCCATTGATTTTGTTGAAGCAAACTATGGTCTTGATGATGACACAATTCTTATCACTCACGATGCCGTTCGTCCTTTTGTTACTCACAGAATTATTAACGACAACATCGAAGCTGTTCGCAAGCATGGTGCCTGTGACACAGTCTGGGGTGCAACCGACACAATTGTAGAGAGCCTTGACGGTGAATTCATCAGCAACATCCCCGAAAGAAAGAATATGTATCAGGGTCAGACACCTCAGAGCTTCAAAGCAAAAAGACTCAAGGAAATCTGCACTTCCCTCACCGAGGATGAAAAAGAAATCCTCACCGATGCATGCAAGATTTACACCCTCAAGGGTGAGCCTGTGAGCCTTGTTAACGGTGAAGTTTTCAATATTAAAATCACATATCCCTACGACCTGAAAATGGCAGGTGTTTTGTTAGAAGGAGTAAAGGCCGATGATTAACGCCGTATATCAGCTTACTGCACCAAGATTGCTTGAAGTGACATACAAAGAGATGCCTCTTGATAAAAACAGCGTTATCATCCGTCCGCTTAAGCTTTCAATCTGCCATGCTGACCAGCGTTATTATCAGGGCACAAGAAGCCAGAGCATTCTTAAAAAGAAGCTCCCTATGGCTCTTATTCACGAGTGTGTTGCACAGGTGGTCTATGACCCCACAGGCACATTCACTCCGGGTGACACAGTTGTTCCCATTCCAAACACTCCGTCTGAAACGGATGATGTTATTGCAGAAAACTATCTGTATTCAAGCCGATTCCGTGCCAGCGGTTTTGACGGCTTTTTGCAGGACTATGTAAGCTGTGCACCTGACCGCCTTGTTAAGCTTCCCGAGGGCGTCAACACAACAGTTGCCGCTTTTTCCGAGCTTATCAGTGTCAGCGTTCACGCAATTTCAAGATACGAAAAAATCGCTCATTCCCGACGCAAAAAAATCGGAATCTGGGGTGACGGAAATCTTGGATTTATAACTGCACTTTTGTTCAGCTATATGGCTCCTGAGTCTGATTTGTATATTCTTGGCGCAAGTCACGAAAAGCTTTCTTATTTCACCTTTGCCAAGGAAACTTATCACGTTGATAATATTCCCGAGGGCTTCAATGTTGACCATGCTTTCGAATGTGTTGGCGGTGCAGGGTCAAGAAGCGCAATCAATCAGATTATCGATTATATTAACCCTGAGGGAACAATTTCGATTATGGGCGTTTCCGAAAACTTTGTTGATATCAATACCCGTATGATTCTTGAAAAGGGTCTTCGTATGTATGGCTCGAGCCGAAGCGGACGAGAGGATTTTGAGAAAACAGTTGAGCTTCTTGAAAAACATCCGGAGCTTTCTCATTATCTTGAAAATATTGTTGGCGAAGAAATTCCCGTTGCTACAATTTCCGACATTCACGAGGCTTTCAGAATTGACTACAGCCGTAACTTCGGCAAAACGGTTATGACCTGGAACAAATAATGGGGGATTCCCTTTGAAAAGATTGTTTTATATTTTATATGCGGCATTTTTTAACATCTGCCGCATATTCCCTTTAAAAGAGAATAGAGTAACATTTCTTTCACCCCACCGTGAAAATTTCACCGATAGCCTTGGTATGGTGCTCAGAGAAGCCCAAAAAAGAGGAAAGTATGACATTGTTAAGGTGTCATCCGCCGACCTCGATTTAAAGGGCGGAATCAAAGGTGTGTTAAGAGCCGTTGGCTTTTTTACCGTAAAGGCGTATCTTTTGGCTACATCAAAATACGTGTTTCTCAACGATAATTTTATGCCTATGGGCAGCCTCAATTTCAGTAAGGATGCCGTTGTGACCCAGCTCTGGCACGCCGAGGGAGTATTTAAAAAGTTCGGGTTGCATATCCCTCAGCCGGAGGATGTGCGCCGCCGTGAAATTGCAGGTGCAAAAAAGCTCAGATTTGTTGTGTGCTCCTCAGAATCGGTGAAGCCGATTTATGCCGAAGCTTTTGGCGTGGGCGAAAGTCAGGTTCTGCCTCTTGGCGCACCGAGGGCTGACAGGTTTTTTGACGACTGCGATGCTGAATCAATCAAAGAAAAGTTCTTGCAGAAATATCCTCAATGCCGCGGCAAAAAGCTTGTGCTTTATGCACCAACTTTCAGAGACAATGCCGAGGATGATAAGGCTCTTCTTAACAGCATTGATATGAAAAAGTGGGCTGAAACTCTCGATGACGATTTTGTTTTTCTCATAAGGCTTCACCCTCAGATTCACCGTTGCGACGCTTCCCTTGACGGAGCTGTTGATGTTACGGATTGGGACGATGTGGGTGAGCTTACACTCATTTGCGACTGTATGATAACCGACTATTCGTCAGTTTGTATGGATGCGGCACTGATTGGTAAGCCTTTGGTTTTCTATGCTTTCGATTTGGATAAATACGCTTCCGACAGAAGCTTTTATTTTGATTATGAAAGCTATGTTCCCGGCCCTGTGGTCAAGAGTTTTGATGAGCTGATTGCAACAGTTTCGGACATTGAAAATCTTAAGGATAACGATAAATTGAAAAGATTCCGTGAATTCAATTTCGGCAAGCCTGACGGCAAAGCAACCGAAAAAGTGGTGGATACAATACTTAAATAAAAGATACCGTTCAATCTGCAAAGATTGAACGGTATTTCTTATTTCTTGAAAAGTTTTAATATAATTGATTTTATATCATCGGAAGCTATTGTGGAAGAAATAATAACAGAAATCAGGCAAACGCCTACATCAGCAAAAACAGCAAGCCACATAGGTGCAATGCCGATGATACCCAGAAGCAGAACAATCACCTTAACCGCCATAATAAATGCGATGTTAATCTGAACGGTTTTCATTGTTTTGGTTGCAAGACGGCGCGCACTGACGAGCTTTGAGAGGTTGTTGGTGGTAAGCACCAGGTCAGCAGCCTCCGTTGCTGCCTGAGAGCCGAAGCCCATTCCCGCACCCACATCTGCTGCCGCAAGAACCGGGGCGTCGTTGATGCCGTCGCCAACATAAATTGTTTTGCCGTATTTTGCTTTGATTTGTTCAAGTCGGCTGAGCTTTTCTTCGGGGAGAAGTGATGCATAATAATCGTCAGCGTCAATTTGCAATGCAACCTCTTTGGCGGAGCTTTCGCTGTCACCTGTGAGAACTGCAACATGACCAATTCCGCTTTCTCTTAGCGCCATAACGGTGCGCTGAGCTTCTGCTCTGGTTTCGGTTGAAACGGTGATAATGCCCACAAGTGTGCCGTCAACTGCAACCAGAACTCCGTCGCGATTTCCGACGCTTATGCCGTTGTCTTCAAGAAGCTTTTTGCTGCCGCAGACAATATGCTTGCCTGCAAAAACAGCGCTTGTACCGTGGCCGGGTATTTCGCTAAAATCCGAAACATATCTGCTGTCAACCTTTGGTGCGGCTGATTTGATGGCGCTTGCAACAGGGTGCTGTGAGTGGCACTCTGCCACGGCGGCAAGGGTGAGCACAATTTTTCTTTCAAGCCCAACGGGGGAGGTGACCCCTGTGACCTTTAATTTGTCGGAGGTGAGTGTGCCCGTTTTGTCAAACACAACGGCTTTAGCACTTGCAAGCTGTTCAATATATTTACTGCCTTTAACAAGAATTCCGTTTCTTGCGGCGGTGCCCATACTTGTGAAAAAAGCAAGAGGAACTGACAGCACAAGGGCGCAGGGACAGGATGCAACAAGAAGCACAAGTGCTCTGTGAATCCAGGTTGCCCAATCTCCCGTTACAAAAGAGGGGATAACCGCAACAATAATTGCCAAGGCAACTACGGCAGGGGTATAGTATTCCGCAATGCGGGAAATAAGTTTTTGTGTGTTACCTTTTTTGGAAGATGCTTCTTCAACGAGACGGATAATTCTTGAAGCTGTGGATTCTTCAAGAGTGTTGGTTGTTTTAACTGCGAGGGTTTCGTTGCCGTTAACCATTCCGCTGAGAAGCTGAGTGCCTTTTTCGGCAGGAATGGGTACGCTCTCGCCTGTGATAGCAGAAGCATCAACGCTCGAATTGCCGTGAACAACAATACAGTCAACGGGAACAATTTCGTGTGGATAAATAATTGCTCGTGTGCCAACGGGCACCTGCTTTGCTTCAACGGTGGAAACCTCGTTGGTGGTTGTTACAACATTAACTTTGTCAACTCTGATTTTGGAAAGCGAACGGATTGATTCACGGCTGCGCTTTGAAGCGAAATCCTCCATTGCTTCACCTATTCTGAAAAAGATTGCAACTGCAGCGGCTTCTCTGAATTCACCAAGAAGTATAGCGGCGGCAACAGCAATCATCATCAGGGTGTTTTCGTCAACCTTGCCTTTTTTTACACTTTTAACCGCCGTGAGGATAACCGGATAGGCTGCAAGAGCAGTGGAAACAACAAGCAAAACAGAATATATAATTTCGGGTATTGCCTCAATTCTGATAAAAGAAAGGACAAACAGAGCTATTGCACCCAAAAAGAGATATGTTGCTGTTTTGCTTTTGGGTGAGTGTGAATGCCCGCAGGCACAGCTTTCTCCGTGGCAATGGCAGCTGCCGTGATTATGGTTATGGTTGTGATGATGACTCATTGCGCATCTCCTTTCTTGTGTCTGATATGGGCAAGACCCATATTATAAATCATTTCTATGTGTTCGTCGTCAAGAGAATAAAAAATTGTTTTTCCCTCTCTTCTCGGGCGGACAAGACCTGCCGACCTGAGAATCCTAAGCTGGTGTGATATTGCACTCTGACCCATTTTAAGGCTTTCGGCAAGGTGATAAACACACATTTCACCGTCAAGCAATGCGGCAATTATGCGAATGCGCGTTGTGTCACCAAACACCTTGAAAAGCTCCGACAAGTCATATAGAGTTTCAATGTCGGGAACGGCTCTTTTGGCGGTATCGTGTGTGTGAGTATGCATATAGCGCTCCTTTCAATATATGAATACATATTCATATGTTAGCTTTATTATATGCCGATAGTTTATGTTTGTCAACAGGCAAAAGAAAAAAGCTGTGATGTTCACAGCTTTTTGGTTTATTGATTGTCACCGCAGCTTGTGCAGTTGCCGCTGCACTTTCCGTTTTTCTGTGACGGACAGCTTCCGTTGTCAGGGCAACCTATGCAGGTTTTGCCGCTTTTTTTGGCTCTGACAACATATCCGGCGACAAAGCCGATGGCGGCAAGAATTACACCAATAATAATTATATTATCCATAGAACCACCTGAATTATATTTTTGATTTTTTGGGCTTGAAGCAAAGAAAAAGAAGAATTGCAACAAAAACAGCAACGGCAACAAGGCCGGGTACAAAGGCTTCACCCAAGGAGCCTGTCTGAATGAGGGTGCCTACCTGATACACTGCGAAGCCGATGGAAAATCCTGTTCCCAGCTGGAAACCGATGGATGCCCAAAGCCATTTTGCGCTTTTGAGTTCAGAGTTCATTGCACCGATAGCCGCAAAGCAGGGGGGAGTGAAAAGATTGAACATCAGATAAGCAAGCGAAGCTATTTTGGTGATTGCAAAAACATTTGCAACCTCTGCACCTGCACCCTCCATAAGAGAAAGCTCTTCTGTGTCAATGAAATTTTCAAGACCAACAAAGCAAACGGCAAGAGTGCCGACAACATTTTCTTTGGCAATGAAGCCGGTGATTGCGGCGGCGGCAAGTTGCCAGGAAAGCACACCAACAACGGGAACAAGCAGATATGCAAAAGGCCCTGCGATTGAAGCAAGAATTGAAACATCGGCAGTTTCTGCAACCTTGAGGTCAAGGGTGAAGGTCTGCATAATCTGAACAGCTGTGTTGCAAAGAAGGATAACTGTTGCCGCCTTAACAACATAGGACCAACCGCGGCTGCACATGGATTTGAAGGCTCTGAGGAAAGACGGAGCCTTATATTCGGGCAGCTCCATAATGAAAAAGGACTTTTTAGCTTCGTTATTTGTGATTTTGTTGATGATAAGCGCGGCAAAGAAAATGATTGCAATGCCCGCAAAATACATCAGAGGGCCAACCCACGTTGCATCTTCAAAAAATGCACCTGCAAAAAGGCTGATTACAGGAAGCTTTGCGCCGCAAGGCATAAAGGGGGCAAGCATTGCTGTTGCCCTGCGCTCACGCTCGTTGCGGATTGTGCGGCAAGCCATAACTCCGGGAATTGCACAGCCCGTGCCGATAACAAAGGGAATAACCGATTTGCCCGAAAGACCCACCTTTTTGAAAATTGGGTCAAGCACAACCGAAACGCGAGCCATATAACCGCAATCCTCAAGCAAAGCAATGAGGAAATACATAACCATAACAAGGGGCAAAAAGCCGATAACTGCAATGGCTCCGCCGATTACACCGTCAACAAGCAAAGCTGAAAGAAGGGGATTGGCGTTTTCAAAAAATCCGCCTACCCAACTCTGGAAGCCTTCAAGAAGAGTGACAAGGCCCGGGATGACCGTTCCGTTTGCCGTTTCATAACCCTCGGCAATCCAGACGCCCGGTCCTGCCTGAGAAATCCAGAAAACAAGGAACATCACAACGGCAAAAACGGGAATGCCGAGGAACCTGTTGGTAACAACGGCATCAATTTTATCCTGAAAGTTGATGTCTTTGGTGAAAATTTTACGGCTTTCAACCTTTTTAACAATGTTGTTTACAAAAGTAAAACGCTTTCTGTCTGCCTTTTGAACGGCAGTCTTATCAGTCAGGTCGATGTTGCCCTGTGAATATGGAGGAAACTGACCTTTGCCTTTGAGTGAAACCGCAGTGCGAACAACCTCACCAAGTCCGTCGGCGGAGGTGGAAACCGTTTCAACAACAGGACAGCCAAGCTCCTGAGACAAAATTTCGGTGTCAATTTTGGTCTGTTTCTTCTGGTTGATATCGGTTTTGTTAAGAGCCACAACAACGGGAACGCCAAGCTCAAGCAACTGAGTTGTGAAAAACAAGCTTCTGCTGAGATTAGTTGCGTCAACGATGTTGATAATGACATCTATATTTTCGTTTTTTATGTAAGAGCTTGTCACACTTTCTTCAGAAGTGAAGGGTGACATAGAGTATGCGCCGGGAAGGTCAACTGCAATGAGCTGTTCTTCGGCGCTGAAAATACTTTTTTTGATGGCTGCTTGTTTCTTTTCAACGGTAACGCCTGCCCAGTTGCCGACCTTTTCGTTGCGGCCGGTTAGGGCGTTAAACATTGTTGTTTTACCGCTGTTTGGATTGCCCGCAAGAGCAATTCTCATTTTACATCCTCCTCGGTTAAACACGACTAACTCGTCGCTGAAATAAGAAGTTGGCTGTTGAAGGTTAAAATCAAACGCTGATAACCTTAGCCAACTGATTGTCAATACTGTATCTTCCGTCTTTAATTGCAACAACGCAGCCGCCCGGGGTGTGAGAAATCACGGTAATGGGCTCACCGCTGTAGCAACCAAGGGAAAAAAGAAAATTGTCAAGCTCCTCGTCATTGGTTTTAACTGAGCTGATGACATATTCTTTTCCTGCTTTTGCATCAGTTAAGTTCATATCAAATCACCTGTATCTTATTGAGTTAGTTTTCGCTAACTACAGAGATATATTATCATTAAGTTAAAGATTTGTCAATACCTTTTTTGGGGATTTTAAGATTTTTTTCAAAAATTGAGATACTTGAAAAAGAAAATCGGGTGTGATATAATAATCAAAATTCATTTATCGGTGATTATATGAAAATACACGCTTCAGCAGAAAATTATCTTGAAACTATATATATGCTCCATAAATCCAAAGGTATGGTCAGATCAATCGACATTGCCAATGAGCTTGAATTTTCAAAGCCCAGCATCAGCGTTGCGATGAAAAATCTCCGCGAAAACGGTTATATTGAAGTTGATAAAGACGGTCACATCACCCTTCTTCAGGCGGGGCTCGAAATTGCAGAAAGAATGTATGAACGCCACACGGTGATTTCAAAATTCCTTGTGAACCTTGGCGTTGAAGAAACATTGGCAACCGAGGATGCCTGTAAGATTGAGCATGTAATCAGTGATGAAAGCTTTGAAGCAATTAAAAACTCAATAACATAACATAAAAACACGGTATCAAACGATACCGTGTTTTGCTTTGAAAGTGTAATTAAAACTTGGTTGCATCAATGTGTGAAAATTTAGTTGCGCCGTTATTGTCGATTGTAAGAAGGCTTGCGCCCTGGATGGCTTCGTCGTGATACGATGTGAGGCCTGTTTTAAGTGCATAAGAAAGGCGTACACCTTCATAAACGGTTGAAAATGTGTTTACGTGGTCGTGGCCGCAGATAACATCCTTGGTGCTTCCCAACTCCTTAATAACATCAAACATACCTCTGTTGATACCGCAGCAGATGTATTCGTTCTTTTCACCGAATGAGGTGGGGTCGGAATTCATATTGTCAAAAGCATTATTATATTCGGGGAACGGAATGTGCATAAATACTGTGCTCTGAACATTTGAGTTCGTGAGGGTATTAAGTCCGTTTACATTCCATTTGTACCATTCAATCTGATTTTTCCAAACGCCGTCATAAACATCTTCGTAAAGAGTTGTGCCGTCAAAATAATCGGTTGAATCGTGAGAGTCCATAAGATAAAGAGTGTGGATTATCTTGTTATTCTGCGAGATATGCAGCACATAGTTGCCGTGACCCATATCTTTGGGGCCAAATTCGAAAAGGCAATTATCAGCCTTGGTCATTTTGTAGGCTGCCCAGCTTTCATCGGGGAGACCCTGACCGTCGTGGTTGCCCATTATGGGCGCCCAGGGAATGCCGAAAGAATTGAGGAAGTCGATAACCCACTGATAAGCAAAGCCTCCGATAGCATTGTCGCCCACAGTGACGATGAGGTCGGGGTCGGATTTTTCAACAAGAGCGGTGATGAGAGCCTCTGAAGCAAAACGTTTTGCTCCGGTGGCGTCATCGTTGTCAAGCTGCGTGTCGGCAAGAACAAGAATTTTAAAATCCTCATCAGCGTCTTTTTTGAGCACATTGTCATAATCAAGCACATACGCGTCGGAGGAAGACCAGTTATCATAACAAAGGTGCTCTGTGAACTGGTTGCCTGCCAGAAGAGGAATAAAAGAGTTGAACAGTGTTGCGAGGATTAAAAATACGCTTGAGAAAAACTGTGTGAAAGTAAGCATAAAATAACTCCTTGTTTTCAGTATAGTAGTTATTATACTACATAAGGAAAAAAATTCAATATGTAAACAAAAAAACCACGGCGTGAACCGTGGTTTTTAAGTAAAGAAATTATGCCATAAGGCCTGAGATGAACTCAACAACTGTATCGATGAGAGCCTTGAATTCTTCGCCGCTGAAGTAAGCAACGATGCTTTCAAAGATAGGAGTAAGCTCAGCAATGATTGCTTCGAAATCCATAGTGTTCAATCTCCTTTCGTAGATTCGGAAAAAAATCCCTATGAGCATTGTATCACAACGGTTTAAAAAAATCAATACATTTCCCAACATTTTTTTGCTTTATGTATAAAAAAATAAAAGCCTTCACCAATTTGTTCGATTTGAATAGAATGGAAACAGAACAAGTGAAAGGCGGTAACGAAATGGGGAATTTTTATCACAGCACATATACTAAAGACGGCTTCAGACATATAAAGCTGAACTCTGTAAATCCGGATTGCTTCAGATACATATTAAAGGGCAGGTCAGATAAGGTTAAAGCCAATCTTTTCAACAATGTGGCAAAAGCGCTTGAAAATCAAAATCTTCCGTTTTCGGTTACCTGCAATTATGATGGCAGCATAACGGGAATTAAATGTGAAGAAGGGCGGTTTATACTCTGCGACGGAACGCATCCTTTTGAAGAAAGCGCACTGACCTTTGGCGGCGTTGACGGAATAATCGGCATTGAAGCTTTTCAGAAAGGGAATGTGCTGAAATCCAATGGTGCCGAAATAGTTTCGATTATCCGTACCTTGTCGGAGGCGGAGCGGAAATGCACCCGCTTCCTTTCGGCGGCGGCAGGGGTGTGCCGTGACAGAAAACGGCTTGAAAAAGAAAACGCAGATTCACGAAAAATCAGCCGCTACGCTGCTAAACTCTGGTCTTCGCAGGGTTGTCCTCCGTCGGGCAGAGTGGGAGTTGAAAGCAAGGTGTTTTTCAGTGTGCCCACAGCCGACGGCATAAAATGCGCAGATTGTGACTTATCACGGCTTTGCGACACGGCAATTGTTATAAGCGGGAGCGCAGGCTATTGCAGTGATATGATTATTGACCGGATGCGCAGATATGCCCTGAGCAGTGGAATTGATGTTATAAGCTGTCAGAGTTTTCTTGATTTTGCAGGTGTGCCCGACCACGTGATTATACCTGCGCTGAGATTCGGGGTTTTCAGAGAAAACAAAAACGAAACCATAGCCGTTTCAGACATTAAAAAAGTACGGGTCAAAAGGTTTATGCAGGAGGTTCCCGGAGAAAACACACGGGTAAGGCTTCAGTTTAATCAGCGTGCCTGCGATTCACTGATGAAAGAGGTTGAAAATGTTATGAAAAAGCTTCGCCGATGCCAAAAAGAGCTTGATGAAATCTTTGTTGAAGCCACGGACGAGAATGCTTTGCTTGACTGTGTTTGCGCAAGAATCGGGCTGTAGTTTGACTTTGAACGGGAAATTTGCTATAATTTTGCCAACAGACATTTTGGTGGTGATTTTTTGCAGGTTTTTTCAAAAAGAATTTTATCTGTTTTGCTTGTAATATCCATAGTCTTATCTTTATTGGGTAGCTTTGCGCTCCCCTCGTTTGCGGTAACATATATGGGTGATGTAACAAATGACGGCAAGCTTGCTTCCGACGATGCGTTGCTTGTGCTTCAGGCAGCAACAGGAATGAAAACGCTCACTTCTGCTCAGGTTGAAATCGGTGATTTGTCCGGTGACGGCAAGGTCAATTCTTCTGACGCGCTGTTGATATTGCAGACGGTGACGGGCTTGATTCCCCCAAAAGAAAAAGTTGAAAGTGAGACCGGAGTGCCCTTTGAGGGCGTGGTTACCGCAGACCCGTCATTGAGGCTCAGAAGCGGTGCGGGAACTTCATACAGCAAGGTTGCCGATATTCCGTTAGGCACAGTGCTGACAATAACCAAAATCAGCAATAACTGGGGACAGACCACTTACAACGGAAAATCAGGTTGGGTAAGCCTTGAATATATCCGTGCGGTTGAGCCTGTTTCGGGTACCTTCACCATTGTTTGCTACGGCTACGGTCACGGTGTGGGTATGAGCCAGTACGGAGCAAAAAAATATGCCGAGGACGGATGGACCTACGATGAAATTCTTCTGCATTACTATTACAGCGATAAAACAAAAATAGAAAAAGATGAGGAAGAAGAGCTTCCCGAAACTGTTAAATACGGAAGTGAGGAGCTTGACCTCAAAACATATATTGCAGGCTCAGTAAGAGCGGAGATTGGTGACAGCTGGCACATTGAAGCCATCAAAGCACAGATGGTTGCAATTTATACTTATGCGAAATATTACGGCTTTAATGTAAGTGCCTCCACCCACGCCTACAAGTCAGATTATAAATATGAAGGCACAAAAATTGAAACTGCAATGAACGAGGTTCTGGGTGAATATATTTCATACAACGATAAGGCGATTCTTTCGGTTTATTGTTCAAGTATGGGCGGCAAAAACACCTCTGCCAAAAATGCCTGGGGAGGCTCCGACGTTCCTTACCTGCGCGGCGGCAGAACAAGCCCCGAATCTGAAAGCGTGATGAAAAAGACCTATACCTACACAGCGGAAGAGGTCAGAACAATGGTTCAGCAAAATCTCGGTGTTGTGCTCAACGATTCTCCCGAAACCTGGTTTGCAGACATTGTTCACGACAAATCAATCAGCAACAGCGTTGGTTATATTACTTCGATGAATGTTGGAGGAAAGACTGTTAAGGGTGAAAATGTGCGCATCAAGATTTTTACCTACTCAAAAATGCGCTCGCACTGCATTTCAATTAAATATAATGCATAAAGCTAACGGCTTGAGAGTGGTTCTCAAGCCGTTTTCTCATACTCCGGTTAAATCAAATGGTGGGATATATTCCTCTTTAGCGGAGGAAAGCTCCTGCACATAGGCGTTTTCAAAGCCCAGGGAGTCAAGGTGATTCAACACGGTTATGTATTCTCTTTTTGAAATTCTGCGGTTTATGGTGGGAAATTCATCACATTGTCCGCAAGGGGTGTATTGACTCATTAGGCTGACGATTGTTTCGTTTCCGAAATTATCCGCCACAAAGTCAAGAGCCTTCATCGACTGGCTGATGTTGCCGGGGAGAATAAGGCTCCTGATAATAACACCTTTTTTCATTATTCCGTCAGAGTCAAAAATGTCCTCGGGTTGCTGACGCTTCATTTCACGAATTGCATCAGAGGCAAATTCAAAATAATCCTCCGCCTTGCTGTATTTTTTTGAAACCTTATTGTCGCAATATTTCAAATCTGTGAGATAAATGTCAACGATGTCTTCAAGCTCTTTCAATGTTTCGGCCTTTTCGTATCCGCTTGTGTTATAAACAATCGGAACAGAAGGCTTTTTATTTTTTAAAAGCTGTGCCAATCTTAGTGCATAGTGGGTTGGGTTAACCAGATTGATGTTGTGAGCGCCTTGTGCAATCAATTCGTCAAAAATTTCGCAGAGCCTTTCGTCACTGATGTCCTTGCCGAAAGCATTGTGGCTTATTTCAAAATTCTGACAGTATACACATTTCAGGTTGCAGCCCGAAAAGAAAACGGTACCGCTGCCCTTGGCTCCGCTGATACAAGGCTCTTCCCAGTGGTGCAAGGCGGCTCTTGCCACGCGAAAGGTGTCGGACACTCCGCAAAAGCCGGGGGATGCAGTTCTGTTGATTTCACAGTTGCGAGGACACGCTGTGCAAAGGCTATTCATCAAAAACAACCTCCTTTTCGCAGATTAAATCATATCTGCCGTCAACGGAATTGCGGTTGGCGTAGTTGATAACAAAAGCCTTGTTGTTGATGAACTTAACAAAAATTTTCTTTTCTTTTGCAAGGTTCATTTCGTGAAGAATTTTGCTCGATGCAGGGCGGGTGAATTTGCTCAACCCTGCAAGTGCTTTCAACGAATCGGGAGGGATTTCGGAATTTTCACTAAGGTAAAAATCCCTGAGTAAAACTTCGCTCATATCAAGCCCGTTTTCTTTGGCAAAATCACCAAGCGTGTCATAAAGCTTCTTTGTGGCAACTCCGCAGAAAAGGAGATTTTTTTCTTTCATATAATCTGCAATTTTTCTGAACATCTCAAAGGGTGATGAAAAGTGAGCTTCAAGCTCGTTTAAAAACAGCACGAAGCGGTTGGAATTGCAGATTTTTTCAACAACATCTTCAACCTCTTTCAGAAGCTGAAGCTCTGCATAAGAAATATATTTGTTGCTGAGAATTTCATACGGGGGATAAGAAGTGAAAGCGTAGCCGTGTTTTTCTGTGAGGTCATTTAACGGCGCACCGCTGAGAAGCTTGAGAAATCCCAGCTGAAGCTGGTGGGCTTTGAGCGCATAAACTTCGTTGAAGCTTTGCTGAAACCGTTCGTAGCTTTCGTAGGGCAGGCCTGCAATCAGGTCGGTGTGAATGTTTATGTTGCCCTTTTGACGCAAGGCAGACACATTGCTGAGGATTTTTTCGTTAGGTGCATATCGGCAGCTCTCTTTTAACGCATTTTCACAAGTGGATTGAATGCCGATTTCAAGCTGAATTTTGCCCGCAGGGGCAGATTGCAAAAGCTCAAGCTGTTCGTCGGTGAGCAAATCTGCACCGATTTCAAAGTGGAAATTTGTTCTGCTTCTGTCAGCGTTTTCAATGATATATTTCCAGATTTCGGTTGCTCTTTTGGGGTTGCAGTTAAATGTGCGGTCCACAAACTTAACCTGCTGCACATTGTGACTGATGAAAAAGTCGATATCGGAAAACACTCGATTCAACGAAAGGAATCTCACCTTGCCGCAAACGGAAGAAAGACAGTATGCGCAGCTGAACGGACAGCCGCGGGAGGTTTCATAATAAATGATTCTGTTTTTGAAATTGGTGATATTGCTTTCGTTGTATACAAAAGGAATGTCGTCGAGGCTTTCAATAAGCGGAGCTTCGATTGTTTTGCTTTGAACTTTTTTGTTTTCAACAATAATCTTCACTGCCTCAGGGAACGCCTTTTCACCCTCGCCGCTGACAATCAGATCATAATCCGCTTCGGCTATGTGGGTGTGGCCTATTCCGTAAGAAACCTCGGGCCCGCCGAGAACTATTTTAACATCAGGGTCGATTGCTCTGATGCTTTTGCAAAGCTTTGCAATCATAGACACATTCCAGATATAAACGCTGAAGCCGACAATCCCTGGTTTTGATTCAAAAATTGAATAAAGAATATGCTCCGCGGTGTCGTTGACCGAGGCTTCAATTATGTTGACATTCATCTCGGGCATAACTAACCTGAGCTCTGCTTCAAGGTAATACACAGCAGGGCAGGAGTGAATATATTTGGAATTGATTGCGCAAAGGGTAATATTTTTCTTTTTCAAAACAATAAACCGCCATTTTCAGATTTATTACATACTACCATAAAATTACTCTTGTATGCAAGAGAGTTTTGTGATATACTCTATATATCTGTAAGAAAGGACTGATTAGGTGAAAAAAGTAATCAGCTTGCTGATTTGTGCCGTGCTTTTCTGCCTGTGCTTTGCAGGCTGCGGTGAAAAGCCTGGGGAAACTCCTGCCGACACAGCTCAGCACACAAAGGTTAAGGTAACTATGGAGGATGGCGGAGAGTTCGTGATTGAGCTTTATCCCAAATATGCACCTGAAACCTGCCAAAACTTTATTAAGCTTGTTAATGAGGGATTTTATGAGGGGCTCACCTTCCATCGCATTGTTGACGGCTTTATGGCTCAGGGCGGCTCGTCCGACGGTCAGGGTTACAAAGGCAGCGATGAAACAATCCACGGTGAGTTTGCAATCAACGGCTTTGAACAGAACACTCTTTCTCACACGAGGGGCGTTATTTCAATGGGCCGCACAAACGATTACAACTCGGCATCATCACAGTTCTTTATCTGTTACAGTGACGACTACGTTTCTTCCCTCGACGGAAGATATGCGGGCTTCGGCAAGGTTATTGAAGGTATGGAGGTTGTGGACAGCTTTATGGATGTTCAGCGTACATACAATTCATTAGGTGAAATTGCAACGCCCGTTAATCCGATTGTAATCAAGACAATGGAAGTTATTAAATAAGAAAGAAGGAAAAGATTATGATTAAAAAGATTCTTGCAACAGTTCTTGCTCTTGTGATGGCTTTCGGTGTTTTAACCATGAACGCTTTTGCTGCAAAAGATGTGGTTTACGGTGATGTAACAGCTGACACAAAAATCAACGCAAACGATGCGCTTACGGTTTTGCAGATAGCAACAGGCCTGAACACAACCAACGCTTACAAAGATGCTATTGCCGACGTTAATGCAGACGGCAGAGTTAACTCCAACGATGCACTTATTATTCTTCAGTTTGCAACCGGACTTAAAGATGATTTTGGCAAAAGCTACGACAAAACCAAAAAGGCCAAAACTGTTGACCCCATTTTTGCTGACGGAAAATATACCTTCACATTGACTCTTTCAGATGAATCTGTGGACGATCTTGACGTAGTATTTTCTACCGACGGTGAATCAAAGGTTATGAGCTCAACAATGGTAATCAGCGCAATTCCCGTGGAATACAGATTGCTCCACAAAAACGGCAAAAACTATCAGATAGTTCCCACTGTTAAGCTTGGAGTTGTTACCGCGTTCCAGGGTGTATACAGTGAAACTGATGAGGATATATCATCTGTTTTTGAAACTTATGAAAAGATTTTCAAGGCAGAGGTTATTTATTCTTCAACTTCTAAAAAGACAATCAGCGGCACTTCATACGATTGCGAAACTTTCTGCACAGAAAACAATGCAGTTCTTGAATATTGCTACTATGACGGCGCTCTTGAATATATTATTATCACATCAGGCAGTTCAACACAGACCCTTGATATTTCAAATCTTGTAGACGGTGCTGAGGCATCAATGCTTGAAATCCCCTCAGACTGTGTTAAGGACGACACAGCCTTCCAGAGCTGATTAAATCCGAATTAAAAATCATAACCACTAGTAAACTAGTGGTTTGCACAGCCCCTATAAGGGGCACCTACAGGCAAAGCCCCTGAAAGGGGCATAGAAGTTTGACAACGCATTACTATCTCAAGCAGCCGCTCACGTGCGGCTGTTTGTTTTTTG